>CAYRIZ010000055.1:0-13283 GCA_964424565.1 uncultured Enterobacterales bacterium
CGTGTTATGAGCGGGTGGGCGCTAGTGAAATGTAAAACCTACAAGATTTGGGGGGGGGAAGAAGGGAAAATAAAAACAAAAGGATGGGGAAAGTAGGGAAAAAGGAGGGGAAAGGGAAAATCCGCCGCCGGAGCAGGCCGGCGGCAGACAGGAAAGAATCAGCCCTGATGATGCTCCCTGAGAGCTTTTTCCTCGATCAGGCTGGCCCGGCGGGCCTTGGCGCGATCGGCGGCCATGCGCTTCTGCTTTCTGGTCATGGACAGCCAGGCAAAGAAGGTGCAGACCGAGACTATGAGCACTATGATGGTAGCCAGGGCATTGATCTCCGGGGACAGACCGCGGCGCACGCTGGAGAAAATGAGCATGGGCAGGGTGGTGCTGTCCGGACCGGCTATAAAGGAAGTGATCACCAGATCATCCATGGACATGGTGAAGGACAGCAGCAGGGCCGCCACTTCAGCCGGCATGATGGCCGGCAGGATGATGGCAAAGAAGACCTTGATGGGGCCGGCCCCCAAATCCATGGCCGCCTCTTCTATGCTGATGTCCAGCTCCCTAAAGCGCGATCTGATGACCACGGTGGTGTAGGCCGAGCAGAAGGTCACATGGGCAATCCAGATGGCTATGATGCCGCGATCGGCAAAGAAGGGGATCACATTGCCAAGGGTGACGAAGAGCAGCAGCAGGGCCAGACCGGTGATCACCTCAGGCAGCACCATGGGAGCGGTCATGAAGAGCACAAAGGCACTTTCACCGCGGAAGGAGCGCACGCGCACCAGCACAAAGGCCGCCAGGGTGCCTATGACCACAGCCGTGCAGGAGGTCATCACGGCAATCAGCAGGGAAGTACCCACGGCATCTATGATGGCTGTGTTGTGGAACAGGGCCTGATACCACTTGAGGGAAAACTCAGTCCACACCGTAACCATCTTGGACTCATTGAAGGAGTAGACAATGAGCGTGCCTATGGGCAGATATAAAAAGGTCAGAGCCAGGATGATGATGACTAATCTGGCTGCAGCCGGCTTGTTAACCCGCATTTGATTTCTCCAGCTCACGGCGTTCAATCTTATAGAAGATCATAATGGGAATGACCAGGATCAGCAGCATGGTAATGGCCACCGCAGAGGCCAGCGGCCAGTCGCGGTTGTTGAAGAATTCCTGCCACAGAATGCGGCCGATGAGAATGGAACTCTTGCCGCCCAACAATTCAGGCACCACGTACTCACCCAGAGCCGGGATGAAGACCAGCATGGAGCCGGCTATGATACCGGATTTGGTCTGCGGCACCAGTGTGTTGAAGAAGGTCTTGACCGGCCGGCAGCCCAGATCATAGGCCGCCTCCACCAGGGAGTAGTCCACCTTCATCAGGGCGGAGAACAGCGGCAGCACCATGTAGGGCAGATAACAGTAGACTATGCCTACATACACGGCAAAGTCCGTCTGCAGCATTTGTATGGGCGTGTCTATGATCCCCAGGGCCATCAGGACGTCATTGATCAGGCCGTCGCGCTTCATAATGGTCATCCAGGCGTAAATGCGGACCACAAAGGAAGTCCAGCTGGGCATGATGACCAGCATAAACAGCACATTGCGTACCGCCGGCTTGGAGGTGGCCAGCGCCCAGGCTATGGGATAACCTATGATGAGGCAGAATAAGGTGGAGAAGGCGGCTACCTGCACCGATTTGAGATAGGAACGTATATAGGTGCCGTCTGGATCGGTAAATATATTGGTGTAATTTTCCAGATGCAGAATGATCTGCATGGCCCCGTCTGCAAAGGTCACCAGGGAGGAGTAGGGCGGAATGGCTATTTCCGTCACTGCCAGGGAGATCTTGAAGATAATGAGAAAGGGCAGCAGAAAAAACAACAGCATCCACACGTAAGGCAGGAAGATCAAGGCATAATCCCGCCAGGTATTCTTGTGCTGCACGGTCCTGAGCTCCTTGCGCCTGGACTGAAAGGCGCGGCGGATAAAGGTCATATTGACTGAAAAGCCGGTGGACATGATCCTGCTTCCTCAGAAGGTCAGTGCTATGCAGGACTCAGGGTCCCAGCTTAAATACACATGATCATCCCAGGTAGGGAGGCCTTCCTTGAAGCGGTCCACATTGGGCAGCGTGGCGCTGATGATGCGGCCGCCGGGCAGACGTACATAGTAAATGGAGATGTCGCCCAGGTAGGCTATGTTGTCCACCGTGCCTTCACACCAGTTGTTTTTCTCCTGCGGCTGCATGTGGGAGATGTAGATCTTCTCCGGGCGCAGGGCTATGGTCAGGGGCATGCCGTCTGCCAGATCCACGTCGTGGGTCAGCTCTATCACATTGCTGAAGTCCGGACAGGTGATCAGCGACTGTGTGGCATTGGAAGTCACCAGGTGGCAGTCGAAAATATTGACCGAGCCTATAAATTCGGCACAGAAGCGGCAGTTGGGGTTCTCGTAAATCTCGCGCGGACCGCCTATCTGCAGGAACTCACCCTTGTCCATGATGGCTATGCGGTCGGCCATGGTCATGGCTTCTTCCTGATCGTGGGTCACCATCAGGCAGGTTACGCCCACGGAATTGATGATGTCTACCAGTTCCAGGCGCATCTGCTCGCGCAATTTCTTGTCCAGGGCGCCCATGGGCTCGTCGAGGAGCAGCACGCGCGGCTCCTTGGCCAGAGAACGGGCCAGGGCTACGCGCTGACGCTGACCGCCGGAGAGCTGAAAGGGCTTGCGGTCCACATACTCTTCCATGTGTACCAGGCGCAGCATCTTGTCTACCCGCTCTTCTATGTCCTTTTTGGGCATTTTCGACTGCTTGAGGCCAAAGGCTATGTTCTGCTTGACCGTCATGTAGGGGAAGAGGGCATAGGACTGGAACATCATGTTGAGCGGACGCTTGTAGGGCGGCACGCCTATTAATTCCCGGCCTTCCAGCAGGATGCTGCCTGAAGTGGGGGTCTCAAAGCCGGCCAGCATGCGCAGCAGGGTGGATTTGCCGCAGCCGGAGGAGCCCAGCAGGGCAAAGATCTCTCCCTTATAGAGGGTAAGATCCACATTGTTGACGGCGGTGAAATTATCAAAGCTCTTGGTAAGCTTTTTGATCTCCAGAATGGGCTTTCTGTTCTGCTGCTCCGGGGTGGGTTTCTGCCCGGGGAGCTGTCCCGGCAGATGTACAGGTTTGACTGGCTGATTCTGCCCGGCGGCAGTATCTTTTTTGGCAGCAGGAGCTGCTGCAGCGCGTGCAGTTGTCATATCCACTGGCGCTTGTTCTCCAAGGATCGTCACCAAAGGACGGATTACAAAATAAAACCCTGATTTTACAGGACCATTTTCTGACATCCAGCTCCGCGCCCGGCGCAGAGTTTTTCCTACCACCACCTCAGTATGTGCTTCAGTGGTCTCAGCGGGTTCCCAGCCTGCGGTGCAGTCCTCAGTGAGCCTTATGCAGGCCTGAAAATCAGGCTCCGCCAGGGAGGCTGCCGCTGCAGGAGAGGCAAACCGGGCCTGCCCGGCCCTTTGTGACAGCGCCTGAGTGCAGTAGAGCTCAAACGTATGTCCTCAATTTTCAGGCTATGATAAATAAATCAGGAAAAATTGAAAGCACTTTTTGCCCACCTCGGGTCAAAAAGCCCGGATCTGAGCTGCAGGAGGGCGGTAAACAGGCCGCGGATGCTTTGATTTTTCAGCAGTTTTTGGTAAAGCAGTACCATGCAGGCAGTATGGAAAAAAGCGCACCATTTTACAAAAAGCCCCTCTGCTCCCGTCTGTCCCGGCTGGGAAGAGGGCGACATTTGGGGGCTGACGGTCTGCAGGTGGGGCATTAAACAGGAACACACATCAACCAGGATGCGGGGCGGGTGAGATATGGATGATTTTGATTTTTACCAGGGGACCAGGGTGCTCTTTGGCCGCAATAAGGAAAATGAGGTGGGGCAGCTCATCAAGTATTCCGGCGGGCGGCGGATTTTGATCGTCACCGGCCTGCACGGGGCGCAGAAAACCGGACTGGCGGAGAAAATCAAGCGCTCCCTGGACCGGGCCGGGCTGGAGTTTAAGGAGCTGACCGGGGTGCGGCCCAATCCGCTGATCGACCGTGCCCGCGAGGGAGTAAGGCTCTGCCGGGATCACAGCATAGACTTTGTGCTGGCTGTAGGCGGCGGAGCGGTGGTGGATACAGCCAAGGCCATAGCCGCCGGTACCTTTTATGAGGGGGATGTCTGGGATATTTTTGTCAAAAAGCGCAATCTCTACCGGGCCCTGCCCGTAGGGGTGGTGCTGACCAGTCCCGGGGCCGGTACCGAGTGCTCCTGCAGTGCCGCGCTCTCCGGGCAGGAAGGAGCGGGCAGACGCAAGCTGGAAGTTTCCTACAGCTGCTTTCAGCCGGCCTTTGCCATCTTAAACCCCGAGCTGACCTTTGCCGTGGACTTAAAGCAGACCGCTGTGGGCTGTGCCGATATGATTGCCCATGTCTGCGAGCATTACTTTACCAATACTCAGGGGGTGGATCTGACCGACAGGCTGTGTGAGGGCATGCTGCAGTCCATTATCAAGAGCATGCCTGAGCTGGAGCGCGATCCCAACAACTATGATGTCAGAGCCAATTTGATGTGGGCCGACTCCATGGCCCACAACGGCTTTCTCGGGCTGGGCCGCGCCCATGACAATTCCCCGCATCAGCTGGAATTTCAGCTCTCAGCTCTTTATGACACCCCGCACGGGGCCGGCCTGGCGGTGATTCTGCCGGCCTGGATGACCTTTGTGACCCATCATAATGTGCTGCGCATGGCCCAGTTTGCCAACAGGGTGATGGGGGTACCGCTGTATTTTGATGATCCGCTGGAGACGGCCAAACAGGGCATCAGACGTCTGCGCTCCTTTTTTGCCATGCTGCAGCTGCCGCAGAACTTTGCCGGGCTGGGGGCCGATCCGGCAGACATCAGCCGCATGCTGGACAATCTGGCCTTTGATGAGGAGGGCTGTATAGGCAGCTACTTTAAGTTAAACCGCAATGCCTGTGAGGCTGTTTATTATCTGGCTGCCTCCTACAGCGACTGAAGACTGCAGGAGGGGCCGGGGATGCCGCGGCGGCAGGGGACTGCTGCGGCTTTATTTGTTTTGGGCCAGGGAGTCGTCAAACAAATCGTGCTTGAAGGCCGTGACGCTGCTGGTGAAGGCCTCACGCTGTTCGCGGGCCAGATTGGGGTGGGAGGATCCCGGCAGATCTATTTTCAGGGGATCCACAGGATTGTCATTGATGCGTACTTCATAGTGCAGATGCGGACCGGTGGTGCGTCCGGTGTTGCCGGTACGGGCTATGACCTGACCGGCGTAGATCTGAGTGCCCTGTTTGACATCTATCTTGGACAGATGCATGTACACAGTGGAGATCCCCCGGGCATGGCTGACTATCATATAGTAACCGGCGGCCCGCTGATAACCGGCAAAAGTGACCAGCCCGTCGGCCGGAGCGTAAACCGGGGTGCCTACAGGGGCCTTGAGATCCACTCCCTTGTGCGGGGTGACCTTGCGGGTGACCGGATGGCGGCGGGTCAGGTTAAAGGGTGAATTGACCTTGATGCCTATGGCCAGCGGGAAGCGACGGAAGATGCCGGCAGTGGGGATATAGCCGCCTTCTTCGTAGAAATTCTTGTCCTGGGGGTTGCGATAAAAGCTCAAACTGCCCAGTTTGCGGCTGTCCACCGCCACGGCATTGATCAGCGCCGTGGTGCCTATGCTGTTGAACAGCACGCGCAGGCTGTCGCCGGCCCGCAGCTGTGAGGTTTTGCCCTTGGGCGAGAGGATTTGCTCTATGCTTTTGACTTCAGTGGGGGTCAGACCTATACGGCGGGCAAAGCCGGCGAAATTCTCTCCCTGCAGCATGGTGCCGTAGACCAGGCGCGGGCGCAGCGGATCGGCCGGGGCGGCGGACTTACGCTCTGCTTCTGCCTGGGCTTTTTTCAGGGCCAGGGCTTCGGCTTTCTTCTGGCGGGCGGCGGCAGCCTGCACGGCTGAGGGCATACTTGCGGCCTCAGCAAAGCCGGCAATCAGCTGCGGATCTTCCACATGGGAATCGATCGCCTCGTATACTGCCCTAAAAGGCTCATCATCCCGCAGGCGGGTAAAGCGTACCTGCTGGCCTGCCGTCTGCAGCGGCTTGACCAGTTCCTTGAGCACATCGTTTTCGTCGATCAGAAATTGAATTTTCTGTCCCGGCTGCAAAAAGAGATCGGGGTGGGCGGCGGCAACGATGATTTGGGCCAGGGTGTGCTGCGGCAGATTAAGATAGGAGAAAATGGCGGAGAGACTGTCCCCGCGTTTGACTGTCTGCTGATACCAGGTGCCCTCCGGGCGGACTTCAGCCACGGCTTCTTCTGCTGCAGCCCTGGCGGCAGCATCCTGATCCATGGCCTGCAGCAGGGCAGGTCTTTGGAACATGCTGCGGGGGATATCGAAATCCTCGTAATTTTCCAGCGAGTCGTCTGTGGTGTTGATATCCGCCGGCAGCAGCTGCTGTTCGGCAAAGATATACTTACGCGATTCCTCGCTTAAGACCACGCGTTCGGCGCTGTTTGAAGACAGCAGAGGTGTATACAGCACCATCACGGCGGCGCTGACCGTCAGAATACCAGACAGGGCGGCCAGATATTTCCCGGGCAAAATGAGGCGTACCTGCCCCGGGCCGGGGCTGGCTGCATAATCCGCGCTGTCGTTTTGATTGGGGTGGTCCTGTAATTTCAGCATGATCAAAAGTTTATCACAAGAGGTTGTGGGATCAATGTGCAGCAATGTGCATCTTGACGATAGCTACTGCAGTGATCAGATCTGTAAATCGGGCCGCAGCCGGCCGGAATTTTCCGCGGCGACGGCAGAAGACAGCAGATCTCTTACATACAGGTGAGGATGAGGTAAATCTCCAGCATCAGTACTGCCGTGAGCAGCAGCAGTACCAGGGCGCCTTCAAGGGTTCTGGGGTAGCCCAAAGCCAGATAATCCCCTAATTTACCGCGTATAGTCAGCAAAAATTTGGGCTGCGTGCGCTTAAACCACAGGTCTCTTTTATCCCTGAGGATGATACGCACCACCAGGGTGGTAAGCAGGGCAGCTATGAAGCAGACGGCTATTTTTAATGGCGTAACTGTGAGAGTGATCATATTTCTTTTTGATCCTTTTACGATAAATTATCTAACAGCCAACCGGTTCTGGCCGGCTGGTCTTTTTATTTTGTTACTGTAAAGGAAAGGAGTATTGCTGTGGAGCCATCAACGATAACGCTAATTGTACTCGCAGTGGTTGCCTTTTTGTTCGTCACTGAGCTCATTCCTCTGGCTGTGACAGCCATGGCCGCTCCTATTGTTTTAGGAATTTGCGGCGTGCTGACCCCGTCTGAGGTCTTCGCAGGGCTCTCCAATTCCACTGTGGTGCTGTTTGCCGGTATGTTTATAGTCGGTGCAGCCATGCTGGAATCGGGGCTGGCTCAGACGATAGGCAACTGGGTTGTAAGAAAAGTAGGAACACGGGAGCTGCCGCTGATGGCAGCCATGATGATTTTGACTATATTGATGTCATCCATGTGTTCCAATACGGGCACCGTGGCCTGTTTGATGCCGGTGATCATAGGCATATGCGCGGCCGCCAAAATTCCCGTATCACCTATATTGATGGCTCTGGCCGTGGCAGCCAATACCGGTGGTACCATCACCATGGTGGGAACGCCTCCGAACATCATAGCTGCCGGAGCTCTGGATACGGCCGGTATTCCTTCCTTCGGGTTCTTTGAATTTGCCTGGATAGGTGTTCCGCTGTCCATCATGTCCGTCCTGTATATGGTGCTGGTAGGCTGGCGCCTGCTGCCGCGTCATATGGCAGATCTGGGCACGGTGGATCAGGAGCAGTCCCAGACCATGGCCGGCTCGAAAAGAGCACGCATCATCTGCACCTTTATCCTGGTCTATGTGATCGTGGGTCTGTGTGTGGGTATTCCCGGACTGACCTCGGAAATGGTGGCCATTTCCGCCGCTCTGCTGTGCGTGCTGCTGCGCTGCCTGTCCGAGCGTGAGGCTTACAAAGGCATTGACTGGGTTACCATATTCCTCTTTGCCGGTATGCTGTCGCTGGCCGATGCTATGGAAAAGACCGGTGCCGGCCGCCTGATTGCCGTCAAGGTAGTGGGCCTGATGGGAGATCATCCTTCTCCTATGCTGTTTATGGCTGTGCTCTTCTGCCTGTCCGGCGGTCTTACTCAGGTGATGTCCAACACTGCCGCCGCCGCGCTGCTCTGCCCGATCGGCATTTCCATTGCCCAGGAAATGGGCTGCTCACCTTATCCGGTGATCATGGCCATTGCCATTGCCGCATCCTGCGCCTTCACCACTCCGGTGGCCACTCCGCCCAACACCCTGGTGATGGGCCCGGGCGGCTTCAAGTTCAAGGACTACATCATAGTAGGCGCACCTCTGCTGATCATGTCACTCATTTTGAGCGTGATTGTGATCCCGATGGTCTGGCCTTTCTACTGATCGCGGCCCGCGCGGCCTTAAGCTGCAGAGGCTTTAAATTGCCGCAGCAGCAGGGGACAGGGATGAGCCCCTGCTGTTGTATAACAACAGTGCAGCAAAAAATTTGGGGGATTTTTTTTTTTGATGAATACTACTACCGTCAGCCGCGGCGGCCCGCGCAGGGGAGCCGGCCGCAAAAAAGGCAGTTATATTGGTAATGCCCCGCGATCTGCCCGCATCACTATAACCTGCACGCAGGAGGAGGCAGAGCAGATTCGTTCCTACGCCAAAGAACACGGCAAATGCATGACCCAGTGTCTGCTGGAGATGTTCAGAAAAGCCAGCCGCTGAAGCGGCGGCTGCAGCCGTGGACTGCACCACACAATAAAGAAATTATCTAACAGGGCCGGCAGGCCCTTTTTGCTGCCCTTTCAGTCAATCAGGTCAATTAGGCAGATAGTCCAATGGATCTACTGTCTGTCCCCGGTAACGTATCTCAAAAAGCAGTTCCACTCTGTCGGTGTCTGTAGATCCCATGGTGGCTATGGTCTGTCCGCGTTTTACCCGCTCTCCTTCCCTGACCTGCAGGGTTTCATTGTGGGCATAGGCCGTCAGATAGTGGGAGGCGTGGGTGAGGATCAGCAGATTGCCGTAGCCGCGCAGGGCATTGCCGGCATAAACCACCTGACCGTCGGCGGCAGCCCTGACTGGCTGATGGCGCTGGCCTGCTATGGTCACTCCCGGGTGTCCGGTATCACCCCGGGAGTAGCCGGCAGTGATGCGGCCGTCGGCAGGCCAGGACCAGATCAGCCCGGCGGCAGTGCGCTGACCTGAGGTGCTCACTGTTTTGGGCAGCGGGGCGGCTTTGGCGGTGGCAGTCTGCCCGCCCTGGCGGCCGCTGCCGCTTAAGGTCAGACGCTGGCCCACATAGAGGGTATAGGGGGCGGAGAGATTGTTCAGGGCAGCCAGAGTTTTGACGCTGCTGCCGTGGGCGGCGGCTATTTTGGATAAGGTGTCACCCCTCCTGACCACATAATCACCGCCGGAGGCGGCAGCCTGAGAGCCCAAATTCAGGATTTGTCCCACATAAATGCGGTAGGGGGCGGAGATGCCGTTGAGGCGGGCCAGGGTTTGATAGTCCAGGCCGTGATTGAAGGCTATGGAATAGAGCGTATCGCCTGGGCGTACCGTGTAGGAAGCGCCGGCAGAAGATCCGCTGCTGCTGCAGCCAGTGAATAACAGGGCTGCTGACAGCACAGCTGCGCCGAGAAAAATCCTTAACTTAAGCCCTGCCATGGCCGCGGTCCCTCCTGATGCGTGTTTGTTTTTGCTGATTTTAGCATTTTGCCTGCTTTTTCGCCGCTGTCTGCGCCCGGAGGGACAGGCAAAAAGCCCGGGCAGCAGTTGTCGCTCCGCCCCGGGCTGACAGATTGTTTTGTAAGGTAGAAAGGAAAAAGCTTAGAAAGCGGTTTTGCCCTCCACTATACCGGCATCGGCCATGGTAAAGCCCTGCAGGGAGCCGCTTTGGGCCTGAATGCAGAAGTAGGACAGGCCGGCGGGACCTGCTTTGATGCAGCGCTCACAGGGAGGATCTATACGCAGGCAGTCGCCCTGCTTTACCTCCACCAGCTCTCCGTCCAGGTAAAAGGTGCCTGAGCCCCCGGTGATGAGATAGATCTCTTCATTTTGCTTGTGGAAGTGAATGAAGGGTATGGCAGCGCCGGCGGGCAGCTGATTGCAGGAAATTTCGCAGGAGGTCAGCTGTAATGCCTCGTGCAGTTCAGAGCGCGGGGCTGCAGGATCGAGTGAAGTAAGACCGTAATTTGCCATGATTTACTCCTTGCTGGAAATTTAATGGATGATAAAAGTAGGTTTTGCAGTCATTTTAGCCTGCAGGTTCCCTTTGTAAAGCAGGCACTTTAAAGTGCTATACTTACCCAAAAGAAACTATTGGATAAAATCAAGGAAAATGAGCAATAAAAATATTGACAGAAGAGAGATCCGCTGCCCGGTGGAGCTGACCATGAGCCTGATCACCAATAAATGGAAGGTACTGATAGTGCGCGATCTGCTGCCTGGACGGCGGCGCTTTACTCAGCTCAGGCACAGCCTCAGCGGCATCTCGCAAAAGGTTCTGACGGCCAATTTGCGCGAGCTGGAACATGACGGCCTGCTCAAGCGTGAGGTTTTCGCCGAGGTGCCGCCGCGGGTGGAATATGAGCTGACGGCCCTGGGACAGTCCCTGCGCGAGGTCATAGAGGTGATGATCAGGTGGGGCTCGCATTATCAGCAGGAGCAGTTCGGCACCGGCGATGAAGAGCTGGCCCGCCGCATGATTTTCGGGCCGCAGAGAGATGAAGTGAAGGCTGAGGCGGCGCAGACGCGCTGAGCCGCCGGTAAGTAAGACAGCAGAAAGGTATTACTTGAGATTGGAGGCGCAGAACTCCCAGTCTACATGGTTCATGAAAGCCTTGAGGTAGTCGGCTCTGCGGTTTTGGTAATCCAGATAGTAGGCATGCTCCCATACATCCACGGTAAGTACAGGATTAAAGCCGTCTACCATGGGATTGCCGGCATTGGAGGTGTTCATGATCTTGAGCTTGTTGGGGCCGGTCTGCATCAGCCAGGTCCAGCCTGAGCCAAAATTGCCGGCGGCCGAGGCGATGAACTTTTCCTGAAAGCTTTCCACACTGCCGAAATTCTGCTCCAGCAGGGCCTTGAGGGCGGCGGGGATCTCCTTTTGCGCCGGGGTAATGCACTTGAAGTAAAACTCATGATTCCAGGCCTGGGCTGCATTGTTGAACAGCGGGCCGTCTGAGGTCATCACTATTTCCTGCAGGGTGTGGCCTTCATAGTCGGAGCCGGCAATAAGCTTGTTGGTGGTGTCTATGTAGGTCTGCAGGTGTTTGCCGTGATGGAAGCTGAAGGTGGTGGCGGAAAGGAAATCGGTGAAGGCATCAGGTGCATAGCTGAGTGCGGGTAAGGCAAAAGGCATGTTGTCGCTCCTTGTGGTGTGTATTTTCATTACTGTACTGCACTGCCTACAGATTAGATTACTCCGGCCCCTGCTGACAAATTGTTGTTGCAGAAAGTTTTGCAGCTGATTTAATTTCCCGGAAATTGATCAGCAGTTCCGGAATGGAGCAGAAGGCAGATTGGGGCAGTACAGCATAGCGGAGCGGCCTGCTCAGACCTCAGGGGCTGCTTCCTTGTCCTCGCCATGCTGGGCGGCGGCCCGGCGCTGGCGCTGTTCATCCAGTCTGGCCAGGGCATTGGGGGGCAGAGGCGGCGGGAAGCCGGCAAAGGTGGTAAAGCGGTTGACCAGGGCACAGAAAAGCCTGCACTCCATCAAAGTGTCATAGCCGGCATCATGGGCCTGATCTTCCTCAAAGTTGATGCGGGCGGCGGCACAGGACAGGGCCAGCACAGTATGTCCGTAGACCAGGGCCGAGAGGGAGGCGGTGTCCAGCACCGAAAAAGGGTGGAAGGGCATGCGTTTGTAATTCAGACGGGCTACGGCGGCATTGAGAAAAGCCAGATCGAAAGCCCCGTTGTGGCCTACCAGGATGGCCTTTTTGCAGCCTTCCTGTTTGATGCGTTTGGCTATGGTCTTAAACAGCCGCGGCAGAGCTATGACCTCATCTTCCAGTCCCCGGTTTTCATCAAAAGGATCCAGGCCGATGAATCTGATATTGGCCTCCTCGATCTGCGCTCCGGGAAAAGGTCTGATTTCAGCACGCAGCAGCTCATCAGGCTGCAGCATGCCCTGCTCATCCATGGTGACAAACATGATGGCTATCTGCAGGATGGCGGCTTTTTCCGGATTAAAGCCTGAGGTTTCAATATCCACAATTACCGGCAGGAAACCGCGGAAGCGTTCTTTTATGGTTTTGGGGGCATAAGTGGGCATCTGCTTTGACTCTCGTCTTACTTATTGATCTCCTGTCAAAGGCCTCACGGCCTGACCGGGCGTGCGTATTATAGCAAATGAGCCTGCAGCTGGCAGAACTGCGGCCTCAGGCATCTTCCTGCCACATTTCCCGCCGGCGGCGGCGCCGGGAGCTGCACAGGGGATTGGGGCAGCAGAGCGCAATGCCGGCTTTGATCTTCTTTTTGTAGCGCAGTGGAAAACCGCAGTCCGGACATGGGCTCTGCACCGGCTCACCCGGCAGCAGAAAATCGCAGGCAGGATAGCTGGTGCAGGCATAAAAGCTGTAGCCGCGGCGCGAGTGTCTCTGCACCAGATGGCCTTTGCCGCACAGCGGGCAGGGCAGGGGACTGGCTTTGGCCTCCTCGGCAATAAAACGGCACTGCGGGTAGGCACTGCAGCCTATGAAGATGCCGTAGCGGCCCTGTTTGACGGCCAGCACCTGTCCGCACTGAGGACAAAGCGAGGACAGTACGGCCAAGGTTACCGCCGGAGCGGCCGGCAGATGGCGGATAAAGGAGCAGTCAGGATAGTTGCTGCAGCCCAAAAACTCACCGCGCTCACTGTGCCTCAGGATCAGCACGCCGCCGCAGTGCGGGCAGGGTGAGCCGGGCTTTAAATCGGCGGCAGGGGTACGGTGTTCAGGCAGCAGCACACCATGGTCTGCACTCTGCGGCAGGCTTGGGATTTCGGAATTTTTCATGTTGTGGTTTTTATAGTTTCAGTCAGGGCAGCAGGTGCTGCCAGAAGCGGGGCTGCATTGTACACCGTTCAGGCCGGCGGCGGGAGCCTGGGCGGGAAACTGCTGAACAGCTCAGGGTGATTGCATAAATTAAAGCCAGCAGCCAGTCTGCTGATGGTGCAGACTG
>CAYRIZ010000056.1:0-13156 GCA_964424565.1 uncultured Enterobacterales bacterium
CTTGCCGGCATATCGGCAGGACCATTGAGTAGAAAGAAAATGGGAAATTCAGGGACCGTCATCAGTCACCCCGAACAGCACCACACCTCCCTCGCCGTTGAGGAAGGCACACATAGTCTCCATGGCACTGTCGAGCTGATCTGTGCTCTGCCAGTACTCTGCTTCCAATCCCTCTGATCTGTCTGTCAGCTGTTTGAGCTCAGATATACTTTGAAGTTGCATTTACTCACTCCTCTACAGCTCCTGCTGCAGATCCCAACCTCCGTGCAGCAGTGAAAAGGTTTCCCCCTGAGCGGTGGGACTTTGATAAACCTACAGTGAACAGTCTATCAGGCTGTCAGGCCCTGCTGCAGACCTGATGATTACTTTGCAGACCACGGAGGAGATCTGCCTTTATCTTTTGCCGTGCAGGCGGCGCGCACCGTCAGGCATCAGGACAGCACAGCACCCGCCTGCTCCTGCCCGCTGGGCGGTGGTGTCCTGCTGCTGCACCAGATATGCACAAATAAGAGGCATTACAGCCGTCCCGATGCACAATTGCAGGGCAATTGCAGGAAAATACAAAAAATCTTTGCTCTTTGGGTGATTTAGTGTAGATTAATGGGCAGTTAATCATATTGAAAAAGGATTTCTCATGAAGATTTTATTTAACTCAATCAGCTGGTGGCGCCTCGCAAGGTAGCGGGGGTTTGCTGTTTGACTTAAATAAGCTTCATCAAAAACCCGCAGAATGCGGGTTTTTTAATAAGCAGATGCAAAAAGCCCGCGAGTAAAATCGAGGGCTTTGTCGTTTTTAAGACCGGCCCTGCAGGCAGAATTAAGCAAAACACAAGAGGTATTACTACTATGTTGGATCAGTTAAACAAACTCTATCAGGGCCAGTCCTTAACCCTTACTGAAAGCAGGGATATTTTCTCAGCCATCTTCGACGGCAAAGTCTCTGATATAGAGCTCAGTTCCCTGGTCACTGCCCTCAAGATCAAAGGCGAATGTGAAGCCGAGGTGGCCGGCGCTGCCATAGCCATGCTCAGCAAAGCCAAGCCCTTTGCCCGGCCGAACAAGCCGGTAGGTGAAATAGTAGGCACCGGCGGCGACGGCTTCAATACCATTAATATATCCACCATCACCGCCATCATGGGCGCCGCCCTCGGTCTGACCGTGGCCAAGCACGGCAACCGCGCCGTATCCTCCAAAACCGGAGCTTCCGATCTGCTCAAGACCCTGGGCTACAATATAGAAGCTTCTTCTGAAGTGCTGAGCCGCTGCCTGGATGAAGAAGGCTTTGCCTTTATGTTCGCCCAGAAATATCATCAGGCCATGCGCTTTGCCGCTCCGGTACGCGCCAGCCTGAAAACCCGCACCATTTTCAATCTGCTCGGCCCCCTGACCAATCCGGCCCATCCCGATTACGCCCTGATCGGCGTCTACGATCCCAAACTGCTGCCCATGATGGCTGCCACCCTGCGGCTGACCGGCGTCAAGCGCGCCCTCTGCGTCAACGGTGCCGGTATGGATGAAATTGCCAACTTTGGGGCCACCAGCTTCAGCCGGCTGCACGATGACGGCACCATCACCTCCGGCGTCCTGTCCAAGGAAACCTTTGGTATCAAGAAGGACTACTGCGCGGCAGATCTGGTCGGCGGCAGCAGTGAGGAAAATGCGGAAATTGCCAGAGAGATTCTGGCCGGTCGCGGCAATGATGCCCAGAACACCGCCATTGCTGCCAATTTAAGCGCCATGCTGAATCTGGGCGGCCTGAGCCAGAGCTTTACCTCCGGCTTTGAGCAGGCCATGGATGCCTTGAAGTCCGGCATAGGCCTGAGCAAACTCGAGCGCCTGATTGCCCTGTCCAATGAGGAGAGTGCCTGATGCTCGCTCCTGCAGCCTTAAGCCCGGCCGCCCGGGCTTTTCCCGGCCTGAAGACAGCCGAGCTGGATCACAGCGTACTGGCGGCCATCATCAATGCCAAGGTGGACATGCTCGCCACCTTTGTGCCGGCACCGCTGCCGGAAAATCCTGCTCCCTGCCGCAGCCTCAGACAGGCCTTAAGCGGCCCGGGCCGGCATTTTATTTTGGAGTGCAAGCGCGCCTCTCCCAGTCTCGGAGACATCAATCTCGAGCTTGATTTCAAGGCTCAGGCTGCAGTCTACAACCGCCATGCCTCTGCCATCTCGGTGCTGACGGAAAGCTCAGTCTTCAAGGGCTCATATGAATTCCTCTCCGAGGTCCGGGCCCAGACCCATCTGCCGGTGATCTTAAAGGACTTTGTCATCGATCCGCGCGAGGTGATCAACGCCCGCGCCGTAGGTGCCGATGCCCTGCTGCTCATGACCTCAGTGCTCACGGAAGAAAAATTCATGGAGCTCTACCACCTGGCCTACAGCCTGGGGCTGGAGGTGCTCTGTGAGGTATCCACCCCTGAGGAAGCAGATTTTGCCCGCCGCATGGAGCTGCAGGTAGTGGGCATCAACAACCGCGATCTAAAGACCCTGCAGATAGATTTGAATACCGCCCGCACTCTGGCCCCGCAGCTGTCACCGCGCAGCGTAGTGGTGTCTGAATCCGGCATCAAACGCCATCAGGATATAGTAGACTTAAAGCCGCTCAACAATTTCCTCATTGGATCGGCTGTCTGTGCCGATACCCGCCGGGCCGAGGAAACAGTCAGAAGCCTGCTTTATGGGCGCAATAAGATCTGCGGACTGACCACGCAGGAAGCCGTGCAGGCTGCAGCCGAGAATAAGGCCGCCTTGGGCGGGCTGATCTTTGCGCCGCGCTCGCCGCGCTGCGTCAGCCTGGAGCAGGCCAGAGAGCTGCGCGCTGCAGGCGAGGAGCTGGGACTGACCTTCTGCGGCGTGTTTGTCGATGCCCCGGCAGAGGAAGTGGAACACATAGTAAAGGAGCTGCAGCTGCCCTATGTACAGCTGCACGGCCGGGAAAGCCCGGACTATATCAGGCAGCTGCAGGAGCGCCTGCCCGGGGTGGGTTTCATCAAGGCCGTGCCCGTGAGCGATGCCTCCTTTGTGGATTTCTTAAAACCCTATCAGGATGCCGGACTGGAGATTACTTATCTTTTCGACAGCAAAGCCCCCGGCTCAGGCAAAGCCTTTGATCACCGCCTGCTGGCCGGAGTGGACAAGGATCATGCCCTGCTCTCCGGAGGCCTGGGCCTGGACAACCTGGACGCCGCCCTGGCTGAAGGCTTTGCCGGGATCGATCTCAATTCCCGGCTGGAAAGTGCTCCCGGGGTCAAAGATCCGGCACTGGTAGCAGCAGCGCTGCAGCAGATTAATGCATTTTAGGAGTGTGTTTAAATGACTTTATTAAATCCTTTTTTCGGCAGGTTCGGCGGCATGTACGTGCCGGAAGTGCTGATCCCGGCCTTAACCGAGTTGGAAGAGACCTTTGTTGAGGCCCAGAAGAGCGAAAAATTCAAAGCAGAGCTGAACGATCTGCTCAAAAACTATGCCGGGCGCCCCACCTGCCTGACGCTGTGCCGCAATTTAACCGCCGGCACCAAAACCAGGATTTACTTAAAACGTGAAGATCTGCTGCACGGCGGTGCCCACAAGACCAATCAGGTCCTGGGCCAGGCCCTGCTGGCCAGACACATGGGCAAGACCCGCATCATAGCCGAGACCGGCGCCGGTCAGCATGGTGTGGCCACCGCCCTCATCTGCGCCCTGATGGGCTTTAAGTGCCGCATCTATATGGGCAGCGTCGATGCCGCCCGTCAGCGTCCCAATGTCTTCCGCATGCGCCTGCTGGGGGCTGAAGTGTGCGAGGTTCCCTCCGGCAGCGGCACCCTCAAGGACGCCTGCAATGAAGCCCTGCGCGACTATGCCGCCAATTTCACCAACACCCACTACATGATCGGCACCGCCGCCGGCCCGCATCCCTTCCCGACCATAGTGCGCGAGTTCCAGCGCGTGATCGGCGACGAGGCCCGCGCCCAGATTAAGGCCGCCGAGGGCCGCGATCCCGATGCCGTCATCGCCTGCGTAGGCGGCGGCTCCAATGCCATAGGCATGTTTACTGCCTTCCTGGACAGCACTGTCCCGCTTGTAGGTGTGGAGCCGGCCGGTCTGGGTGTCAACACCGACAAGCACGGCGCTACCCTGGGCAAAGGCACTGAAGGCATCTTCTTCGGCGCCCGCTCGCTTAATCTGCAGAATGCCGACGGCCAGATCAATGAAAGCTACTCCATCTCCGCCGGTCTGGATTTCCCTTCCGTGGGACCGCAGCATGCCTATCTGCAGGAAACCGGCCGCGCCACTTATGTCAGCGCCACCGATGATGAAGCCCTGGAGGCCTTTGTCCTGCTCTCCCAGAAGGAAGGCATCATCCCGGCCATGGAATCCGCCCATGCCGTGGCCCATGCCATCAAGCTGATGCGCCAGAACCCCGATAAGGAACAGCTGCTGCTGGTCAACCTCTCCGGCCGCGGCGACAAGGATATCTTCAATGTAGACAAGATCCTGCATGAGCGCGGCTTTGTCGGCAGCAATGGTGAAATTCTGACCGATCGCATCAACCCGCAGCATTAATATCAGGAGCCTAGAATAAAATGACAACCAGATTTCAGGACATGTTCGCCGCCTTAAGGCTCCGCCGGGAAGGCGCTTTTGTACCCTTTGTCACCCTCTGCGATCCCGACTTTGAGACCTCAGTCAAGATCCTGCACACCCTGGCTTCCTCCGGTGCCGATGCGCTGGAGCTGGGTCTGCCTTTTTCCGATCCCTGCGCCGACGGCGTGGCCATACAGGCAGCCGACAACCGTGCTTTAAGCCACGGCTCCACCACGCAGAAATGCTTTGAGGCCATAGCCGCCCTGCGTCAGGATTTCCCGGCTATCCCCATTTCCATGCTGGTATATGTGAATTTGGTGGTAGTCTTTGGCACCGACCGCTTCTTTGCAGAAGCAGCCCGGGCCGGTGTGGATGCCGTACTGCTGGCTGACGTGCCCGGTGTCATGATGCAGCAGGGCGAGGATTTTATAGCTGCCGCTCACCGCCACGGCATTGAAATAGTGATGATTGCCACCTCCAATGCCGCAGAAGCCGATCTGGACTTCATAGCTGCCCACTCCGAGGGTTATGTCTATACCCTGTCGCGCTTTGGCATTACCGGCACC
Organism: uncultured Enterobacterales bacterium; assembly: GCA_964424565.1. Lineage (GTDB taxonomy): Bacteria > Pseudomonadota > Gammaproteobacteria > Enterobacterales > Succinivibrionaceae > Avisuccinivibrio. The sequence continues at coordinate 5,135 of CAYRIZ010000056.1, forward strand.
GACAATGTCTTCGGCCGGCCGGTAGAGCTGATTGCCGCCTTAAAGCAGAAAAATTCCGCCCCTACTCTGCTGGGCTTTGGCATCTCCACCCCTGATCATGTCAGGATCGCCCTGGAATGCGGCGCTGACGGCGCTATAGCAGGTTCTGCTGTGGTCAAGCTGATCGAAAAGAATTTGGGCAATGTGCCGGCCATGCTGGAAGATCTGATGCTGTATGTGCGCAGCATGAAGGCCGCCACCCTGCCGGCACAGCAGTAGTCTTCTGGAAAACCTGCCGCCGGATCGCAAAAGACGGCCGGCGGCATTTTCCGGAGAGCAAGAACAACTGCAGCAATACAACCACAACAAAGTACAAAAAAGCGGACCGCGCCCCGGCGTGCAGTCCGTTTTTTACTGCCCGCCTGCCGTCTGGGAACAATATGTCTGATGCTCCGCCCTATCCTGCCAGCTGCAGCAGCAGTTCATCATTTACTGCCGCCAGACAGTGGCTGTCAAACTGCTTTAAGTCCCGCCGCAGGATGATCTGCATACTGCGCTCCATGTCTGCCAGCGCAAAATTTCCGCGACAGAGCTCGGCGAAAAATTCCTGTTCACTGTGCGGCGCCAGTACCCGGCAGCAGTCATGCCCCAGCAGCAGCTTCACTCCCCTGAGGGCGGCAAAGAACTGCTGCAGTCCGTCCATACTGCAGGAGGCAAAGCGTCCGGTAAAGGCAGAGTTCTGCCGCAGGCTGCGCTGCAGAGCCTGCTCCAGCTCCCGCCGGCAGTAATTGAGCAGCACCCGGCCCTTGATGTAATCTACCGTCTCCTGTCTTCTTACCTGCTCCGGCTCCAAAGCCAAATCCAGCTCCACGGCAGAGGCACAGCCGTCCAGCCGCCGGCACATCAGCTCCATGGCCGCCAGTTTCTGCCCGCTGCAGGGACGGCTGCTGACCACATACTCCACCGCGGCATCGGCAAACAGCTGCTGCACCTTTCTTTTGATCCAGGGCAGAGGCTGATCCTGCTTTAAGGCCGCCATATCCAGGCAGGACAAAAACTCCTCCTGCCACGGCAGCTGCTGCCGCTGCAGCCACAGCTCCCCCAACTGCTGCAATTGCCGCTGCAGCTCCCGGCGGTGCAGCGTCTGCAGTTGCGGATCGCGCAATAAATACAGATTAAGCGCAAAACTCTGCCGCCCCAGGCGGAAAGTCATCGGCCGGCAGCTGCAGCAGACACCGGTCTCGGCAGCCGGCTGGGCAAAATGCGGATGCAGCTTGTAATTCAGCAGTTTAAAAAAGCTGCTCTGCCGGCCTCCGGTCAGGCGGATGAGCAAAGTGCCCTGCTTTTGCTGTACCTGCCGGAGCAGCCGACCCAGCTCATCCCGGCAGGTCAACTCGCAGTCGCGCAGCAGCAGATACTCCCCGGCCTGCAGGCGGGTGCGTACCAGATCTGCCGCCGGCGGCGAGTGTCTGCCCGATCCTGAAGAGGCTTTGAACAAAGCGCGCTGTTCGGCGGCCTCCAGAGCATGGCTGTCAAAGTACTGCTGCAGCAGAATTTTGGAGGATCGCGGAAGAATGGTCGGACCGGACAAAGCGCGTATATAGCGGCAGTCGGGATGCAGGTGATGCCGGCGGGCTACCGCCTGCTGCAGCTGCTCGGAGGCCAGCTCCAGAGAGCCCAGTCTGGCCGTAAGAGATCTGCGGTTTTTGAGGTGGGCCAGGCAGAAATAACTGCCCCGGTGCGGAGTGAAGTGATGCAGGCTGTCTTCCTGAAACAGCACCTGATAGATCACCAGATAAATCAAATGGTTGATGTTCTGCAGCAGATCGCGCATGCGGATCAGCTCATTGAACAGCCCCGAGCGCTTGAGCTCCAGATACAGCAGCGGCGCCGCCCCGCAGGGCAGCAGCAGACAGGAACGGTGATCGGCCGGCAGCGGCGGCAGGCGGGGCTGCAGCACCAGATGTTTTTTCTTCAGGTAATAAGCAGGATAGAGTTCGGCCGGGATTAAGCCGCCGCGCCAGAAGATAGCCAGGCGGCGGCTCAGCCGGCCGTCAGTCAGCAGACGGCAGTGCTGCAGCAGCAGTCCGGGCTGGCTTTGGATCTGCGGATGCCCGGCCGTAAAGGCGGCTATCTCCTCCCGCAGGGAAGAGCCTGCCGGCTGCGCTGCGGCAGTCCGGACTTTGCCTGTAGCCGCGCCTTTAATCTTCAAAATCAGGATGCTCCCCGGACCAGGCCGTTTTATCAGGCAAAGCTGACAGCTGCTGCATGTCCTCTGCTGTAAGCGGGCAGGCAAAACACTGCAGATTAAGGCGCATTCGGCTGGCATCAGCACTTTTGACCAGCGGCAGCGTGCCCTGATTAAGACAGAATTTAAGGCACACCTGCGCCGGATCTACCTGCCGGGCGGCGGCCAGCTCTTGGATCAGTCTCTCCTGCAGCAGGGCTCCGCGCCCCAGCGGGGCCCAGGCTTCCACCAGAATATCGTGAGCCCGGCACCAGGCCACCGCCTCCTGCTGCAGATACCCGGGGTGAAACTCAATTTGATTGATGACCGGCTCTTCCGTGTGCAGCGCCTGAAAGTGATGCGGCAGGAAATTGGCCGTCCCTATGGATTTGACCAGGCCGTCCCGCTTTAAATCAATAAAGCACTGCCAGGTCTCAGCGAGTTTCTCCGCCCAGTGGATATCCTGGCGGGAAGCGCGCGGCCAGTGAATGAGCAGCAGATCCAGGTAATCAGTACGCAAATCCCTTAAGGTTTGTTTGACCGAGGCTGTGGTGCCGATCCTGCTCAGGTTACTCTTCCAGACCTTGGAGGTGATGAAAAAGTCACTGCGCGGCAGGCCGCAGCGGCAGACGGCCTCCCCTACTGATTTCTCGCTGTGATATAAGGCGGCAGCATCAAAATGCCGGTAACCGGCAGTTATGGCTTCCCGGATAATGTCGCTGCCGCCGGCATCATCGCACACCATCCAGGTGCCAAAACCAAGACAGGGAATACGGTTGCCGTCCTTGAGGACATAGCAGTCAGATGCGCTGTCAAAGCTGCTGCCTGACTTTACATAATCCATGGTGCGATCTCCATTTTTTTGGAAGAATTAAAGTCAGCATAGCAGGCCGGGATCGGCCGGCCGCGGGCAATTGGTAAATTTGCGATCGCAGCCGCTTTTTGCCGGCAGGCTGCAGTCCGCGACTGATCAGCCCTGCCTTAAGATCGGGCAGCGGCAGCTGCAAAAAGAAGCAGTAAAGGAGCAGCGATGCAAAAGCAGCAGTCAGAGGCGCTTAATTTTGATAACTGCGGCTGCAGAATTTCTGAAAGCCAAACACGCATGAGGCGGCCAGGGCCACAAAAACCAGTCCGGTCAGCGGCACCAGATTAATAGGCAGCTGCAGGGCAAAAGGCAGGCCGCCGGCCCAGGCGCCCAGAGCATTGCCGGCATTAAAGCCCACCTGCCCCATGGCCACGCCCAGCAGTTCACCGCCGCTGGAGGTGCGTACAATCAGCACCTGCTCCGGCGTAGATACTCCAAACAGCACTGCCGCCAGCAGACAGAGGCACAGCACGCAGATAACCGGCTGCGTCCCGCACAAAGCCAGCACGGTCATGGCTGCCGATCCGGTCACAAAATAGCCGGCCGTCACCAGTCCGGGACTGAATTTGTCTGCCAGCTGGCCGGACAGGATATTGGAAGCCATCATGCACACGCCGGTCAGCACCAGCACTGAGGACACATGAACGAGCTCAATGCCGCCCATGTCGGTCAGCAGCGGGCTGATATAAGTCTGCACGCAGAAGATGCCGGCACTGCCGAAAAAGACCATGCCCAGGACCAGCCAGGGCGCTTTGTGCTGCAGAAAGGCAAACTGCTTTTTGAAACCATGATCTTCCAGTCTGCCCACATCAGGCAGCATCAGGAGCACGCAAATCAGCACAAAGGCGCTCCAGATCATCATCAAAAAGAAGATGGCGCGCCAGGAAAAGAAATTACTCAGCAGCGTGCCCAGCGGCACCCCAAAGACATTGGACAGGGTCTGGCCGGCCACCATGATGGCCATGGCACTGTTGCCGTGACCGCGGGTAGCCAGGCGCTGCGCCACTATGGCTCCTACCCCAAAGAAACAGCCGTGAGGCATGCCGGCCAGAACCCGGCACAGCAGCAGAAGCTCAAAATCCGGGCTGAAGTAAGTGCAGATATTGGCCGCCAGATGTATGAAAACAGTCAGCAGAATGATGAATTTGAGCGGCAGGCGGCGCAGAAAGATCATAAAAAAGGCTCCGGCCACCACGCCCAGAGCATAGGCTGAAATGGTATGACCGGCGGCAGCCGTGCTGACGGCAAAATCGGCTGCAATATAAGGCAGCAGCCCCATGACCACAAATTCCACTATGCCAAAAGACAGCGCCCCAAAAGCCAGAGTAATCAAACCGCGGATCATTTTTCCTTATTCCCTATGAACGGACCGCTTTGGAGCCGTGATTTATATCACATAAACCAAAAAATAAAAGGCATATTTTGCGAGAAAAACTCGACTGTCTTAACCTGCCGGGATTCAAAGCTAAAATAGATCTGCTGACAGGAGAACAGAAAAAACAAAGGAGATCTCAAAGATGAACAACTTTATATGCAGGCTGCGTGCCCACAACGGCATCATCGGTCAGGGCATCAAATTCCAGAGAATACGCCGCGTCACCGGCTATCTGGTAGGCACTCTCGATCGCTTCAACGATGCCAAGCGCTGTGAAGAACAGGAGCGCGTCAAACATCTGCACGTCTGAGCCGGCTGCGGCCCTGCCGGGGATGAGATCTGCCCCGGCCCCAAGCTGAAGCTTCGGCAGTTATTTTCCGCTCCGCCCGCGCCTTCCCCTTCCTCTCCCCTCTCTCCTCTTTAAAGTTTATTCCCCACCTTCCCCAAGTTTTGCCCCTGCATAAATCTCTGGTACCAGTTATGTGCGCCCTGCTCTCTGCTGCCTCAGCCGGCGGGCAGATCGGGACAGCAGATCCGAAAGCGCAGTAAGGTGATGCGGGAGGGAGGGGCAGGAGCGTGTCAGTGTTTGCCTGAGTTGGGGGATCTCCTGCTGACACGCTTGCTTCGTCTGATTGTCTGATTGTGGTGTTTCACGGTCCGCAGGACCGGAGGGAGGCTTGAAGTATTCTGTCGCGGCAGCTCTGAGCGTCTTTTCTGCCTTATCTGTACGCTCAGGCGGGCTGCCGCAGGCTTCAGCGCGCCGATCTATTATTCGCTGCGTGAAGGAGCAGTGCACAGATAGAGGATCAGCACCACATTAAGGCCGGGGATAATCAGCAGAAAAGGAAGCCACTCTGCCACTTTGCAGTCATTCACCCGCTGAATGGTGGCAAACAGCAGCAGCATGACGGCCGCGGCCATCACACACAGCAGCAGGAACATGCCAAACTCACCCAGCTCACTGGTATATTGCAAGCCAATAAATATGCCAATGAAGAATACTGCCAGTGAAATAATGCAGTTCATTAAATAACGTGATTTGCCTATTACTCCATCATAGGCATAGAAAGGCCTGGTACTCATTGCATTCCTCCATGAAAAGCTATGTCAACGTTTAAAGAAAATAATATTTAAATTATGATCTGCCTAATCAATATATAAGGGGATATTATACGGATACACTACTCCTACGGTATAAAAAGAAAAGTAATAAATTGTTTGAACATCACTTAAATATAAAATAGATCTAGACTTGCGTCTAAATCCAGTTGAATGATTTTATCACATATTTGAAATGCCGCAGTGCGGTTTCTGCAATATTGATCAAAGAAATATGACCCCGGGCATAGTTTTGCAGCTCGGAACCGAAGCCATAAAAATACCGCAGTAGCACACGCAGCATCTCCGCTTACAGCAGGATGAGAGTAGCAGAGCAGCCCGCTGTCGCGGCAGGCGGAGACAGCTGAAAAAGAGGCAGCTGCAACCTGCCCGCCGGCCCTGGTAATCAGGTGCCGGGCAATGCAGCCACCTCAGGGCAAAATTGCATATAAAATCCGCCTGGTTGTGCGTGCACATCTCTGCTTTGGGTTAAAATAGCCCTGAAATTTTTTGGAGGATCTATGCTGCAGACTTTCGGCGCTGACCGCAGAGGTACCCGCACGGCCTACATTATCACCTGTACGCTGGTGCCTTTTTCCTGTTCACTCATCAACCCGGTGATGAGCCTGTTTGCCACCAATGAACTGCATCTCTCCCCGCTGCAGGTTTCCTTTTTGTTCATGCTGCTGCCGGTGGGCACGGCGGTGATTGTGCAGCTGCTGGCCCGGTACTCGGATCGCGGGCTGCAGCGCCCGCTGATCATCACGCTGTCCTGCCTGTTTGGTATTGTGAGCTGCTTTTTCCTGCTGCAGCGTCCATCCTACCTGCTGCTGTGTACATTAGGCATAGTGCTGATGGGAGCTTATGCCGTGTCTTTCCCCCAGCTTTTTGCTTCTGCCCGGGAATTTGCCATCAAATATCTCTCCGGGGCCCTGATGTTTACCACTGTGCTGCGGGCCCTGTGCTCACTGGCCTGGGTAGGTGGTCCGCCGCTGGCTTATTATCTGGTCTCGGAGCACAGCTTTGATACCCTGTTTTATGTCACCGCCGCCATGTTTGCCGCCGGCGCCCTGATGGCCTTTTTTACCCTGCCCTCGGTGCGGCTGGAGAAGAATGCAGCAGAGTCTGAGAATTTGAGGCTCAGGGATCACCCGCAGGTACTGCTGCTTTTTGCCGGCTTTGTAGGTTTATCCACCGCTTTTTCCGGCTATATGGTTTCCATGCCGCTGTATATCACTCAGGAAATGGGCTTTGCCAAAAACCTGCCAGGCATCATGCTGGGGCTGGCTGCTTTTTTGGAGATCCCCATCATGCTGATTGCCGCCCGCCTGGCCAAACTCACCGGACTTAAGGCCATAGTGCTCACCGGCTGCCTCAGCCTGATCGGCTTTTTGATTTTGATGCAGATTCTGCAGGATCGGTACTTTTTGGTGGCCAATCAGATCCTGTCGGCTTTGTATATAGGCACTGTATCCAGTATGGGCATGGTGTTCTTTCAGGAACTGCTGGTCAAATTCCCGGGACAGGCCACCTCCCTCTTTGTCAATTCCAATACCATAGGCATGATTTTGGGCGGGGCCCTGTTTGCGCTGGCCGATCTCGGCTCCTACCGCTATATCTATATGGCAGGCACAGCTCTGGCGGCTGTAGCCACCGTGGCCGTGGCTATGGTCAAAAATCCCAAGCAGATTCTCTGAAAAAAGAAAATCCCGATCAGAGGGCAGCTTCAGGGAAACAGCTTACCGTAAGCTGTTTCCCCAAGCCCGCCGGATCGGGCAGCAGAGGTTGGGCTTACAAGCCGCGCAAATGAGCGGCTACATCCCTGGCCACCTGTACGGCTATGTCATCCCAGGCCTGTTCCAGAATACCGGTCTGACTGGTACCGCCAATGGTGGGATCATAGCGATGAGCAGTATATTCACCGGACCAGCTCAAAGATCCAAAGGTAAACCTGGCCTTAAACACAACATCTGAGGTATCTATAGCCGGGGTGATATTAAAGAAGCCGGCGGAGTATTCAAACTCGCTGTACGCATCATCCACGGTGATGACGAGTGGTTTGGCAGAAATATCCAGATCCAATATGTGGCTTAACGCTTCTTCGATTCGTGAGGACAGTCCTACACCGGTGGGAATACGGGTTCTGGAACCATGCCCCACAAAACCTTCAGAGCCCTGTACATCGATCCTGGAGACAAATGATTCCGGAACCCACACAATATGTGCCTTTACATTCTGATGAGGGATTTCCTGTTCAATCTGCTTAATTGAGCTGTAACCAAGACGATTGTTAAACGGCAGGTTTACCGTACAACCGGTGAAAAGCAGCATGCAGGAAAGCGCAGCAGCAAAAATAGTAATGCGTTTACGTATCATCATATTATGTCTCCTCATGGTGAAAATTAATCTGTAAGCTGTAAATAATGGTCCTTCTCAGAATTTTGTTGATGGCCCTTTTTGCAGCTCAATCTGACTTTT
>CAYRIZ010000057.1:0-12793 GCA_964424565.1 uncultured Enterobacterales bacterium
CCAGGCATATAAGCAGGTCAAGGCGAACAAAGGAGCCCCGGGGGTCGACGGCCTTGCCGTCGGAGAACTCTCCGGCTGCCTGCGTGAGCACTGAGCCAAAACAGTGGAGACCGTGAAGACTGGGAAATATAAACCCCAGCCCGTACGCCGGGTCATGATCCCAAAGGAGGAGAAAGGCCATGCCACACTCCGAACATTGGGATTGGACATGCCGGGGAGATGCCTGCCATTGAGACATCACCCTGAAGTTATTGATAACCGCCCACTGCGGAACCGCACGGTGGGTGGTGTGGAAGGGGCTGGAGGTGAGCTCCACCCCTATCCGATTATCCCCGCAGTGGATCTGCCTGCTCTGCCGCCGCTCCTCCTTACTTTCTGCTGCCGCCTGAAAGGCTGAATTTTTTAAAAATAAGACTAATATATCTATATATAAAATAACTATAGCTTGCTTTTAAGGCCTTGCTGATATTTCAAAAGTTCAGCTGTGATATACTTAGAAAAATTTTTGGTACACCATCCCGTAGTGTGCAAGTTTTCCTAATCTCTTCAGGCCTGAGTAAATGTTTAAGAAGCTTCGTGCGATGTTCTCCAACGATCTTTCCATCGATTTGGGAACAGCCAATACCCTGGTTTATGTAAAAAATAAAGGCATTGTCTTAAATGAGCCGTCCGTAGTCGCAGTACGTCTGGATAAGAACGGCGGTGCCCAGCGTAAGGTCGATGCTGTAGGCAAGTCTGCCAAAAACATGCTGGGCAAAAACCCGGACAATATAGAAGTGATCCGCCCGATGAAGGACGGCGTGATTGCAGACTTTGAATACACTGAAAAAATGCTGCAGTACTTTATAGACAAAGTGCTGTCAGGCTCCCATTTCCTGCCCTTCAAGCCCTCTCCGCGCGTCCTGGTCTGTGTGCCCTGCGGTGCCACACAGGTGGAGCGCCGGGCCATCCGGGAGTCCGTGGAGGGTGCCGGAGCCAGTGAAGTGTTCCTCATCACCGAGCCCATGGCTGCGGCCATAGGTGCCGGCCTGCCGGTATCTGAGGCTGCCGGTTCCATGATCGTGGACATAGGCGGCGGTACCACTGAGGTGGCCATCATTTCCTTAAACGGCGTGGTTTACTCCAGCTCCGTGCGCATAGGCGGTGACCGCTTTGATCAGGCCATCATCAACTATGTGCGCAACACCAAGCGCTATGAAATAGGTGAAGCCACTGCCGAGCAGATCAAGATAGAGATAGGCTCTGCCTATGCTGAGCCTGAGCTGCATGAAAAGGAAGTGCGCGGCCGTTCCGTGGTGGAAGGCGTGCCCCGCTCCTTTACCTTAAATTCCAATGAGGTGCTCGAAGCCCTGTCCGATCCCATCAAGGGCATAGTAGCTGCCGTAAGAGTGGCTCTGGAGAAATCTCCTCCCGAACTGGCAGCCGATATAGCCGAGCACGGCATGATGCTTTCCGGCGGCGGCGCTCTGCTGCACAATCTGGACAAGCTGCTGCGTGAGGAAACCGGTATTCCGGTCACGGTGGCCGAAGATCCTCTGACCTGTGTAGCCCGCGGCGGCGGCAGGGCTCTGGAGCTGTACGATTCCCAGGACAACGATCTGTTCTATTAATCCTGGATTCCCGGATTGGCCAGTTGGGGTTGCTGAAGTAAGTGGGCAGGCAGGAAACTTCCGGCTTTATTTTTAATCTGCGCTTTGCCGTCTGCTTTCTGCTGTCGGTATTTCTGTTGTTTGCAGATTTGCGATTAAAAATCCTGGCTGATGTGCGTTATTACGTGGAATCAGCCCTGTATCCGGTCATGCTTTTTGCCGATTCCCCGCATACGCTGTCCTCTGCCGTGACCACGCAGTTCAAAAGCCGGGCTGAGCTGCTGGCGGAAAACGAGCAGCTGGCCGCGGAGATCTTTGAGCAGCGGGCCGATCTGCTGCGCCTGCACTCCCTGGAGCAGGAAAATGCCGCCATGCGCCGGTTGCTCAACTCGCCGCTGCATGAAACCTCCAGACGCATGTTTGCCGAGGTGGTAGCGGTGGACAGCGATCCCTACATGCAGCGCGTGGTGGTCAACCGCGGCAAAAGCTCCAATGCCTATTTGTCCATGCCGGTCATCACCGATGAAGGGCTGGTGGGTCAGGTGATTGAAGTGGATTACTCCTTCAGCCGGGTACTGCTGCTGTCCGATCCCGCCTCTTCCGTGCCGGTGGTCAATACGCGCAATCAGATCCGGGCCCTGGCCGAAGGCAATGGCACTCATGATGAACTCAATATTGCCAATGTGGCCCGCAGCGCCGATATTCAGGAAGGTGATCTGCTGGTGACTTCAGGCGTGGGCGGCGTTTATCCTCAGGGCTATCCCGTGGCTGTGGTCACCTCGGTGGGCATGTCGGAAAATCAGTCCTTTGCCGAGATCAAGGCCCGGCCGCTGGTGGATTTTGCCAAGATGCGCTACGTGCTGATGTACTGGTATGACACCAGGGGCGCCGGCGGGGATGAGATCAAACCCAAGGAGCCCACCGACAGCAAGATCCTGCTGCGCGAGGCCCGCATCAAGAAGCTGATCGAATCCATGACCGCCCCGCAGAACCGTACTGCTGCTGCGCAAGGAGCACAAGATGCAGAATCCCGTTGAGCCGCGCTCTTCCTATCTGCTGTTTTTCCCGCTGGTGATCTTTGCGCTGATCGTAGGCATAGTCAGGCTGCCGGAAGTGGTGGCGCCTTTTCGGCCGGACATAGTGACCCTGGTGCTGATTTTCTTTGCCATGTACGATCCCGGGCGCTTCAGCATAGGCTGGGCCTGGATCTGCGGGCTGCTGCTGGATCTGCTGACCGGGGCACCGCTGGCCCAAAATGCCTTGTGTGAGGCCCTGCAGATCTATCTCATCTCCTCGCAGTTTAGGCGTTTTGCCATTTTTGCCAAATGGCAGCAGATGATAGTGATCTACATCATCAATATCCTGGGTCATACTCTGGGCTACTGGATCTCACACATAGCCGGTACCGTCACCTACAACACCAATATAATCTATCCCAGCGTGGTTACCGCGCTGATCTGGCCGGTGTTTTTTTATCTCAGCCTGTTTTTGTGCCAGGCCATGAATATCAAACTCCTGCTGCCCAAGGAAGAGTAGGCGCAGGCCTGCATCACCTCAGGCTATAAAGCCGCCTCCTCTTTTTCCCTTTTGCCGCCTGTGGGATTGCCTGCAGACGGCAGACACTGATGGATAAGGATATGGAACAACATATTGATTTGATTTTGGCCTCCGGTTCGCCGCGCCGTCGTGACATTCTCGCCGCCATGGGCCTGCGCTTTGCCGTGGAGCCGGCGGATATAGATGAAAGCGTGCAGGCCGGGGAAAGCCCTGAAGCCTATGTCAGCCGCATGGCCCGCAGCAAGGCTCTCAAATGCGCGGAACAGCACAGGGAGGATATAGTCCTGGGTGCCGATACAGTGGTGGTGCTGGGGGATCGTATTTTTGGCAAGCCGCAGGACAGGGCCGCGGCGGCAGCCATGCTGGCCGAACTGTCCGGCAGAACGCATGTGGTGCTGACGGCTGTGGCCGTAACCTGCCGCGGGCAGCTGCGGGAAATTCTGGAGCGCACCGAGGTGACCTTTGCGCCCCTGACGCCTGAACTGATCGCCGTCTATACCGCTTCCGGGGAGAGCGATGACAAATCCGGCTCCTATGCCCTGCAGGGTATAGCCGCCATGCTGATAGAAAAGGTTAACGGCTCGGTCAGCTCAGTGGTGGGGCTGCCGGCCTGTCAGACCAGGGTACTGCTCTCTGAGTTTGGTCTGCAGCCGCACCCGGTTAAGGCTTGACCTGCAGCTGTTTTGCCCTGATGATGGGACGACAGGCAGATGCCCTGACCGCCCCCGGAGATGATAAAAATGAGTGACCACAGCAGCTGTGATAACAAAGATACAGTACAAACTCCCCTTTCTGCAGATTGCTTTCCGGCAGATGAGCGCTGGAGCGCCGAAGCGCTGCCAAATCAGGATGAGGTGCTGCAGCAGGCCGTAAATATACTGCTGGCTCCAGAAGATCTGGATCTGCCTTTTGTCGTACAGGCGGCGGCAGAGCTGGGCGGGCACGGGCTTGATTTTGGTGAGCTTTATTTTGAGCGCTGCGTGCATGAGAGCTTCTATTTGGAAGAAGGCATTATCAAAAACGGCTCCTTTGACATAGAAAAAGGCGTGGCCGCCCGCGCAGTGCTGGGAGAAAAAAGCGGTTTTGCCTACAGCGATATCCTGGATCGGGCTTCCATTACTGAAGCCTGCCGGGCTGCCTGCAGCATCAGCAGCGGGCATTCCTGTACCCGGGAAGCCATAGGCCGCATGGTGCTGCCGGAGGACAAGCGCCGGCTGCTGTATTTGAGTGCCGATCCTTTTGCCACCCCGGACCGCCGGGAAAAACTCAAATTCCTGCAGGCCATGGATGCCGCCGCCCGCAGCCTGGGCGGCGATCGCGTGCGGCAGGTTACGGCCCGCCTGGCCTGCTCCCATAAGGTCACCCTGATTGTCCGCTCCGACGGTTTGGTCTGCGCCGACATCAAACCCCTGCTCAACTGCGCGCTGGGAGTGATCCTGGAAGATCATGGCCGGCGGGAAAGCGGTTTTGCCGCCGCCGGCGGGGCAGGGCTGTTCGATGAGCTCTTCAAACCGCGCCTGTTCGGATCCGGTCCTGCCCTGGAAGATCAGCTGGCCCGGGAGGCAGTACGCACGGCTGAGGTCAATCTGCAGGCCCGTCCAGGGCCTTCAGGCTCCATGCCGGTGGTGCTGGCTGCCGGCTGGCCCGGCGTCCTCATTCATGAGGCAGTAGGTCACGGTCTGGAGGCTGATTTCAACCGTACCGGCAGCTCGGTGTTCAGCGGCCGCATAGGACAAAAGGTGGCCTCAGAGTGCTGCACCATAGTAGACAATGGCACCCTGGCCCGCCGGCGCGGCTCGGTATTCTGGGATGATGAAGGCACTCCCGGGCAGTGCAATGTGCTGATTGAAAAAGGCATCCTGCGCTGCTATATGCAGGACAGACAGAATGCCATGCTCATGGGCGCTCAGCCCACTGGCAACGGCCGCCGCCAGGATTACTCCTGCCTGCCGCTGCCGCGCATGACCAATACCTATATGCTGCCTGGCTCCTGCAGTCAGGAGGAAATCATCAGCTCTGTGGAGCGGGGCGTCTTTGCAGTCAATTTCTCCGGCGGTCAGGTGGATATCACTTCCGGCCGCTTTGTGTTCTGCACTTCCGAGGCTTATTTAATCGAGCACGGCCGGGTCTCCGATCCCATAAAAAATGCCACCCTGATCGGCAACGGGCCGGAGGTGATGCAGCAGGTTTCCATGGTGGGCAATGATTTGGAATTTGATCACGGCATAGGAGTGTGCGGCAAATCCGGACAGTCTGTGCCTGTAGGCATAGGTCAGCCCAGCCTCAAGGTGGACGCGCTCACCGTAGGCGGCATGGAAGCACAACAGTAACCGCAGGAGGGTGTGATGACTGACAAAACTTTACGCCTGGTCTTCGGCCAGTGGCAGGGCGGACATGTCAATGCCCTGCTGCCGGATTTGGACGAAACTACAGGCTCCCAGGGCTACTATGCCGGCAGCAGGATTTTGGATCTGCTGCTGCCCGGCAGTCAGGATGAGGTGATGCGGGTGCCTGTATCCATGCGCCCTGAGCGCCGGCTGCAGGACGGGGTGCTGGATCGCGATGTAATAGCCTCGCAGACTGCCGATGCCTTAAAGCTGATTGCCATCAGCAAACCGGATCGGATTTTGACCCTGGGCGGTGAATGCTCCGTCTCTGTGCCTCCTTTTTCCTATCTGGCCGCCAAATATCCTGATGATGTCTGCGTGCTCTGGCTGGATGCCCACCCGGACATCACCCTGCCCGGCGATGCCTATGACGGCTATCATGCCATGGCGGTAAGCGCCCTGCTGGGACGCGGCGATCCCAAAATTCTCAGCCGGCTCCCGGCCTTTATCAGGCCGGAGAACATCCTGTATGTAGGCCTGCGGGATTGGGAGCGGCAGGAAATAGAGGATCGGGAGGCGCAGTGGGGACTTAGTCACCTCACGCCGGCCGACTTTGCCTCTGGGCAGGGCTTTATCAGGCTGCAGGATTTCATGCAGCGCTGCCGCTGTTCCCGCGTGCTGGTGCACTTTGATTTGGATGTGCTGGATCCTGCCGATATGTTCTGTGCCGTGGGCTGTGTGCCGCAGGGCCTGTCTTTGCAGCTGTGCCTGGACATCATCAAGGCAGCCGCGCAGTATAAGGATTTGACGGCCCTGACTGTAGCTGAGCTGATGCCGCGGCGCATTCTGCGGCTGGTGCAGGGCCTGCAGGAGCTGCCGCTGATCGCCCCGCGCAATAAATAAATCCCCACTGATATTCCCACTAAAATGGGGGAATTGGGGGAAACTGCCCTCTGCCGAGCTGACAGAGGGGCAGGCGGGATCAATCGCCTTCTGCCGGGGCGGCGGCTGCCGGCTGCTGCGGCTGCTGCTTGTGATTGAATTTCTCCGGGATGGGCAGGGAGTTTTGGGCAAAAATCTGCTTTAAGTACTGATAAAGCTCCTTTAAGGCCGGTTTTTCCTTCAGGGCCTTTTCTTCCTCCACCCTGGCCTTTTTGATCAAATTGCGCAGCTTGTTGCGGTCCAGATCGTAGATTAAGGCACAAATTTCATTTAAAGCCGGCGTGCCGCCCTGCAGCAGATAAGTGCGCAGATTTTCCAGGCGCATGGCATTGGGATCGACGGCGGCCGGAGCGCCCTGCAGGGCCAGCTGGGACTTGAGGGCAGTAAGATCGGCACTGCGCATCAGTTTGGCACAGTACTGCAGCTGCCGGCGTCTTTCATCTGAATTGCGTTTTAAGGCCCGGGCGCTGATCAGCGCTTCCCTGATGCTGTCATCGGGAAACTGCAGGGCGGCAAAGGCTTCCCGGCCCAGTTTGGACAAATCTTCGGCCAGTTTACGTACAGCCTGAGCCTCGCGTTTGTGCGCCGAGCGGCTGATTTCCTCCGGATCGGCATCAAAGCCTGAAAAAAACTCCTGTTCTGCCATGGCTTCCTCAATTTGGCTAAAAATGGAAAATGCGTGTATTTTAGCGCAAAAGCCCCGGGCTGTACCGGCCGGGCCCTGATTGCCGCCGGCGCGGCTCAGCCTTTACAATGAGGGGCATAATTTTGAAAGTGAGCAATAACCTATGACTGATTTAAACCAGGCCATCAGAACAGACGGTGACCATACAGAGGAATTTCTGCAGGAGTGTGTGCAGCAGGCCGTGCGTCAGGCAGTGCAGGGCGGAGCTGATGAATGTGAAGCGGTGATCTCCTGCTCTCACGGTATTGAAGTCTCCACCCGCCGCATGAAGACGGAAAATGTGACCTTTAATAAAAACCGCAGCATGGCCATAGCCGTTTATACAGGCGGGCGCAGCGGTACGGCTTCCACCACCGATCTTTCCGCCTCTTCCATAGCTGCCTGTGTGCAGGCTGCCCTGCAGATTGCGCAGCACACCGATCCCGATCCCTGTGCCGGTATATGCGAGCGGGAGCTGCTGTGTCAGCAGGTGCAGGATTTTGGTCTGATCCATCCTCTGCATGCCGATCCCAGACAGGGTATTGAGCTGGCCGCCGCTCTGGAGCAGGAGGCTTTGGACAGGAAGCATCCTGATATCAAGGACAGTGACGGCGCCTATTTTTCCTGCGGTCTGCACACCCGCGTGCTGGCCAATTCCCACGATTTCTGCCGCACACAGCAGGACAGCGTGCACAGCTGTGGCCTGACCTTAATAGGGCAGTCCCATGAGCGGATGCAGCGCGGCTCTGGCTTTTCCATAGCCCCGGCCTTCGGCGGCATGCGTCCGGTGCAGCAGGTGGCTGAGGAAGCGCTGGAGGAAACGCTGGGCCGCCTGGATGCGCAAAAACCCAAAACCGGACAGTACACCATTATTCTGACCAAAAATGCCGCCCGCTCGCTGTGGGGCCATCTGCGGTCCGCCATTTCCGGCAGCAATATTTATCTTAAGTCCTCCTTCTTATGCGGCCGGCTGGGAGAGCAGATCCTGCCTGAGTTCATCACCCTGCATGAAGATCCTCATGTTTACGGGCAGCTGGGCTCGCGCTCCTTTGATGCTGAGGGAGCGGCCACTTATCCTCAGGACTGGGTCAGGGACGGAGTGCTGCAGGAATATCTGCTGGCCTCCTACAGCAGCCGCAAACTGGGGCTGCCCAACAATGCCCACAGCGGCGGCACCGGCTGTGTCTATGTGCAGACTGATGCCGCACACACCTATGATCTGGACGGCCTGCTGCAGCTGGCAGGAGAAGGTCTGGTCATAGATCAGGTGATGGGACAGGGCGTGGATATAGTCAGCGGCAATTATTCCCGCGGGGCGTCAGGATTTTATTTTAAAAACGGCAGGCGGGTGCACGCGGTGCATGAATTCACCATAGCCTCCAATCTGCGCGATCTTTTCCTGAACATAGCGGCGGCAGGCTCGGATATAGACGATCGCTTCCGCTTTAAAACCGGCTCGCTGCTGATTCCTGATGTGGTTGTATCGGCTGCCTGAGGCGGGAGCGGTTTTATTCTGAGGTCAGATCCCGCGACAGCAGGGACACGGCGGCGTCCCGGGCTGATTTGCCGGCATAAAGCACGGCATGGATCTCGCTGCATATGGGCATGTCCACGCTGTAACGCTGAATCAGGCGGTAGATGATGCTGGTCATGGTCAGGCCTTCCACTACCTGGCCTATGCGCTGCAGTGCCTCATCTGCAGAAAGCCCCCGTCCCAGCATCATGCCGAAACGGCGGTTGCGGGACTGATTGTCCGTGCAGGTCAAAATGAGATCACCCAGTCCCGACAAACCGGAGAAGCAGCGCTCGGTAGCTCCCATGGCCACGCCCAGCCGCTGCATTTCCACCAGACCGCGGGAGATCAGGGCGGTGCGTGCATTGGCACCGTAGCCCAGACCGTCGGACATGCCCGCGCCTATGGCAATCACATTTTTTACCGCCCCTCCCAGCTGCAGACCTATAAAATCGGCAGTCTGATACAGGCGGAAGGTCCTGCTGTGCATCAGCTGGCAGATCTCGGCGCAAAAATCGGCATTGTTGCCGGCCACAGCTATGGCTGTGGGCAGGCCGGCGGCCAGTTCCCGCGCAAAGGTGGGTCCGGAGAGAGCGCAGAAAGGCTGGTGGTCTCCCAGAATTTCCGCCGCCAGCTCAGACAGCAGGCGGCCGCTGTTCAAATCCAGGCCCTTGGTGGCCCAGCATACGCGCTGATCCTGGCGCAGCAGAGGCTTGAGTTCAGTCAGCAGCGCCCCGAAACTGTGGCTGGGCACCACGATCAGCACTATGGGCGCGGCCGCGGCTGCAGCCTGCAGATCGGAGGTGACACTGAGACTGTCGGGAAAAGGAATATCCCTGAGGTAGAAGGAATTCTGGCGATCCTGCTGCATCTGGGCTGCCCTTTCGGCACTGCGGGCCCACAGGGTAACCGGCAGTCCCTTCAGGGCAGCAGCCACAGCCAGGGCTGTGCCGTATGATCCTGCTCCCAGGACACTTAATGCAGCAGGGTACATGCTCAAGCGCCCTGTATCAGGCTACAGGCTCGTCCTTGTTGGCGGCAGCCTCTTTTTGTGCCTGGGCGGCCTTGAACTGCTGCATGGCGCGGGTGCGGAAGATCAGGTCAAAGTTGATCGGAGTTAAGTTCACCGGCGGGAAGGAGCCGCGGTTGACCAGGTTGGAGATGTACTCACGCACATACGGGAACAGTATGGTGGGAGCGGCAGCCTGCAGCACATACTGAGTGTTGATGGCATCGTATCCGCTCAGAGCAAACAGACCGGCCTGATTGACCTCACAGATAAAGGCCACATCGCCCTGGGCATCCTTGTTTCTCTGATCTTCGGCGCTCTTCATGTTGTCGCATCTGACTTCAATGCGCAGATTGACCTCATAAATATCGCTCTTGGGTCTGCCGCCTGCGGCCGGCTCAGAGCTGACCAGGGTGGGGGACACATCAAAGCTGATGCTCAGGCGCGGGTGCCAGGGGAAACGGAAAACAGCAGGTGAATTGGGGGTCTCAAGAGAGGAATTCTTGGAGTAGATGCGCAGCATCTCAAAGTGAGGCTGGGGACCGGGCTGCTGAGCCTGAGGGTTCTGATTGTTTTCGGCGTTATCAGTCATGATTTTTGCTGCGTTTTCTGCCGCCTGAAGCGGAGAGCAGAAAACGATCTCCTTTTTTGATGTTTAGGTGAAACAATTTTTTCCGGTTGTGCGGCCTGGCCCTGATGCAGCCCCCGCCTGGAACCGTAATTGGATGAGTAAAGCTTAATCTTAATACTGCCGGCAGGTCAATAAGCCCGCGCAGTCCTGCAGCTTTTAAAGACGCCGGGCCGCAGCCGGCCCGGTGCACATCCCGGAGGATCTTATCTGCGGGTGGTCAGGGGCAGATTGGCGCCTTCCCAGTCCAGGATGCCGCCTTCGAGCACAAAGACTTTGCTGTAACCCTGCTTTTTCAGGGCCCGGGCCGTGTGGAAGCACTCGGAGTCGAATTTATCCTTGCCTACCACTATGACCGGCTTGTCCTTGCTGCGCTCAATGCGCTGGGTTTTGCCGCCTTTGACGTCAGCTGCAGTGATATTGACTGAATTGGCAATATGCCCTTTGGAGTAGACATCAGCAGGACGGATATCCAGGAAAATGCCTTCCTGACGATTGACCATCAGCACCGCATTATTGACAGTGGCCTTCTTGATCCTGGCGGTCAGGATTCTGATCTGCATATAGATAATAGCCACCAGCACTACAATCCAGCCGCCGCACATCATGTAATGACGGGTAAAGAAACTTGACAGCTGATCCCACATTTCAGGTGAGAAAAATTCAGACACTTTGATGAACCTCAAGTGGTTAAAAGGGTTAAAAGCCAAGTCCCCAATTTTAGCACAGCCACCAAACAATATAACAGGCCGTGCAGGGCACTAATTTCCCCTCCAGGACACTGCCCTGCCGCCTGCAAAGGCCGTAAAGACGGCTTTTGCGGCTGAAAAAATTTAAGCTGCCGCCAGGGTAAAATGCGCCGGCTGCCGGCCAAAAAGGTTAAAATAAACCGGTTATAAATTTTCTCTTATTTCGGAATTTTCACCATGGCCAAAAAACCTTTAGCACTTATCATCATGGACGGCTGGGGCGACAACCCGGTCACTGAATTCAATGCTGTAGCCAACGGCAGAACTCCGGTACTGGACGATCTGTGTGCAAACTATGCCAACACCGATATCTTTGCCTCCGGCATTGACGTTGGTCTGCCTGACGGCCAGATGGGCAACTCGGAAGTAGGCCATACCAACATTGGTGCCGGCCGGGTGGTCTATCAGGAATTAACCCGCATCACCAAGGCCATAGCCGACGGTGACTTCTTTACCAATGCCACATTGTGTGCCGCTGTGGACAAGGCTGTGAGCGCCGGCAAAGCCGTACACATCATGGGTCTGATGTCACCCGGCGGTGTGCACAGCCATCAGGATCACATCATGGCCATGCTGGAGCTGGCTGCCAAGCGCGGTGCCGACAAGCTGTACTATCACGCTTTCCTGGACGGCCGTGACGTACCGCCCAGAAGCGCCATGGAATATATAGACGCCTTTGAGAAAAAATTTGCCGAACTGGGCAAGGGCCGCTTTGCCAGCATAATCGGCCGCTACTATGCCATGGATCGTGACAACCGCTGGGATCGTGTGCAGCAGGCCTATGACCTGATCACTCAGGGCATCAGCGCCTTTGAGCCCTTCCCTTCCGCTACTGCCGCCCTGCAGGCTGCCTATGACCGCGATGAGAACGATGAGTTCGTCAAGGCTTCAGTCATCGGCGACAAGGTACAGCTGGAAGACGGCGACACCCTGATTTTCATGAACTTCAGAGCTGACCGTGCCCGTCAGATCACCCGCTCCTTTGTCAATGCCGACTTCTCCGGCTTTGAGCGCCAGGCCTGCCCTCAGCTGGCCGATTTTGTAATGCTCACCGAGTATGCCGCCGACATCAAGACCGCCTGTGCCTATCCGCCTGAAGATCTGCACAATACCTTGGGCGAGTGGCTGTCCAAGAACGGCAAGACTCAGCTGCGCATCTCCGAGACTGAGAAATATGCCCACGTCACCTTCTTCTTCAACGGCGGTATTGAGACCGTGTTTGATGGTGAGGACCGCATCCTGATCCAAAGCCCCAAGGTGGCCACCTACGATCTGCAGCCTGAGATGAGCTCTGGCGAGCTGACCGACAAGCTCTGCGCTGCCATAGAAAGCGGTAAATATGATGTCATCATCTGCAATTACCCCAACGGCGACATGGTAGGCCACACCGGCGTCTATGATGCTGCCATCAAGGCTGTGGAAGCTGTGGACAGCTGCATAGGCCGCGTTGTTGCCTCCTTAAAGAAGGTAGGCGGCGAGTGCCTGATCACCGCCGATCACGGCAACTGCGAGCGCATGAAGGATATGACCACCGGTCAGCCCTACACTGCCCACACCAACCTGCCCGTACCCTTCATTTATGTAGGCCGCAAAGCCCACATGCGTGAAGGCGGCAGACTGTGCGACATCGCTCCCACCATGCTGTATCTGCTGGGCATGGAGATCCCCTCTGAAATGACCGGCACCTCCATAGTCACTCTCGATGAGTAAAACTGTTTTGCTTTGATTGCAAGGAGCGTCCCTGCGGGGGCGCTTTTTTATGGTGTGCTCGGCATGGGCACGATCTAACGGGTGAAAGTCCCCAGAGGGGCCGGC
>CAYRIZ010000058.1:0-12393 GCA_964424565.1 uncultured Enterobacterales bacterium
TGAAGCAACAAAATCTCAAGAAGATGTCAAGTAACATCTCGTGCAATCACCCTGGCCATTTCTGCAGTAAAACTGCATTTTTGCTACAATTGCAGCCTGTTTGTAAGTAAGCCCTGATTTGGCATCGACTTCCATAAAGCAAGGAGGTGAAGTATATGCTGCATGACTGGATGGAGGAACTTCGGCCCAAAACCCTGTTGCTGGCCGGAACCAACTGCGCGGTGGGCTGCGGTCTGGGTTTTTATTACGGCGCCTTTAATCTGTACAATCTGGCGGCAGCCTTTTTGATTGTGCTGACGGCTGTGCTGCTGCAGATCCTGTCCAATCTGGCCAATGATTACGGTGATGCCTGCCGCGGCAGTGACCGCGCCGACAGGGTAGGCCCCATCAGAGGCATTATGACCGGTGCCGTGACCATGTGGCAGCTGCGCCGGGCCATGGCCGTGGTGATTGTGCTGGCCTGTATCTGCGGTCTGGGCGCGGTGGTAATGACCCTGGGCGGAGATTTGCGGGCGCTGGCCTGGTTCCTGTTTGCCGGCGTGATCTGCATTGTGGCCGCCTTGTGCTATACCGTGGGCGCCGCCTACGGCTACAAGGGCCTGGGTGATCTTTCCGTATTCATCTTCTTTGGGCTGCTGGCGGTGATCGGTCCGCAGATGATGATCAGCAATGCCTCAGGCGGCGGTCTGGAGATCTATCCAGACAGTGTGATGATAGGCATCAGTCTGGGAGCCGGTTCAGTCATGGTGCTGCATGTCAACAATATGCGCGATGCCCCGCAGGATAAGATCTCAGGCAAGCGCACTGTAGCCTCCCGCCTGGGACCGCGGTGGTCGGTGGTCTATCATATAGTGCTGTTTGCGGTTATGGTGCTGTTCTCACTTAGTGCCTGCTTCCGGTCCCATAAATTCTGGGAATTTTCCATATTGGCGGTGGCTCTGATTCCGCTGCTGGCCTCGGTGATCCGGGTGGCCCGCCATGTACATGATCCCAAACTGCTGGCCCCGGAGCTCAAATTCACTGCTCTGGGCAATGCTATACACAATGTGGCCTGGCTGATAGTGCTGACCGTGGATTTCTGGGTTTATTACTTTTAGCCCCTCCCGCCATCACCTATTCCCTGCACCTCAAAAAAAGAAGAAAAGAAAAGAAAACTGCGGCCACCCGGGCCGCAGCATATATTCAGGAAAGTTTGTTTATCTTCTGCCGGCAGAGCTTACTGCCAGATCTCAGAGGCAATCTTTACCACCAAATCGATCTTGGCCCACTGCTCGGCCTCAGTCAGATTGTTGCCTTCCTCAGTGGAGGCAAAACCGCACTGCGTGGACAGGCACAGCTGCTCCAGCGGCACATAGCGGGAGGCTTCGGCCACCCGGGCTTTGATCTGCTCTGCATCTTCCAGCTCCGGGGTCTTGCTGGTCACCAGGCCGAGCACCACAGTCTGATCCTTGATATGGGCCAGCGGGGTGAAATCGCCTGCGCGCTCGGAGTCGTACTCCAGGAAGAAGCCGTCCAGCCGGCAGGTACCAAAGAGCTTGGCTGCCACCGGACCGTAACCGCCTGAGCTGAACCAGGTGGAGCGGAAATTACCGCGGCAGATGTGCATGCATATGGTAAGGTCGGCCGGCTTGTGATCGCAGATGTAATTGATCATGGAAATGTAAAGATCAGCCAGGCGCTCCAGATCATGGCCGCGCTGCTGATAAATGCCGCGCTTTTCCTCTGAGCACAGTTCACCCCAGCTGGTATCGTCCAGCTGCAGATAACGGCAGCCGCGGTCATACAGAGCCTGTATGCACTTGACATAAGCCCGGGCTATATCGGCGCACAGCTCTTCATCGCGGCCGGCATAGCGCTCTATGGGCTCATAATGTTCGGGACGCACGCAGCAGATCAGATGCAGCATGGCCGGGGAGGGAATGGTGAATTTCACCATGGTGTCGCCTGCCAGCTGCTGCAGCCGGGTGAAATGCTCCACAAAGGGATGGGTATCGGCAAAATCTATGCGGTCTATGATGCGTATGGTCTCGGCTTTGGGATTGGCTCCCTTGAATTTGACGGACCAGGCTTCGGCCTTGATGTGCTCAATGCCCTGCAGGGCGGCCAGGAAGTCCAGATGCCAGAAGGCGCGGCGGAACTCGCCGTCGGTTACGGCCTTAAGCCCGTGGGCTTTCTGGGAAGCGATCAGTGAGGCTATTTCCTTATCTTCCACAGCGGTTAAATCTTCACGGCTCATCAGACCTTTGGCATAGAGGGCACGGGCTGAAACTATGGCTGCGGGGCGCAGAAAGGATCCCACATGATCGGCGCGGAAAGGTGGCTTAATATGTGCCATGGTGCAATTAATTCCTTAAAACAAAAAGATTACGCGGCCCGGATCGGGCCCTGTGAAAAAAGTCTGAGGGGAAATCAATTGTGCCTGAATAAATCAGCCGGTGCAAAAGTTTTACCGTAGTGCTCTGCTTTGGTGCAACCTGGGCTGCCGGAGCCTGCTGCCCGGGCGGGGGCCGGTAATGTTAAAATAGTCTGAAATTTTTACCGTCAGGAGGATTTATGCAGCATTTTGTCACCATTATGATGGGCTCCGATTCCGATCTGCCCTTGATTGAAAACACCATCAATGTCTTAAAAGGCTTCAATATTAAAGTGCAGGTGCGCATAGCCTCTGCCCACCGTACCCCTGATGAGGCCGCCGCCATAGTGACCGAGGCCGAGCAGAACGGCTGCCAGGTCTTCATCTGTGCCGCCGGTCTGGCCGCTCATTTGGCCGGCGCCGTTGCCGCCCGCACCACCCGCCCGGTCATAGGCATTCCCTGTGACGGTGGCCCGCTCAACGGAGTGGATGCCCTGTATTCCACCGTGATGATGCCCGGCGGCATTCCGGTGGCCACAGTGGCCGTGGGCAAGGCCGGTGCCAAAAATGCCGGTTATCTGGCAGCTCAGATCATGGCCCTGACCGATCCCGAGCTCGATGCCGCCGTCAAGGCCGACCGCCGCCAGGCCGCCGCTGCGGTAGTAGCCAAGGATCAGGCGCTGCAGGACAAGCTCAATGCTCAGTGAAGCTCAAGAGCCGATGATCTCCCATGCCGCAGCTGTAATCAGGGACGGCGGGGTGATCATTGCTCCTACTGAAGGCGTTTATGGTTTTTCCTGCGCCTTTGACCATGAGGATGCCCTAAGGCGCATTCTGCAGATTAAGGAACGCGCAGCCGACAAAGGTCTCATCACCATATGTGCTGATGTGTCCGCGGCGCTGGCCCTGACCGATACGGCAGCCATACCAGATGAGTCCTTAAGCCTGATGCGCCGGCTGTGGCCGGGGCCGCATACCTTTGTGCTGCCCTGCCGGCAGGGAGTGGGCGGGCTGCTTACCGGCTTTCGGTCCACCATAGCCGTGCGGGTCACGGCCTTTGAGCTGCTGCGTGAGCTCTGCCGCCGGGCCGGCTGCCCTCTGGTCTCCACTTCAGTCAATTTAAGCGGACGCACTCCCCTGCGGGATCTGACCGCGGTGGAAGAGCAGTTTTCCGCTTTAGTCGACTATATCATCAAGGCCCCGTGTCAGGGCCTGCCCGGCCCTTCATCCATACATGACGGACTGACGGGCCGGCTGCTGCGCCAAGGAGGTGCTCTGTGAACTATGCCGTAATGGGCAATCCCATCAATCACTCACTCTCGCCGGTGCTGCATGCCTATTTTGCGGCACAGTGCGGTATAGATATGGACTACGGCCGCCTGCTGGTGGAAGGACCTTTTGCTGACTGTGCCGATCGCTTTTTTGCCGCCGGCGGCAGAGGCGCCAATATCACCCTGCCCTGCAAACTGGAGGCTTTTGCCTATGCCGATCAGCTGTCGGACAATGCCAGGCAGGCCGGAGCGGTCAATACCCTGAAAAAGGAAGAAGACGGCTCCATTACCGGCTTTAATACAGACGGCCCGGGCTTTATCAGGCATTTGCAGTATTTGAATTATCCCCTGCAGGGAGCCTCAGTGCTGATCATCGGAGCCGGCGGTGCCGCCAAGGGCATCTTAAGGCCGCTGCTCTCCGAGCAGCCACAGCGGGTGGTAATAGTCAACCGCACCGCGCAGCGGGCGCTGGAGCTGGCCGCCCGCGATGCCGACAGCAGGGTCAGCGGCTGCAGCTTTGCCGATCTGCGGGCCCATCCGCAGTACTTCGATCTCATCATCAATGCCTCTTCTTCCAGTATCAACGGGGTGCTGCCTGAGGTAAGCGACAACTGTCTGGCGCAGGCGGCGGCAGTTTACGATTTGATGTACAGCCCGGCCGGCAATACCATATTCACCGATCACTGCTCTGCCCTGGGGGTGAGCCGCTGCTCGGACGGCTTTGGCATGCTGGTGGGCCAGGCTGTGCTGAGCTTTAAGATTTGGACAGGCATAGAGCCTGATTTTGCGCAGTCCCTGCAGGATCTGCGCCGGCAGCTGGCCGCGCGCTGAATGGGCGCCGTCATCCTCAGGCGGGATGCCGTACCGCCTCTGCTGCAGCAGCAGGCGGCGGCAGTGTTCCCGCAACTGGCCGTACGCGATGAGCTGTCAGCCGCCGATTTGGCCGCAGGTTACCCGGATTTGGCCTGCTTTGCGGCAGCGGATGCCGTGCTGGAGCTGGGGGACCAAGCCCGCCTGCTTACTGCCGCCGTGGGCGGACGGGAGCAGGAATTTGCCCTGGATTTGACCGAGCCGCAGCTGCGCCGGCGCATTGAGCATCCGGGATCTGAGGCCTTGTGCCGGGCCTGCCTGCATAAGGTGCCGGCCGGCAGCCTGATCTTTGATGCCACGGCCGGCCTGGGGCGCGATGCCCTGCTGCTGGCCTCCCGCGGCATGCAGGTACAGGCCTTTGAGCGCCACCAGGTGGTTTATCTGCTGCTGGCCGATGCCCTGCGCCGGGCGGCTGAGGCGGGAATTTACAGCTTTGCCCTGCCGGTGCTGCATTATGGCATGGCAGCACAGGCCGCAGCTGCCGCCCCGCAGCTGCAGCCTGAGGTGATTTACTTCGATCCCATGTTCCCGCCGCGGCGCAAGAGCGCGCAGGTCAAAAAGAACATGCAGATCTTCCATCAGGTGGTGGGGGCGGATGCCGACAGCGTGGACTGCGCGCGGCAGCTGCTGAGCTGCTGCCGGCGGCGGCTGGTGATCAAGAGGCCGGCCGGGGCGGAGCCTCTCAATGCCCCCGGGCTTAAGGCGGCCTTTGCGGTGGACGGCGGAGGCTGCCGCTTTGACTGCTATCTGCCGCAGAGCTGCTGAAGAGTGGACTGCCTGCTAATTCAGATAATCGAACAGATCATCGTCCAGATCGTCAAACTCATGCGGATCTGCCGCCGGTACGGCGGGGAGGGCCTCCTCTGCCGGTGCGGCAGATGCTCCGCCTGCATCCTGCCACTGCTGTGCTTCTGCGGCATACCAATTTCCTGCCGACGGCGGCAGCGGAGTAAAGCCGGCCTGCTGCAGGCACTGCCGCAGCTGCTCATCACTGCCCAAAGCGGACGTAAAGGCCTGCGCCCGGGCCTGCTCTGCTGTATTGAGAATGACGGCATAGTAGCAGATCTCAGGGTACAGCGCAGAGGGTACCTCCATATAGGAGCCTGGCTCCTGCAGGGCCAGCGGCAGGGTGATAAAGCCGGCCTGAACATTGCCTGAGCTGATCATGGCATAGGCCTGATATTCATGATCGGCAGGATAGATTTTGTTGTTGAGGCGGCGGCGGGGAAAAGCTTTGGCCTCGGTTACCTGCGTGGCGGCAAAGCCTGCCGGGGTCAGCTCTGCCCGGGGCAGGGCCAGGGAATTAAGCTGTTCCACTGCCTTGTAGAAAGCAGCCGGGGACGCGGTGTGGTTTTGGAGCAGCTTGGGATCGGCTGAATACAGCGTCAGCGGCACCCTGGCAAAAGGGCGCAGGGAGGCGGCATCGGCCCGCCGAGCCCGGATCAGCAGGATGGGCAGGCGCTCATCTCCGGACAGCAGGACATCACAGCCCCGGCCCTCATTGATCAGGCGGGCATAAAGCCCGGCGGCGCTGTCAAAGTGCAAAGCGAGATCCTGCGGCTTTGTCGCCGCAGTCCAGGCAGTCAGGGCCGGATACAGCGGCGGCACGGCACAAACCTGCAGGGGATCTGCGGCCGCCGGCTGCAGCAGGGCCGCGCCGCAGCATAAGGCGGCAAGGGCAGGGGCAAAGCGGTAAAGCATGGGGCAGTCCTTATAGATAGGGGTTAATTTCTGCTGCAGGAAATTTTCAGCGAACACTGCAGCAGGCGGTCATAAATTTCATGATGGCTGCCGGCCCGGCGCAGCTTGTCGGCAAAGCCGGGCTCATTGAGCATCAGCGACAGGCGGCCCAGCAGCGTCAGATGCGAGCGGCTGTCATCGGGGCAGGCTATGAGAAAAACCAAATCGCACTGCGTGCCGTCGGGACAGGTCAGCTCAGGCAGCGGCCGCGGCAGTACAGCCAGCGCCATGACCGGCCGCTGCACAAAATCCCCGCGGGCATGGGCTATGGCTATACCCTGGGCTATGGCACAGGAATACTCCCGGTGATGCTGCAGTACAGCCTGCAGCAGCTGCTGCGGTTCAGTAATGCAGTGCATCATGCCCACCAGTCGGCACAATTCTCCTGCCACCTGCCTGAAGGGCCGGGGAGTGTTTAATTTGATGATGCAGCTTTGATCCAGGGCGTAGCGCACCAGCACCAGATCTTCAGAAAGTTCGGCTGTGCCCCTGGTATCAGGCCGTCCCGCCTTTTCGCGCAGCAGCTCCAGGGTATTGAGCATGGTCCGGAAGAACACTCCGTGCAGGCGGTAGCTCTTGAGGTAAATGATCAATATGGCCAGAGCAGTTACCGCCGCCAGCAGCAGGGACAGGCGCATGCTCAGCTGCGGCACGGCCGTGGTCTTGTAGGGCAGGGGCAGATAGGCGGTAAAGGCGGCCGCCAGGCCGGAGATGAGATAAGCCGCCGCCAGTCCCAGTTTGGCGCTCATGGTCTGGGCGGAGAAGAGCAGGCCCTCGGCGCGGATGCCCAGTTTAAACTCGCCGTAATCCACACAGTCAGCCAGCATGACTGTGGTCATGACGCAGGAACAGGCCGCCCCGGCCGAGCTTAAGGCACAGGCGGCAGCCATCAGCAGCGTAAAGCTTTCGCCGCCCAAATGCAGCAGGCACAGCAGCAGGTAGCCTCCGGCCATGCCCAGGCAGGAGCAGATGAACAGCCGGCGACGGCCGGCGTACCTGATCAGGAGGGGCAGAGCCAGGATGCCGGCGGCCTGGGACAGGCCTGAGGTAATGATGATTAAATTGAAGATTTGCGCTGAAGCGCCGTGGGCGGAGGAGATTACCGTAAAGAGCACGGTATTGAACAAGCCTATGGCTATCTGCTGCAGCACGGTCAGGGAGATGATCACCCACAATTCTTCATTTTTATACAGCAGGCGCAGGCATTTGTGCAGTTTAAGCGGCGGCAGACGGCGCAGCAGACTGCGATCCCTGACCTGCAGCAGCAGGATGAGTTCGGCTGTGACAAAGCCGCCGGCCGCCCAGGCCGCCAAACTCTGAAAATCAGGCTGTACCTGGGCTGCTGCGGACTGCTGCAGCATGCGGCTGCCGGCCCAGATAATCAGCTGGCCGCCTATGAGGGTGCCCAGCCTGGCGGCTGCGGCCATTTGCTCGCGCAGGCGCGGGGACACGCCAAAGCTGGGGATCAGCGACCAGTAGGGTATATCCATCATGGTGTAGAACAAAGTCCAGAGGACATACACCGCAGCTGCATACCAGTGGTACTGCGTGCCCTTCAGCCCGGGATCGTAAAACAGGGCCAGGGTCAGTGCGGCCGAGCCCAGAGTACCTACGGCTATCCAGGGTTTGAATTTGCCGCAGCGGGTGCGGGTGAAATCGGCGATCAGCCCCATCAGGGGATCGTTTAAGGCATCTATGATGCGCCCGGTGATGAATAAAGTGAGGATAAAGGTGGTGCTGCATCTGCCGTCCACAGCCAAAAAGAGCATGAAATAGGCAGTGATGAGCCAGTAGATCAAATCCTTGCCCAGACCCCCGATGAGGTAGGCCAGCTTTTCGCTCAGGCTCGGTGCAGCATATGGTCGGTCGGTCATGATGTCTGGGCGCCGACACTGCGGCGCCTGGTAAAAACTCCTTGAGGTTAATTCAGCATAGCACCAAATAAATAGATCGGATGATTTATTTCTACTCCACTGTTACTGATTTGGCCAGATTGCGCGGCTGATCCACGTCAGTTCCGTTGATTACCGCCACATGATAGGCCAGCAGCTGCAGGGGTATGGTGAAGGTAATGGGGCTGATCAGCAGATCGTGATTGGCAATTTCTATAATAGTAGTCTGATCATTTCCCTGTATCTTGCTTTCCGCTGCCGCAAAGATATACAGCCTGCCGCCGCGGGCGCGTACTTCCTCAATATTGGACAGCAGTTTGGAGAGCAGATCATCATTGGGGGCTACCACCACCACAGGCATATGGGCATCGATCAGGGCTATGGGGCCGTGCTTGAGTTCGCCTGAGGCATAGCCTTCGGCATGAATATAGGACAGCTCCTTTAACTTCAGTGCGCCTTCCAGGGCTATGGGATACATCACGCCGCGGCCGAGGAAGAGCGTATGCTCCAGACCGGCAAAGGCCGGGGCCAGGGCGGCAATCTGCTGATCCTGCCTGAGCACTTCCCTGATTTCCGCCGGCGCCGCCTGCAGGGCACTGACAAAAGCCGCTCCTGCCGCCGCATCCATGCTGCCGCGGGCACGGCCCAAAGCCAAAGTCAGCATAAACAGGGCCAGCAGCTGTGTGGTAAAGGCCTTGGTGGAGGCCACGCCTATTTCCACGCCGGCGCGGGTGATGAAGATCAGATCGGACTGGCGCACCAGGGAGGAGCTGGCGGCATTGCATATGCATAAGGTGCTGCTGTAGCCCTGTGTTTTGGCCAGCGCCAGGGCAGCCAAGGTATCGGCTGTTTCCCCTGACTGCGAGAGGGTGACGAACAGGCTGTGCTGCGGCACTATGGTGCGCTTGTAGCGGTATTCCGAGGCTATGGTGACATTGGTGGAAATGCCGGCGTACTGCTCCAAATAGTATTTGCCGGCCAGACCGGCATGATAGGAGGTGCCGCAGGCGGCAATTTCAATATGTTCTATGGAGGCCAGCAGATCCTGATCGGCATTCATAAAGGCCTCGGGAGTGATATTGTCTGCCGTCAGCCGGCCCAGCAGCGTGTTTTCCAGGGCTTCGGGCTGCTCAAAGATCTCCTTTTGCATAAAATGCTTGTAGGGACCCTTGCTGATGCCGCCGGAGCTGACTTCAATCTGCGTGACCGGGCGCTCCACCGGATTTCCTTCGGCATCGAAAATCTGTACGGCATTGCGGCGCAACACTGCAGTGTCTCCATCTTCCAGATAGATGAAGCGGGAGGTGACCAGCAGCAGGGCCAGCGGATCGGAGGCCGCAAAGTTCTCTCCCAGCCCCAGACCTATGACCAGGGGCGAGCCGCGGCGGGCCAGAATAAGCTGATCGGGATCGTGGTTGTCGATCAGGGCTATGGCAAAGGAGCCGCTGACCCGAGCGGTGGCGGCCCGCACGGCCTGATGCAGATCCAGTCCCTGCTGTTGCTGCAGGAAGGCAATCAGCTTGACCAGCACCTCGCTGTCGGTCTGGGAATAAAACTCCAGGCCGGCGTCAGAGAGCTCCTGCTTTAATTCCTTGTAGTTTTCTATGATGCCATTGTGCACCATGGCCAGGGAGCCGGCCGTGTGCGGATGGGCATTTTCCGGAGTGGGGCTGCCGTGGGTGGCCCAGCGGGTATGGGCAATGCCGGTCAGGCCGTTTACCGCGCTGTCCCTGATCTTTTCCTTCAGCACCTTGACCTTGCCTGTGGTCTTGATGATCTTAAGGCTGCCGGGAGCGGTAAAGGCCACACCGGCGGAGTCATAGCCGCGGTATTCCAGAGCAGAGAGCCCGGTCAGCAGGATTTCCGCCACCGGACGCTGCGCAATCGCGCCTACAATTCCACACATATTTCGTATCCTCCTGTATTGATTGACTGCTGTGCTCAGAGCTGCCCTGCGGCTTATTTCTTGTTCCGGCGCGGCCGCTGATAATTCTTGATCACCACAGCCGGACGTACCCGGGTCAGGACCAGGGAAGATTCAGGCACCCGGCGGGTGACGGTGGTGCCGGCGGCTATGGTGGCGCCCTGTTCCACCGTTACCGGGGCTACCAGCTGCGAATCCGAGCCTACAAAGACATCATCGCCTATGACTGTCTGATGCTTGTTGGCACCGTCATAATTGCAGGTAATGGTGCCGGCGCCTATATTGACGTCCTTTCCTATCTCGGCATCCCCCAGATAGGACAGATGACCTGCTTTGGTTCCCTCTCCTATGTGGGCTTTTTTCACTTCCACGAAATTGCCTATGTGCACCTCATCCTCCAGCACATTGCCCGGACGCAGGCGGGCAAAAGGCCCTATGGTGTTGTGCTTCTTCAGCTGTGACTGTTCCAGTATGCTGTAGGGGGAGATCACCGAATCATCGGCTATGGTGCAGTCCTTGATCACGCATCCGGCGCCTATGTGCACATTATGGCCCAGCACGCAGTGCCCCTCGAACACGCAGTTGATGTCTATAAAGACATCATTGCCATGCTCCAGTGATCCACGCAGATCAAAACGGGCCGGATCGGCCAGGGTGACACCCTCGGTCAGCAGGCGGCGGGCCTGCTGCAGCTGATAGGTGCGCTCAGCCTCAGCCAGCTGCAGTTTGTTGTTCACGCCGCGCAGCAGGGCAAAGTCCGCACTGCAGCGGCTGATGACCTTAAAGCCGTCTCCGGCCAGCAGGCCGGTCAAATCGGTGAGGTAATACTCGCCCTGGGCATTGTTGCAGCCTATTTTGGGCAAATAGCTTTTGAGCAGTGAGCTTTTGACGGCTATGATGCCGGTGTTGATTTCTTTGATCAGTCTTTGTTCGGCGCTGCAGTCCTTTTCCTCCACTATGCCGCAGACGGCACCGGCTGCATTGCGCAGTATACGGCCGTAGCCTGTGGGATCGGGCAGGGAGCAGGTCAGCAGAGCCAGAGCCGCGTCCTGTTGCTGCAGATCGGCACACAGGGCGGCTACTTCAGCCGCCGGGGTCAGCGGGGTGTCGGCATAAAGCACTATGGTCACGCTGTCCTCGGAGAGGGCCGGCGCCGCCGCGGCCACGGCATCAGCTGTGCCCAGCTGCTGCTGCTGTTTGTGGCAGAGTATGCTGCCGTCCTGATTGAATTTGTCTGCCTCAGCTTCAATCAAATCGCTGCGGTGCCCGCTGACTATGTGAATTTTTGCGGGCTTGAGGCTTTGCGCCGCGGCAATCACATGGCTGAGCATGCTGCGGCCGGCTACCTGATGCAGCACCTTGGGCAGAGACGAATGCATGCGTTTGCCCAGACCGGCTGCCAAAATCACTATTTCTATAGGCATTTAAAACTTCTCCCATCTGCCCTTTTTTAACAGGTAAATTGCCAGGATCAAACCAAAGAGCATAAAAGGTACTGACAGCAACTGGCCCACGGTGAAGATGGTGTGCGTGGAATAATCGGCCTGCTCCACCTTGATGGGCTCGATGAAAAAGCGGGAAGCGTAGATCAGGAAGAACAGCAGGGCAAAGATCAGTCCCTGCGGCCTTCTTTTTACCGCAAAGTACATAAAACAGAGGATGATAAAGGTGATGAAGTAGGCGGCAGCCTCAAACAGCTGCGCCGGGTAACGCGCAAAATTCTCCCCCAGGCGCACAAACACCACTCCGAATACACTGTCGGTGGGGATGCCGAGAATTTCTGAATTCATGAAATTGCCCAGGCGGATAAAGGTGCAGACCAGGGCTATGGGCACACAGACCATATCGGCAAAAGTCAAAAAGGTGTACTTGGGCTTGTAAATCTTAAAATACAGGAATACTGCCAGCAGTACGCCCACCGTGCCGCCGTGGCTGGCCAGGCCGCCTTTCCAGATTTTGAGAATTTCCAGGGGATGGCTTAAGTAGAAATCAGGCTCGTAAATCAGACAGTGACCGAGGCGGGCGCCTATTACCGTGCCGACAAAGATAAACAGCAGCAACCGGTCCAGCTCGGTTGTATCAAAACCGCGCTTTTTGTACATGTACTGCATCATGTAATAGCCGATTACAAAACCGCCGGCAAACAGCAGGCCGTACCAGCGCAGTGAAACTGGTCCGACAGTCAGCAAAGTCGGATCGGCGTCCCAATAAAACATAAACTGCCTCTTAATACAGGAAGGGTGGAAAGCAAGCAGTCTCAATTATGACATACCCCCGCGCAAAAGGGGGCAGGGTGATTGCACGAGATGTTACTTGACATCTTCTTGAGATTTTGTTGCTTCA
>CAYRIZ010000059.1:0-11530 GCA_964424565.1 uncultured Enterobacterales bacterium
CATTTTTCCCACACTTTTCCCCCATAGTTTCCCACATTTTTCCCACACTCCATTTCAGGGGAGTGTGGGAAACTCAAAGACCCGCGAAAAAGCGCATATTTATGCGGTTTTTAGCTGTGGCTAACCAGCCGAATTTCCCCCATTTGGCCCCAAATTTCCCCCATTTTTCCCACTGTCGGTCCGAAAAAATGTGGGAAACTCAGAATCAGTGTGGGAAACTATGTGGGAAACGTGGGGGAAACTTTGTGGGAAACCTCTGAAAGCCGCATAAATACTGGGTTTGTCAGCGTGGGGGAATTGTGCAGGTGGGAATGTGGGAAACTCATTTTTAATTGATTAATATTTGATTTTTTATTGAGCCTCCCGGTCGGCCCTGAGAAAATGAAGCCTTCAGAGTACTTTTTTGGATCGAGAAAATTCGGCGGTTTTTGAGTTTCCCACATTTTTCCCCCACAGTTTCCCCCATTCCTCCTGCAGGTTTCCCACAGCAGTGTGGGAAACTAAAAAGCACTTTCCCACACTATGAAAAGCCCGTATTTATGCGGTTTTCGGCAGGATCTGCCTGGCTTAATTTCCCCCAAAAGCCCCCAATTTCCCCCAAAATGCCCGCAGCCGGCGCGGGGGAATGTGGGAAACTTCAGAATCAGTGTGGGAAACTATGTGGGAAAAATGTGGGAAACTTTGTGGGAAACCTCTGAAAGCCGCATAAATACTGGGTTTGCCGAAGTGGGGGAATTGTGCAGGTGGGAATGTGGGAAACTCGATTTTGGCGGTGAAAAAATGAAGTTTTCCCACATTTTTTGGTCAAAAAATGTGGGAAACTCAATTATTAATTATTTTGTCAATTAAATGGTAAAAATAAATGACGGGACAGAGAATTTAAATGGCAAAAAATAAACTGCCTCAGAAGGAGGCAGTTGGGGTACTCAAACAGGAGTTGTCATGGAAGATTGGGCTCAGTCCAGCTGCGCCAAAAGCTCTGCCGAGAGCTCAGGCATGGCCCCGTGCTGGGTGCAGACATAAGCTGAGATCTCCACGGCCAGCCGGTGTGCCCGGCTTAAATCCCAGCCCCTGACCAGCAGGCTGACCAGACTGGCGGTAAAGGAGTCGCCGGCCCCTACAGTGTCTATGGCATTGACTTTGGGCGTAGGTTGGCAGGAGCAGGCATCGTTTAAATACACAGTGCTTTGTCTGGCGCCTTCAGTGAAGATGAGGCAGTCTATGCCCCGCTGCTGCAGCCAAGCATAATAATCGCCGGCACCGGCATCAGCCGGCAGGCCGGCATAGGCACACAGCACAGGCAGCTCGTCTTCATTGCACTTGAGAATTTCGCAGCGCTGCAGGCAGTCTTCTATGATCTCCGGGCTGTAGTAGTTACGGCGCAGATTGATGTCAAACACCCGCAGTCGGCAGTCCGGGTTCATGCTGTCGAGGAACTGCAGGACTGTTTGGTGGGTCACTCTGCCGCGCTGGGCCAGGGTGCCGAAGCAGGCTATATTGATCTTCTGGGCCACCTCGGCTGTGGTGGCTGTAAAAGGTATATTGTCGTAGGCCGTGTCTTCCAGAAAGACATAGGTCGGCACGCCGTCTGCACTGAGGGTTACATTGACTGCCCCGGTGGGGTTGGGGCTTTCCGGCAGCAGAGCCGGCAGAAATTTGGCGGCCAGCTCCTGACGGGCCCGCTCTCCCAGGGCATCATGCCCCACTGCTGAGATCACCATGGCATCAAGGCCCAGCTGCCGGCAGTGAAAGGCAAAATTGGCCGGAGCACCGCCTAATTTGGCTCCATCGGGATAAACGTCAAACAGGACCTCGCCCAGTCCGGCACATCTGATTTTCTTTAACCTGAAAAATCCGCTTAAGTCGAGCATCTGCTGTTCCTCTTTCCTCGCCTGTTTTGATCTTAATCCTGCAGGGGCCGGCAAAAATTTTTCGCCATCTTATGCAAAAATATTGCTGCAATTTTATAAATGGCCCTGCCTTTGTCATGTGGTTGAAATTATTATCCAATCATTTAAAAATCTTGTAAATATCGACTTTTCAGAATTTTGAGGCGCTGCATTATTTTTCTGTGCAAAAATTTGCAGCAAATATTTTGAAAATAAGTCCGCAAAATCTCTCCGCCGCCGCCAAAGTTCAGCCCGGCCGGCCGCCGCCGGCTGCTGGCAAAAGATGCTAAAATCAAACAGTTTTCCTGTCCCTGATGTGAGATCACCTGCCCATGCATAACTATCTGGCTGTCGTTCTTTGTGTCTATGCCCTGTGCTCCCTGGTGCTGCCGCTGAAATGCCGCTGGTGGTGGAAGCTGATGGCTTTGGTGCTGGTGCTGTTTTGTGCCGCCAAACCCTACATATACAATTGTTTTGGTACCTGGCTCGATCCCGGCCTGCCGGTGTGGGCCATAGTGGTGCTGGAGAGCCTGTATGCTGCTGTACTCATAGCCGTGTGCTGCGCCATCATCAAGGACATCATTCTGGCCGGTTATTTTGTCTGCTGTCTGCTGATGCATGATCAATGCCGCTGGAAAAGCGGCTGGGTAACTCTGGGCATCAGCGTCATGGCCTTGGGGCTGGGCTTTCACGGCACGCTGTCGCAGTTTGAGGTCCCGGAGATTAAGGTGCAGCGCCTGGAGGTGGCAGATCTGCCTGATGATCTCAACGGGCTGCGTATAGTGCAGTTGTCTGATCTGCATATAGGGCCGATACTGAAGGGGGATTTTCTGGCTGGAGTAGTGGAGCGCTGCCGGGAAATCAATCCCGATCTAATACTGCTGACCGGTGATTATGTGGACGGCCACGTGGAGAAGCTGCTGCCTGAATTTGCAGCCTTAAAGGATCTGCGCGCCCCGCTGGGGGTTTATGCCGTGACCGGCAATCATGAGTATTATTCCGGAGCCGGCGAGTGGGTGCCGGCATTCAGCAGTCTGGGCCTGCATTTTCTCAACAATGAGGGGGTAAGTCTGACCCGGGGGCAGGCGGTGCTCAATGTGGCCGGCATACCCGATCGCCGGGCCGCCGGTTTTGGTTTTGCCGGTCCCGATCCGCAGCAGGCGCTGGCCGGACTGCCTGAGGGCTATACCATAATGCTGACCCATCAGCCGGCCCCGGCGCTGGAGGCGCAGGGGGCAGATCTGGTAGTCTCCGGCCATACCCACGGCGGAACCATGTTCTTTCTGCAGCCGCTGATAGCCCATTTTAATGCCGGCTTTGTCAGCGGTTTGTATGAGCTGGATGACCTCAGCCTCTATGTCAGCAATGGCACCGGCATCTGGTCAGGCTTTCCCTGCCGTGTCGGGGTCAGCGCCGAGATCACCTGCTTTATTCTGGTCAAAAAGGACAGCTGAGCCGGCTGTCCGCAGGCCTGCTCCCTACTTTCTGCCCCGGCGCTGCGGCAGGCTCTCCTGAAGATCGGCGGCGAATTGATCGCCCAGCTCCTGCATCCCCTGCTGCAGCTCCAGGCACAGCTGACTGTAGCCCGCACCGCTCTGCTCTCTGGAGCTGCGGTAATCCCGGCTTAAGATCTCCCGGCCGGCGGCATCGTGCACCTGCACGTGGAACTCCAGCTTGACCTCACCGCTTAAGCTGCCCTGAAAGGCGGTCACCAGGACCTGTATGTCCAGCGCCTTTATACGTTCCTGCAGCCCGGCCTCAGCGGCACACAGCTGCAGCAGGCTTTGATTGAGCAGGATTATCAGCTCTGTTTCCAGCGGCTGGGCCCAGCGGTGTTCCCTGGCGCTGAGCAGGGTATGCGGCCCGGTCTGCAGCACTATGCCGCCTGCAGACAGCGCCGGGCTCACGGTCAGTTTAATCCCGCAGGGATTGGTATAGGCGGCAGGAGCACACTGCTGTGTCAGGCTGTAGCGCTCAAAATTTACCTCGGATGAACATCCGGCGGCAGCAAGCAGGGCTGCCGTCAGGATGCAGGCTATAGGCCGGCGGTGTGACATCATCTGGCTTCCTCCTGTCTGGCACTTCCCGGTATGGGATCGGGGCCGGTTCCCCCGAAGATGACTGAGCCTGGATCCTGCCCGATCTGCGTCAGGGCCGGATCGAGATCGCGCAGCACTTTTTCTATACTGTTCAAAGTCTGCTGCAGCTGATTGTAAATTTGTGAGCCCTCGGAATAAGAACTGGTGGCCTCAGTAAAGCTGTCAAAACTTTCAGTCATCTTATCCAGCAGCTGATTGCGCTCCACCTTGTCATTGGAGGCGGCAAAAGCCTGCATGGCCTCGGAAGTGGAATTGAGCATGGTGCGCAGATCAGCTGAAATGCCGGCCAAATCCAGCGCCCGGATATTGGCGGCTATGCTGTTTAATTCATCCTGCAGGGAAGGAGGGTTGCGGGCGGCTATGGCGGTAATACCCCGGAACACAGGCTCCGGCAGCGCACAGCTGCCTTCCTCTGCTCCAAAATACAGGGAGATGCGGTTTTCGCCGCTGATAATGTTGGCGGACTCAGTCTGCGCGCACAGCCGGCCGGCGGCTGCCTTCTGCGCAAAAACCTGCTGCACATAAGCTTTGTCGCTGCCCTGGTAATTGAGGGCAATCAGCACCGGCACCGGCTGATTTTCGGCAAAGAACTCCTGCAGATTTTCATACCAGGGGGCCTCGAGCACCTCGCCTATTCTGACATTTTGGAAAAACACCCCGCTGCCGCTGCTGATGTTTTTCAGCCCGTCCTCGAGCAGTATGGCATACAGCAGTCCGGAGTGCTGGGCATCCAGCCTGGCCTCGTCGTAAGTGTTGAACAGGGTATGCTCGGCGTCGCGGGTAAACTCCGCTGCCTGATCATTGGCGGTTAAATTGTCAAATTCTATGCCGCCGCGCAGAATACTGTCCAGGGAATCGGTATTGATGCGCACCCCGTCTGCACCTATGGAGAAATCTATGCCTGAGGAGATCCAGAATTTGGTGTTGTCATCAAGCAGTTTGCTGTAGGGCTCGGCTATGAAGATATCGTAGCAGATATGTCCCTGTTCAAAGTCCAGCCGCGAGCTCACCACCCGGCCGGCATTAAAGCCGTGGTAATTGACAAAATCGCCGCTGGAGAGCCTTCTTTTGGCCGAGGATTTTAGTTTCACCATAATGCCGGGCTGATCTGACTGTACGGCCGGCGGATCATCCAGGGCGGTAAAACGCGAGGCCCGGGTATCAGCCGTGCCCAGATTGGTCTCAAAGTAGGAGCCGGACAGCAGCGTGTCCAAACCGGTGACGCCGGTGTTTTCCACCCGGGGCTTGACTAGCCAGAACTGCGTATCGCTGCGCAGCAGATCTTCTGTGTCGGCCTCCATCTGTATGGAAACCACAGCCTTGGAGTAACTGTCATCTAGGCGTACCCCGGTGACATGACCTATGGTCACCGAGCGCATTTTCACCAGGGTTCGGCCGGCCTCAATGCCCTCGGCATTGGATATATAGATCTCTATGGCCGGCCCTTTGTTGAGCGTGTTGTTCCACAGCAGGCCGGCTGTGACCAGCAGGGCCAGAAAAGGGATCAGCCACACTATATTCAGGCGCCTGGCCTTCTTTTCCACGGCGGTAACCGGGCCGCTGCTGTGCGCAGCAGAACTGCCGCCCTCCTTGTCGCTTGCGCTCATCAATGAAAATGCCCTCTTTTTCTTGTTTTTTCTTATTTTTATCGCTATGCCTGGCCGGCAGGCCGCCCTTGCTGTGGCGCTGCAGCCGGATTGGAGCTGATTTGATCCTGCGGGGATCGGCTGCCGGCGGCTGGTCTGCTGTGATCCCAGATCAGCCTTTCATCAAAATTTTCTGCCGCCGCCATGGTAATCAGCACCACACTGCAGAAAGCTATGATGGCAAAGCCGGGATTGACGGTAATAAGACCGGAAATTCTTACTGTAGAGGTCATGATGATGACCACAAAAACGTCTATCATCGACCATTTGCCTATAAATGAGATTACACGATAAACGCGACTTAAAAAAGCAGGTTTTTTAATCCTGTGGCGGCTGCCGGTCAGCAGGAACATCGTCAGCAGCACCAGAATTTTCAGCACGGGAATAAAGATGGAGGCAAACAGGATGATGAGCGCTATGCCCTGAGAGTTCATCTGCCACAGTGAGATCACGCCGTCTATGATGTTGGATCCTGTGTTGGAGCCCATGTAATCTGTATACATCACCGGATAAAGATTGGACGGCAGATACAAAATCAGGGCCGCACTCAGCAGGGCCAGGGTCTTCTGCCTGCTCTGCCGGATCCTGAACTCCGCCCTGGCGGCGCAGCGCGGGCAGCGCTTATGCTCACTGCGGCGGTAAATCATGCCGCATTCGTGGCAGCAGATCAGCCCCTGGGCCTGTCCGGTACTGCCGCTGTGCACCTGCGCCTGGGATTGCATATACAAATCCCAGATCAGCGCCGGCGGAGCTTTGATCCAGCACCAGATCAGCAGTACGGAAAAGGCAAAGCCTATAAAAAATCCGCTGTGAAACTGCACATTGGCCAGAGAGGTGAGCTTGACCAGGCTGACCAAAATACCAAAGACAAAAACATCCACCATGCAGAAGCGGTGGCATAGGGCATAAATTTTGCAAAAGTTTCTTTCCGGCTGCATGCGGCAGATGCCCAGCATGACCTGCTGCAGCAGCATTACCATGGGCAGCAGAAAGGTAAAGGCCAGAAAGACATACAGCAG
The DNA here is from genome assembly GCA_964424565.1 of uncultured Enterobacterales bacterium. Classification (GTDB taxonomy): domain Bacteria; phylum Pseudomonadota; class Gammaproteobacteria; order Enterobacterales; family Succinivibrionaceae; genus Avisuccinivibrio. The sequence goes on from CAYRIZ010000059.1 coordinate 6,654, forward strand.
GGATGACCAGTCGGTTTTTAAAATGCTGAAAATGGAGGAGAGGGACATCTCCCGGTAGATCCCCAAATTTTCAATGGACAAAAAGGGTTGTCCCAGGGAGGCAAAAAGCAGGATCAGCGCCCCCAGGGCGGCTATGGCAGTGCTTTCAATAGGCACCAGCCGGCCGGAGCGCAGCAGGGCGCCGCAGTGCGGACAAATGGATTTGGTGCCCGGCTGATAGTCATTGAGCAGCACAGGTTCATCGCAGGATCTGCACAAAACCACACGCTGCATCAATTCTCCTCTGTAGATATGTTCAGTTTAGCGGAACCCCTGCATCAGGACTACCTGCCCTTCCTGCAGCGAGCGCTGTACATCTATAATGCGCTGATTGGCAGAGCCGCGGAAATCAAGCTCCATGGAGTGTCTGGCCTGCACAAAGGGACCGTCTACTACTGCGTCCAGGTACTGCAGCAGTTCGCGCCGCATGGGATCTGCGGTCAGCTTGTCAAAAGTATAGCCCGAATAGGACCAGATGTTGTAGCCCTCTTTCCTTAAGATCTCCGACAGCACAATCAGCGGTCTGGTCTGAATAAAGGGCTCGCCGCCTGAATAGGTCACGCCCTTGATCAGCGGATTGGCCTTGATCTCCTTATACAGGGCCGACAGCCTGACTTCCATGCCGCCATTGAGCGGCCAGGTCTGGGGATTGTGACAGCCGTGACAGTGAAAGGGGCAGCCCTGAGTGAATATGGCATAACGGATGCCCGGACCGTCCACTATGGATTCAGCCACCGCTCCGGCTATACGGAGATAGGTGTTGTCCAGACGGTTGTAATCAAAGGCATCAGCCATAAAGCATCCTTAAGGCAGCAGAAAGCAGATGATGAGATCAGCCCACATGCATGTGCTTGACCCGGTCATGCTCCTCGGCGCGCTTGGCGTCATTGAAGCGGTCGGTGGTGCCGACCAGATAACCGGTAACCCGGCGGATGCGTTCAAACTTGACGCCTTCGCCTACAACGCCATTGCGTGCATGCAGTCTAGTAACCATAATTAAAGCTCCTTCAAGTGTAAATAATGTTATTGTGCTCTGCCGTAATTCCCTGCGGCGTATACATACCTATCTTCCATCAGCCGCGGCAGATGCAGTCCACACCCAGCTTGCTCAGCCGCTCAATGGTCACACCCTCGCCGTCACGGCGGCCGCACTTGGGGCAGACATCATTGATCACGCCTACATAGCCGCATACAGGGCAGCGGTCCACCGGATGATTGATGGAGCCGTAGCCTATGCCGCATTCCTTCATATAGAGGATGACACTTTCAAAAGCATCCACATTGCGGGTCAAATCACCGTCCATTTCCACATAGGAAATGGCGCCGGCATTGCACAGGGCATGATAAGGTCCTTCAATGCGCAATTTGTCTGCGGCCGAAATATTGTAGTAGACCGGCACATGGAAGGAGTTGGTGTAGTACTGACGATCCGTGATGCCGGGCAGACTGCCGTAGATTTTGCGGTCTATTTTCACAAAGCGGCCGGACAGCCCCTCAGCCGGGGTGGAGAACAAGGAGAAGTTAAGTCCGCTCTGATCGGCCTTGCGGTCCATGAAATCGCGCATGTGACCGATGATTTCCAGACCCAGCTTCTGGGCTTCCTCGCTCTCGCCGTGATGTTTGCCCATGAGAGCCACCAGCGTCTCAGCCAGGCCGATGAAGCCTATGGAAAGCGAGCCGTTTTTGATCACATCGCCTATGGTGTCATCCAGGTTCAGGCGCTCGGAATCTATCCATACTCCCTGCCCCATCAGGAAGGGATAATTATAAACGTGTTTCTGGGCTATGATGTCAAAACGATCCAGCAGCTGCACGCAGACCATTTCCATTACCTTATCCAGGCTGTCAAAGAAATGGCTGACGGAGCCGTGGGCTTCTATGCCCAGGCGCGGCAGATTGACCGAGGTAAAGGACAAATTGCCGCGGCCGGGGATAATCTGCTTGCTCTGGTCATAGACATTGCCGAACACCCTGGTACGGCAGCCCATTACCGCCACTTCAGTCTCGGGCCTGCCGGGCTGATAGTACTGCATGTTGTAGGGCGCATCGAGGAAGGAGAAGTTCGGGAACAGTCTCTTGGCCGATACGGCGCAGGCCAGACGGAACAGATCATAGTTGGGATCGCCGGCCTTGGTATTGATGCCGTCCTTGACCTTGAAGATCTGTACCGGGAAGATGGGGGTTTCACCGCCGCCCAGGCCGGCGTCAGTGGCCAGCAGCACATTTTTCATGATCATGCGCTGCTCGGGAGTGGTGCCGGTACCGTAATTAATGGAGGAGAAAGGCACCTGCGCGCCGGCGCGTGACTGCATGGAGTTGAGATTGTGGATCACAGCCTCCATGGCCTGATAGGTCTCACGCTCGGTAAGCTTCAGGCTCTCGTTCATGATGTAGTTCAGCAGAGCCGGCAGATCATCTCCCTGATACAAATCCCCTATGCTCTTTTCCACCTCGGCGCGCAGCACGGCCTGACTGTGCTCAGTCAGCAGGCTGTTTTCCTGTTTGTACAGCGCCAGGCCGAAATCGCGCAGCGGCTGCACCGCAAAATCATCGCGGCGCAGGGAGATCTGTATGACCTTGCCCAAATGCTTGAGATAGGAAATGGCCACATAGGGAGCCAGATCGTATTCAAACATAGGAATGGACTGACCGCCGTGCATGTCATTTTGATTGGACTGTATGGCTATGCAGCACAAAGCGGCGGCGGACTGTATGGACTGCGGCTCACGCAGGAAGCCGTGACCGGTGGAAAAACCGCGCTCAAACAAATTCTTCAGGCTGATCTGACAGCAGTTGATGGTCAGCAGATAAAAGTCCAGATCATGAATATGTATAGTGCCGTTGGCATGGGCCAGGGCGTGCTCGGGCTTCAAGACATAGCGCTTGACGAAATCCTTGGCGCCCTCGGAGCCGAAGCGCAGCATCATCCCCATAGGGGCATTGGCATCTATATTGGCATTTTCACGCTTCAAATCCATATCGGCGGTGGACTTGGAGGTCAGGTCGCGGTAAATGCGGGTCAGGTCGGCATTGTAATTTCTGATATTGGTACGCCGCTGCCGGTAGAGTATGAAGTTTTTGGCTTCATCGGCCAGATCGTGCCTGATCAGGACTTTTTCGATCAGATCCTGGGTATGCTCCACGGTAGGTACGCGGTTGACTTCATTTTCCAGCAGTCTTACCACCTCAGCAGTAAGTTTGACCACCATATCCTCATCCTGCGGGGTGACATCATCATCAGGATGTACGGACATCAGAGCCTTTTTGATGGCATTGGCTATTTTCTGCTGATTAAAGGCAACCTTGCGGCCGTCTCTTTTGACAATAAATCTGATCATGGCAAAGCGGTGGTTCATTTCTTCCAAGTAAAATTTCGGAACATGATCTTAACGGCCCAAACCCCAAAGATCAAGAATAGCAAGGCTACGCAAACGGCAGCAGCAGCCTGATCTTGCTCGGAAAATTTCCTTTAAAATCAAGTATTTAGTTTTGGGGCCAAACACAGCCCACGGCGTGGAAACCGCCTGCGGGCGGGGTTTGCCGGCCTTTTGCCCCCGGCTTTATAAGTTGTGATTCAAAGTGCAAAATTTTTTCAGCCGGCCCCCTCAGGAGAGAGGCTGCCTCATCAGGGGGCCAGGTTGCACCCCGGGCCTTAAATTGTGCTAAGGTGTCGGCTGTTTTTGGAACATCCCAGGGAAAACTATGCTGATTGATATCTACTGCCGGGTGATCGACAACTACGGTGACGCCGGCGTCTGTCTGCGCCTGGCCCGGCTGCTTAAACAGGCCGGGGTACAGGTGCATTTGTTCTGCGATGATCTCAGAGTGCTGCGCACCATAGCCCTGCCGGACGATGATGACGGCAGACTGCTCACCTTTCTGCCCTTTGAGGCCGAGGTGGATTATCAGGCTGATGCCGTGGTTGAGGCTTTTCTGTGCCATCTGCCGCCGCAGCGCGCCGCAGCAGTGGCGGCTGACGGGACTTTGGTGATCTGCCTTGATTACCTGTCGGCTGAAAGCTGGGTGGAGGATTTTCACGGTCTGCGCTCGCCCGGGCAGTTTGCAAACTGCTATTACTTTTATCCCGGCTTTACCGCCCGCACCGGCGGCCTGATGCTGGATCCTCAGCTGCGACAGCTCGCCTCCCTGCCGCATCCTTATGCTGCAGACGGGGTGCGCCGGGCTACGCTGTTTTCCTATCACAACAAGGCTCTGGCCGGACTGGTGGAGCTGCTGCAGCGCTCGGCACTGCCCACCGAGATCACTGTCTTTGCCGGTCTGCCGCTGGATAATGTCAATGAGCTTTATGATTTTGCCCTGCAGCCTGGCGACAGCAGGCAGCTGGGGGCGGTGACCTTTCAGGCGGCAGCCATGACCTCACAGCAGGGGTACGATCAGCTCCTCTGCCGCTCCGATTTGAATTTGGTGCGCGGCGAGGACAGTATTGTGCGGGCAGCCTGCTGCGGCCGGCCTTTCCTTTGGCAGATTTATCCTCAGGATGAGGATGCCCATCTGGTCAAACTGCAGGCCTTTTGGCAGCTGATGAGCACCTACGGTACTGCGGAGATGGAGGAGCTGCAGCAGACCGCCGCCAAGCTGCAGGAGCTGATGCTGTTTTACAATGGCAGCGGAGCATTGCCGGCACTGGACTTTGACCGCTTTGAGAGGCAGTGGCGCAGGTTGTGTTTTAACTTTCAGCAGTATCTTCATACCCTGCCGCTGCTGTCGGACAGTCTGCTGGCTTTTGTGCAGCAGCACCGCAGTGCGATCTGAGGCGTATAGTTCCAGGGTGATTGCATAAATTAAAGCCAGCAGCCAGTCTGCTGATGGTGCAGACT
>CAYRIZ010000060.1:0-11421 GCA_964424565.1 uncultured Enterobacterales bacterium
TTGAAGCAACAAAATCTCAAGAAGATGTCAAGTAACATCTCGTGCAATCACCCTGTGCCGCGTGCAGTCCGGCCCTTAGTTTGTACTATAATGCAGAAACGGAGGAAAGGCCGGACACCACAATTCCCCGGTGTCTGCGGACTGCCGGCCGTACCGTCTGCCGGTCTCAGCCGCGGCCTTCACCCGGGGTGATAAGATCACTTTACTGCAGCATCAGCTGTAATCCACCACTTCCGCAGTACACTCTCAGTACTGCCGGAGCCGGCTGAAGCCTCAAAGGCTTCTTGTTCAAGCTCAATTCGATTTGAAAGGAATGATATGAGCCAAGCTTTAGATTTAACCACCGCCAAATATTCACATCCGACCACTGCTCTGCTGCTGGGCTCCGGTGAGCTGGGCAAGGAAGTTGCCATTGAACTGATGCGCCTGGGCGTCAGGGTCATTGCCTGTGACCGCTATGACAATGCTCCGGCCATGCAGGTTGCCTCCGCCAAAGCTGTGCTCAACATGAAGGATCGGGAGGCCCTGACCCAGCTGATCCACAAGGTGAAGCCTGATGTGGTGATCCCGGAAATTGAAGCCATAGCCACCGATGTGCTGCTGGAGCTGGAACAGCAGGAAGGCCTGCATGTGGTGCCTTCTGCCCAGGCCGCCAATATCACCATGAACCGCGAGGCCATACGCAATCTGGCCGCCAACACCCTGCATCTGCCCACCTCACCCTTCTTCTTTGCCTCCAGCGCCGCTGAGGTCAGAGAGAATATAGAGAGCGTAGGCTTCCCCTGCATCATGAAGCCGGTCATGAGCTCATCAGGAAAGGGCCAGAGCACCTTAAAGAGCGAAAGCGACATAGATACCGCCTGGGCCAAGGCCTGTACCGAAGGCCGCGGCCATGAAAACCGCGTCATAGTGGAAGGCATGGTCAAGTTTGACCGGGAAATCACCCTGCTGACCGTGCATGCCGTGGACGGCATCAAATTCTGCCAGCCCATAGGTCATCATCAGGTCAACGGTGATTATCAGGAGTCCTGGCAGCCTGAGCCGCTGGATGAAGAAATCCTGCTCGAATGCAAGCGTATTGCCTCCATGGTAGTCAAGGCCCTGGGCGGTTACGGCATTTTCGGCGTGGAGCTGTTCATTGCCGGCCGGCGCGTCATCTTCTCTGAGCTTTCCCCGCGTCCGCATGACACCGGTATGGTGACCATGATTTCCCAGGATCTGTCCGAATTTGCCCTGCATGTACGCGCCCTGCTGGGACTGCCTGTAGGCGAGGCCATAGCCTTCCACGGCCCGTCGGCTTCAGCCGCCCTGATGGGTAAGGGTAGCGGCACTAAGATCGCCTATAAGAATATAGGTCAGGCTCTCTCCCTGGGCCGCGATACAGCCGTACGCATTTTCGGCAAGCCGGAAGTGGACGGAGAGCGCCGTCTGGGTGTAGCCCTGGCCCGCGCCGGCTCGGTAAAGGAAGCCGTGGAGCTGGTCAAGAAAATGCGCGACACCATAGAGATCGACATTCAGCAGGAAGAAGCTCCGGCTGAAGCTGAACCTGCCGCCGCCGAGGCTGCAGAAGCCTCAGCTGAAGCCAAGGCCGGGGAGGAATAATGCCTGTTTCCTTAAGCCGCTATCAGACCATGGATCCCTTCATACTGCTGAGCGCCGTGAATATGCAGCTGCGCGATGAGTATGCTGATTTGCAGGATCTGTGCCGGGCTCATGACATAGATGCAGAGCTGCTGTGTGAAAAATTAAAGCAGGCCGGCTTTACCTATGATGAAGCCCAAAAACAGTTCAGATAATGATTGTTTCTGCAGACACTCAGTTCTTATTTCTGCACCCGCTGCCGGTGACCGCCCCGGGTCTTCATGCCCGGCTGGGTGCTCTGGCCGTCAGGCGCACTGATGCCGCCCTGCGTGAACTGGCAGCAGATCAGCTGCTGCGCATACAACTGCCTCCCTATCTGCTGCCCAGCCCTGTTTATCTGTTCCGCCAGCAGCTGCGGCCGCAGCTGACCGCAGCCGGAATTACTGAGTATGCCCTGTTGAAACAGCTGCAGGACCTCACCGAGCCGGAGCAGGTGCTGCCGGTGGTATTCGGCAGCCGTTATCTGTTTTATACAGACGCGCTGGCCCTGCGCTGTTTTCGCCTGCCGCAGCTTTTCCACGGCCGCGATCTTATTGATCTAAAGGTAGTGCTGCAGGCCGCCCGCCTGTTCGGCTCCCTGCCGCAGCTGCACCCGGAGCAGACTGCCGCCCTGATCCCGGCCCTGCAGGCCCTGGGCCTGATCAGCCCGGCCGAGGGTCAGGGGTATGGGGTGTCTCCGGTAGTGCGGGCAGAGCAGTGTTGCCGGCTGTTTGCTTATCTGCAGCAGCATGATGCCGCCATCTTGAACTTTTATCTCAAAGGCCGGCAGGAGCGGCAGCACAGGCTGCAGCAGAGTGTGGACGAGGGCCGCAGTCTGGTCTGCTGTGACGGCACGCACTGCTTTGTGCTGCGCTGTCTTGATTTTGACGGACAGCAGGCACAGCTACTGCGCTGTGCGGCAGATTACAGTGTGGATCTATGTACTCTGAATATAGATGAGCCGGTGCTGCTGGCCCCTACCGGCATTTTAAATGCAGCCAGACAGCAGCGTCTGGGATTTAATCTGGCGCAGGCAGAAGAGATCCTGCAGCAGGCTGTGGCGGCGGGTCTACAGGGGCTGCCTGATCACAGCCCGCAGGATTTATTGGCTGCATTCAAACAAAAGCTGACGGACAGGGAATTTGCGCTCTGGCAGCAACTGGGACAGAGCGATCCACAGCTGCTGCCGCGGGCGCCGCGGTGGACCAGTTCCTGGTTTCGGGAGATGTATTTTCTCTTTAGGGCAGATAATTTCCCTGCAAGCCTCATCAGTGCAGAGCTGGACTTCTACAGCGCCTACTGCCGGCGCCGCCTGCCGGCACAGCTCAAAGTCTACTGTCGGGAAGCCAAAATCGCCGCCTCGTTGCTGCCTGAAGACGATGAGCAGGCCTCCAGGCTGCTGTATGAGATCTTAAATTACCCGGGCACGCTGCAGAGCTGAGCTGCGATCTGCCCGGGCGATGACTATGAGTTGCCCTGCCTCAGGCTTCAGGCCTTGCTGCTGCGCCGGCGGGTGGTTTTCTTGGCTGTGGTGCCGCCTTCCTCTTCTGCTGCTGCCTTTTTGCCGTAAGGCTTAACCGACCACAAACCGCTGTCTGCATCATAGTGGGCGGTATAGGCTGTTTTGCCGGCGGCATTTACGGACAGCAGATACTGCTCCTTATTTTTGCGGGAGTAACGGATCTCAAATTTGTTGCCTTCAGGATCCTGGGCCGGACCGTCAGCAAGATAGTAGAACTTGGGGGAAATGCGGTCGCGGAAACGCTTTAATTCAGCCACCAGGGCCGGTCTGGTCTCGCGCACCTTGGGGAAGCTGGAAGCCGCCAGGAAGATACCGGTGGCACCGTCGCGCAGCACATAGTGAGCCCCTTCGGCCTTGCACGGCAGCTCAGGCAGATCCACGGCCGGCTCCTTGGGCGGGGCCACCTCGCCTGATTTTAAGATCTTGCGGGTATTGCCGCACTCGGCATTGGTGCAGGCCATATATTTGCCAAAACGCCCTTCCCGCAGGACCATATTGCTGCCGCAGCGATCGCAGATCACCTCAGGCCCCTTGTCCACTTCCCCGGCAAAAGAGCCGCGCTCTAATATATAGCCGTCACAGCGCGGGCTGCTGCCGCACAAATACAGCTTGAGCTGATCATTGATGATATAGGCATCCATGGCCGAGCCGCATCTGGGGCAGCGTTTGCGCTCCCGCAGCTGCAGATTTTCCTCATCTGCCGTCAGCTCTGAATCATTGCCGGCCTTGTTTAAGCTGACTTCCTTTAAATCCAGGGTGGTGCGGCAGCGCTCGGCTGCCGGTACTGATTTGTCATAGTAGCCCTGGCAGGAGAGGAACATGCCGGTGCGTCCGGAGTGTACGGCCATGTTGTAGCGGCCGCACTGCGGGCAGCGCAGATCTATTTCAATGGGATGATTGTCGGGCATGCCACCCTGATCTGCCGGCAGCTCGGCTTTTTTCAGATGCTGCAGGAAATCACGGTAGAAATTGTTGAGGCTGGCGATCCAGCTGAGCCGGCCGGTGGCTATTTCATCCAGCTCTGTTTCCATCTGGGCCGTAAAGTGCGGATCCATTAAATCGGCAAAGCTGCAGCGCAGCCGGTCAGTCACAATCTCGCCCATCTTTTCGGCATAAAAGCGTCCGCGCTCCACCCGGACATAGCCGCGATCCTGAATGGTGGCTATGATGGAGGCATAGGTGGACGGACGGCCTATGCCGTCATTGTCCAGCTCCTTGACCAAAGTGGCCTCGGAGAAGCGGGCCGGCGGCTGGGTGAAATGCTGCAGCGGCAGCAGATCATCCAGCGTCAGCTCATCGCCTTCCTGCAGCGGAGGCAGCACCACCTCGGAAGAGCTGCCGCCCAGCACCCGGCGGAAACCGTCAAAGGTGATCACGCGGCCGGTGCACTTGAGCTCAAAGGGACCGGCCTGCACCCATAAAGTAGTGGTCTGATGCTGCTCCGGCGGCATCTGACAGGCCAGATAGCGGTCATAAATCAGGGCATACAGCCTCTGGGCATCGCGATCCAGCGTGGAGGGCAGCTGTCTGGCAGTCACCTCAGGATGGGACGGACGTATGGCCTCATGGGCTTCCTGGGCTGAGCCTTTGGATTTGAAGTGATTGGGTTTTTCCGGCAGATAAGCAGGTCCAAAGCCTGAGCTGATCAGCTCGCGCGCCGCCTGCACGGCATCTTCAGACAAATTGACGCTGTCCGTACGCATGTAGGTGATGAAGCCGGCTTCATAAAGATGCTGGGCTGCCGTCATGGTGCGGCGCACGGAAAAGCCCAGGCGCTGATTGGCCGTCTGCTGCAGGGTGGAAGTGGTAAAGGGCGGCGGCGCATACTGCCGGCCGGCCTTCTGCTCAATTTTGGAGACTATGAATTTCTGCTGACAGAGTTCCTGACAGAGGACCTGACTTTCCGCGGCCGTGGCCGGTTCCAGCTTGCTGCCCTGCCGGCTTTGCAGGCTGAGGGTCAGATTGGCTCCGGCTGCGGTGTGCACCAGAGCATCTATACTCCAGTATTCCCGGGGCACAAAGGCCTTGATTTCCCGCTCGCGGTCGACAATGATTTCCACGGCCACCGACTGCACCCGGCCGGCGGACAGACCACGGGCTACCTTGGTCCACAGCAGAGGCGAGACCATGTAGCCCACCACGCGGTCGAGAAAGCGTCTGGTCTGCTGGGCATTGACCAGATCCATATTGATGTCTGAGGGATTGGCAAAAGCCTTCAGGATGGCGGTTTTGGTGATTTCAGGATACTTGACGCGTAAATAGGTTTTGCTGCCGCCCAGCACTTCCTTGAGATGCCAGGCTATGGCCTCGCCCTCGCGGTCAAGGTCGGTGGCCAGATAGATGGTGTCAGCCCGCTCGGCCAGGGTCTTGAGTTCACTGACTACTTTTTCCTTGCCGGGCATGATTTCATACCTTGCGGTCCAGCCGTTGTCCGGATCCAGGCCCATGCGCTCCACCAGCGCTCTGTTCCCGTTTTTCCGGCTGCTGCCGGCTGTTTTGCTGTCCTTAGTTTTTGTTCTGCCGGCAGCCGTGGCTGAGGCTTTGCCCGGCAGGTCACGGATATGACCTACACTGGCTTTGACAATGTACTTATCCCCCAGATAACGGTTGATAATCGCCGCTTTGGAGGGAGATTCCACAATAACCAAAGACTTTCCCATCATGCATCCTTAAATTCATCAATTGTTTTTATAGATCAGCGAATGTGTGCGTGCGGATCATCCAGGGCCTGCACCTGCTCCAGCCTGGAGGCCGGCAGCATCCGGCCCAGTCCCCGGGCACCAAACAGCCGGCGCAGGCGGCTCTGCAGCCCTTTGGGCTTCTTCTTCACTGTCAGCTGCAGCACATTGTTTTCCGTGCGCTGCTGCAGCTTATTTATATAATCCTCAAAAACACCTATTTCATCAATAAGCCCCAGTTCCAGGGCATCCAGCCCCAGCCAGGCTTCACCTGTGGCCACCTTGTCCATATCAAGCTGCGGCCGGAAGCGCTGCACCTGCTCCTTGAAGCGGGCATGTATGGCCTCGAGCTCCTGCTGGAACTTGGCGCGGCCTTCCTCAGTGTTTTCTCCCAGCATGGTCAGGGTGCGCTTGTAGCGGCCGGCCGTCACCTGTTCATAATCCACCTGATGCTTCTGCATCAGACGATGAAAGTTGGGAATGCCGGCCACCACGCCTATGGAGCCTATGTAGGCAAAGGGCGCGGCCACTATTCTGTTGGCCACACAGGCCATCAGATAGCCGCCTGAGGCCGCCACGGTGTCCACACATACAGTCAGAAAGATCCCGCGGTTGCGGATGCGCAGCAGCTGTGAGGACAGCAGACCATAGCTGTTGACCATGCCGCCTGGTGAGCTCAGGCGGATCACCGCCTCATCGCGCTCATCGGCACACTGCAGCAGGGCATCGATCAGCACAGTCAGTCTTTTGACCTCGCCTCCGTTGGTGGAGCCGTGGAAATTAATCACAAAGACATTGCGCGGGCAGAACACTCCTTCAGCCCGCAGGGCGGCTATGGCAGCAAGATGCTCCCGGCGGGCCTGCTGCTTTTGACCCAGTTTATTGCCGGCCTGATCTTTGTCCTCTGCAGTCTCTGCATTTTCTGCCGGCTCTGCACCGGCTACTGCGGCGGTGTCCTGGTTTTCCTTTGCCTGATTTTCCTGAGGATCTGCCGGGGCTGCAGCGGCTGGAGCCTGCTGATCTTTGGCGGGAGTCTGCTGATCTGCAGCTGTGGTGTTCTGCTGCTCTGCGGCGGCAGGCTCTGCCGGAGGAGGAGTGACGGTCTGAGGCTGGGGCTGCACCGGGCGGGCGACAATTTTTTCTTTGGACTGGTCTTTCTTTTTCCAAAACATCAGGAAGGACAGCCGGCTCTCTTTCCCGGCGGCTGCAGCCTTTTCCTGACGCCTGAGCTTTTCATCAGGATCCTGCTTTTTTAAGGACTGCTGCAGCTTTTTGCGCAGCTGCTGCTGCCGGCGGGTCAGATTGATGAGTACCACCTCGCTGCCCTTGTCCTCAGAGGCGGCTTTCAGCCCGCGGCGGGCAGACAACAATAAGGCAATCAGCAGCAGTATAGCGGCGACGGCCAGGACAAAAATCAGAGCTTTGCCGGCAAAAAGCAGCAGCTCAAACAAAAAAGGATAATCTGACATGTATTTTTACTTCTTTTCTCTGTGGCTGTGCCGCGATCCGGCTCCACCCCAGATCTGCTCTGCAGTAACCTGGCCCGGCTGCGGCTCGGCACTGTCTGCAGCTTTATCTGCGGTTACGGGCTCGGCAGGTGCCTGTGCTCTTTCCGCGAACTTTCCGCCCTGATTTAAGTAATCCCAGCCGGCCTGCGTCAGGCGGATTTGATTATCGGACAGCTCAATCAGCCGCTGTTTGTACAAGCCGCCTATGGACTTCTTAAAGCGGCCCTTGGACATATGCAGATAGTTTTCAATGTCTTCAGGGCTGCTGCGATCCCCAAAGGGCAGCACCCCGCCGGAGCGGCCCAGCAGCACCAGCAGCTCTTCTGCGGCATGCTCCACGCCTATGCGGCCGGGCTCCTGCAGGGACACATCCAGGCGGCCGTCCGGGCGGCAGGCGGTAATAAAGCCCGGCAGGCGGTGACCTATGCTCACCCTGCCCTTGATTTCCGAGCGGTGCAGCAGCGCAAAGTAACGGTCATCCACCGCCACGCGCATGCCCAGGGGAGTGTGGGCCACCGGCACCACGGTCACGGCCTGCCCGCGTTTGAACAGCCCGGCCGGCGCCTGATCGCGCAGATAACGGGTGTAGCGCTGAGTGCCGAACAGCCGGCCCTCCTCGTCCATGGCTATATAGATGAGTACCTTGGAGCCTACTTCAAAATAACTGCGCTGCTCGGATACCGGCACCACCAGTTCCTTGGGAATACCCATATCCAGGTAAACCGTGCCGCAGTCAATGGAATTGACGCGCAGCAGTCCGATTTGTCCCAGCTGCAGATAAGGACGCCTGGCCGTAGCCAGCACCCTGCCGCCGTCTACATAAAGGAAGACTTCAATCTCTGAGCCGGGGACTGTCCCCCGCGGCAGCTGTGAATGCGGCACAAACAAATTGCCAAAATTTCCGGCATCCACAAAGGCACCGACATCTTTGATTTCTGCCACCCTGAGAGTGCAGATCTGACCTAAGGGGACTTCTTTATCCATAACCATACTCATTTATACCCTGATGCCCTGTAATAACTAAAATATGATCTAATCAGCGCTTTTTGAACAGTATTTGCAGAAAAAATCCTAAAGAGGCTCACATTTTCGTCCTGCAGCCGGCCCGGGACATCGGCTGCAGTGGCAGAGGCAGCACAGCCGCCCTCAGACTACAGTGCTGAATTTCTGCTCGTGAAAACGGTAATAGAAGAACAGGCAGACAAAGCCTATGCAGGACAGCACCGCTCCGAAGGCGGTAATGCAGGACAGCGGCAGCTGCCAGGTAAAGGGAATGCCGCCCACATAAGCGCCCAGGGCATTGCCCAAATTGAAGGCCGCCTGCACGGAGGAGGCGCCCAGCAGCAGACCGCCGGGAGAGCAGCGCAGAATGGATACCTGCTCCGGAGCCGACAGGGCAAACAGCATGCCTGCCGTCAGACACACCAGCACTATGCAGATCGCGGCATGACTGCCGAATAAGGCTATGCTGCCCAGCAGGAATACGGCGCAGAGCTGATAGCAGCAGGCCACCCGCCCCGGCCGGAAGGCATCACACAGCCGGCCTGAAATCAGATTGAAGATCACCATGCACACACCCATGGCCACCAGCACGGCAGAGACATATTCCAGGGCAATACCTGCTACATCGGTCAGGATGGGGCTGATATAACTCTGCATGCAGAAAATGCCGGCATTGCCAAAGAGCGTGGCGGCCAGTACCAGCCAGGGAGCTTTGTTCTTCAGGAAGGCAAACTGGCCCTTAAAGCCCGTATCCTCAATGCGCCCTACATCCTTGACCCAGCGGGCGCAGGAGAACAGCACCAGCAGGCCCCAGAGTACCACCAAATAGAAGATTACCCGCCAGGAGAGCGTATGGGCCAGAGCCGTGCCCAGCGGTACGCCGAACACATTGGCCACCGTCATGCCGGCAGTCATGATGGCCACTGCCGAAGTGCCGCGGCCCTGACTGGCTATGCGCTGGGCAATGATGGAGCCCACGCCGAAATAACTGCCATGCGGCAGGCCGGCTATGAAGCGGGCCGGCAGGAGAAGTTCAAAGGAAGGAGCCAGAGCAGTACAGGCATTGCCGGCTATATGTACCACCACCAAAATGAGCAGAATGGTCTTGAGCTTCAGCCGGCGCATAAACAGCAGGGCAAAAGCACCGCAGGCCACGCCCAGGGCATAGGCTGAGATGCCGTGTCCGGCTTCAGCTATGGAAATGGCAAAATTATCCGCCCAGTAAGGCAGCAGCCCCATGGCCACATATTCAGTAATGCCCAGGCCCAGAGTACCAAAGGCCAGCGCAATCAGGGCACGAATTGACGACATTTTTCCCCACCTTTACGTCATCGTGATAGAGCATAGTGCCCGGCAGTACAGAGCGAGCTGCCTGGGCGACGCGCATTAAAAAACGGTGCCGGATCAAACCGCTGCACCGTTTTTCTGCCGTAAATCAAATCCGGATAACCGGGTTTAATTACACACGCTTGAAATCAATGTGAATCACACGTGAAGAAACCGGATGACGCTGCATCTCAACCGGCTTTACTGCAATAGCCTCACCATTGACATTGATGATGGAAGGCTCGGTATAGAACTCATCCTTGAGGGCAGCCAGAATCAGCTTCTTCTCATCGAGGGTGATGGAGACGGTCTCGACGTTGCTGCCGATGATGATGGCAGGGATCTGACCTGCACGGCGCAGGCGGCGGCTCGCACCTCTCCCGCGTTCCTGACGGATAACTGCATCTAAAGTAATTGCCATGATTATCTTTCTCTATTGAAAATTGAACAACCGGTAACCTGCGACCAAGTTACCGGCGCGCATTATATCCTATAAAATTCTTTTTCCCCAGAAGACTGCACAAAAATTTTGGTTCTGCCTGGAATTTGGCGGATGCCCCATTTGCAGGCTGGTCTGACTTTCTTTTGCCAAATGAAGGCCTGGCAAACCCGTTCCACTGCAGCATAAGGGCATTTGACAATGCTCTGCTGTCGTCAGGGTACAACACAGTGTCTGTCCTGCAGCCCGCCGGCCCTTACCTCTGAAACCATGGGGCTGCTTAAGACAGTATGCTACCAATAAACTTAGCACATACAGTGGCTGTATCTTTACCCCCGCTGTCACCCTGTTGTACAACCTCAGTCGCACTGTGCATGCCTTTCCCCCACCGCATGGAACCTGCTCATGGTGCAGGCATGGATGTGCTCCATGTGCTGCTTCTCCGGTAACCTGCAACAGTAGATCGCCCTGCTTTGGTGCAGTAGTTTGGCCCGGGCTGTCCCATCCCTGAGCCTGAGGCAGATACGGCTTTGTTCTGCCACAGCCGCCGGGACACAATACGCAGTGGGTCAGCCGGCCGGGCCATGGCCATAAGGCATTGCCGGTTTTGGTATGCATGGCTTCTCCCCATCCCTCCCACCGGACGCTCCGATCTCCTGCAGCCCTGGGGCAGTCAGCCATTTGATGTTTAATGCTCCATTCACTGCGCAGTCTGTTCCGGCCTTTTCGGCGGCAGCACAAGAAGCGCAGGATACCACCTGCGGTCTGCGGTGCAGCTTAAGTCCCCCTCCTTACAGCGCTGCAGCAGCGGCAGATCCGCCGCCTTGTCATCTGTGATGGCTGTACCGGTCCAGGCGGCTCACGGCTACAGTGCCTCAAATTCATCACAACGACCCTAAGTATGAAGGTTTCACGATGCGACTTTGGGCAGATTGGTATGCCTGCAGGTGCCTTTTAGTTTCATACAATGTACAAATCAGCATGCTCCTGCCAGCAGATCTCACCGGCACACGGTACCTGTTTCAAGCCTTAGGCATCTGCATTCATACCCTCAGACTATGGCAAAACAGCCTCATTCGCAGTGGAGTAGATTTTGCAAAATGCCCCTATTTTGCAAAAGCCAAATCAGTCTGCACAATGGTTTTCCGTCGCATTCCTGCAAAAACCGCTTTTTTTTTTTTTATATCAATTGAGATCGACATATGTATGGTTTATTATCGCGATACAGGATGATTAATTAAAAAGAGGGTTTGACAATGATAAAGCAGACCGCAAATGCGATTACCATGTTGAAGAAGGCGTATATATCAGTCTATATACACGCAC
>CAYRIZ010000061.1:0-11400 GCA_964424565.1 uncultured Enterobacterales bacterium
GCAAAAATCAGATTGAGCTGCAAAAAGGGTCATCAACAAAATTCTGAGAAGGACCTTGTTTCTACGCACATGAATTTATATATACGACGCTTATTTCTACGTACGATTAATTTTAGAACCAAAATCAAACCTGCAGGCGGACGGACTTGCATACAGGCAGGAAGGAATATGATGAAGGGGGAATTAATCAGGCAAATTTTTACGGATCAGCCGCGCACCGGCTTTTTATTTTGGGATAATAATCGCGCAATTCCGCGTCCTTTTTGAGGTTCGTTATGCTGTCTTTTCTTCCGGCACCGCTGAAGGCCTTTTTAAATCTGCTGCTCATCAGCATCAACACTGTGCTCAATGCCATACCTATTCTGGTATTGTCCCTCATACGCCCGCTGCTGCCAATCCAGTCAGTACAAAGCAGGATCGAACGCGTCAACAACATCATTTATCACTTCTGGATGGACATCAATTCCTGCATCATGAAGCTCACCTGCAAAATTGACTTCAATGTGCAGGGCATGGAGCAGGTTAATGTCCGCGGCAACTGCATCATTGTGTCCAATCACTTAAGCTGGGCTGACATCTTCATGATCTGCCACCTGTTCGGACACCGCATACCCATTACCAAATTCTTTCTCAAACACTCCCTGGTCTACATTCCGGTAATGGGCCTGGTCTGTCTGGGTCTGGGCATGCCTTTTCTGCGCCGCTACAGCAAAAAAGATCTGCTGAAAAATCCCAAACTCAAGGGTAAGGATATAGAAAGCACCATCAAGGCCTGCCGCCGGCTGGTACTGGCTCCCTCCTCCCTGGTCAATTTTGCCGAAGGCACCCGCTGTACCAAAGCCAAGCAGCAGGCGGTAAATTCCCCCTACCGCCATCTGATGCCGCCCAAGGCCGCCTCCCTGGCTGTGGCTTTGGGACAAATAGGCACGGAAATTGACTGCCTGATCAATCTGACCCTGGCCTATCCCAATCCGCCGGAGAAACCTTTTATTGCCCTGCTGCAGGGTAAACTCCGCCAGGTCTATGCCCATGTGGAAGTCATTCCGGCCAGTGAGCTGCCTGTGGGTGACTATCTCAAGGACAAGCAGTTTAAGTATTCCTTTATGATGTGGCTGCGCGATCTGTGGGCCCGCAAGGATGCCCTGCTCTGCCGTGAAGTCTTCCATGACGAGCCGCTGCTGCCCAAAGGAGAAGAAGCCGAGCCCTCTGCTGCCGCCGCCGGCGAGGCAGAAGCCGTCCCGAGCGCTGAAACTGACTCTGAAAGCAGCCCCAAAGCCTGATATTCAGAGGAGACTGCAGAGCAAAGAAAAGCGCCCGCCCCCTCAAGCAAGTCAAGCTCAAAGGGACGGGCGCCGGCTACAGCACCTGACGGCTGTATGCTGCCTACTTAATTCAGCGTGAGCAGATAGGCAATCAAATCAATCAGCTCCTCGTCGCTGTTGACGGATTCCATAGTCACCAGATACCTGCCGTTGATCAACAGCTCAGGCACGGCATCAATGCCTGCATCCTCCACTGCCTTGTCAAAGCCGGCCACCATGCCTATCACCGGAAATGAGTTGAGATCACGTTTGACCTTATCGGCCGGCAGGCCCAAGTGTTCGCCGAAAAAGTCGATGAAATCCTGTTCTGAACGCGGGATATTGCCCTGCACATGCATCTCATCAAACAACTCGGCGGTGTACTTATCCTCCAGCCTCATCAGCGAAGCCACAGCAAAACCCTGCTGCGACACCGGCCCCATTCTGCCGCCGATCAGTCCCACCGGATTTTTGACAAAAAGAGCCTGACCTGCAAAATAATCTTCTATCTTATGAAATGTCGGCTGCAGACCATAGCAGTGGCCGCACCAGAAAGAAAAGAACTCGCGAATCTCCTTCTGCGCTGAAGGCGTATTCCCCCTGATCTCATAATTGACGCCTTCCTTGTATTCAGCTCCGGAAGCGGTAGCGCTGCACAGCGCGGCCAGGGCAGCCAGGAGTACGGCAAACTTTTTCATGTAATATCCTCTTATAACCGACAAATCTTTATGCTCCGGTAGCCCCGATCCTCAGGCCTCCGGCCAGGCGCTGACGGACGCACGCAGCACGGCAGCATCGCGCTCGATCATTTTCGAGCCTGAGCGCAGAAATTTTAAATAAGCCTTTACCAGCAGATTGCTGCGCGAGCACAGCACACAGCACAACAGCGCCCGCCTGACTGCACTGCGGGAAATTTTAAGCTCACTTTGTGATCCCAGGGGATTGTTTTCAATCTTTTTTACCGTCAGCACAGCCATGGCTGTATTGAGCAGGCAAAACAGCCTGGCCCCGGCACTGCTGCGCGGCAGCTGGCAGATGAAATCACCGGCCTGCTTCAAATGTCCCTGCGTGAGGGCACAGTACCAGGCAATAAGCTCCCGCCCCTGCCGGCCGTCCTCAACGGCGGGCAGAAAGGTTGCCTGCCTGTCACCATCGGCTGTCCTGTCCTTTAAGATATTGGTCAGCTGCAGCCCCTCACCGAAACTGACGCTGAGCTCAAGCAGGGCTTTTTTGTCAGCCCTGGGATCAAAGAAGGCAAAAAGCAGGGCCAGCATTTCCCCTACCACCCCGGCTACGGCATAGCAGTAGCGGTCCACATCCGCCAGACACAAAATCTGCAGGGAAGAGAGATGCTCTGCCATACCGCGGCAGAGCAGTGCCGCGCCGTGGCCTATGATGTGCTGCACCTCAGGCGGATAGGAGCGGGTGCGCGCCAGCACTTCCTGCAGCTCACAGCACAGCTCATATTCCTCAGGCACCGCCCCGGCTTTGAGCAGTGAGGCGGCTTCAGCCTCAAGCTCTGCGGCCTCGGGGGCGGCAGATACGTGGTCCAGGCAGGAGGCGAAGCGGAGCAGCCAGTCGCTTTTGCGGGCTGGATCCAGTACGGGATCATCCTCCATGCTGTCTGCTATGCGGCAGATTAAGTAGGCATTGGCCACGCAGTCAGCCAGCTGACCGTGCATCAGGGGTATGGTCAGCGCAAAGGTGCGGGAAACCCGCTGTAGGTGATACTGTTGTTTTTCAAGACTCAGCATGGGATCTCCTTGGGGGCCTGCATAATCATAACCTGCAGCAGTGCTGCTGTACAATGCCGCACATTCTGCCGCTGCTGCCGTGTGCTAGACTTACAGGCGACATGCAGCCTATTGATTGGATAAGGAGCAAATCATGGCACAAACAGAGAGCAACAAGAAATCACCGGTGGGCAATCTGCTGCTGCGCACCATGGCCATGCCCGGGGATACCAACCCGGCCGGCGATCTTTTCGGCGGCTGGATTATGTCACAGCTGGACATAGCCGGCGCCATACTGGCCCGCGAAATAGCCCAGGGCCGCGTAGTGACCGTGGCAGTGGATGCCATGAGCTTTTTAAAGCCGGTTAATGTAGGAGACTGTGTCTGCTGCTACGGGCGCTGCGTGCATGTGGGCCGGACCTCCCTGAAGATACATTTGGAGCTGTGGGTGAAAAAGATTTACGAGTATCAGATCTCAGAGCGCGATCAGGTCACCGAAGCTTCCTTTACCTATGTAGCTGTGGACAGCAACGGCAGACCGCGTCCGCTGCCGGAAAGTGCCAGGGAAGTAGCCCGGGTGGGCATTGATGCCGCCAGTGTAGGCCTGCAGGCAGACGGCAGCATCAAAACCGCGGAATAAAGCTCAGCGCATCAGGCCGGCCCTGCTGAAAGAAACAGCAGCTGCGCTGTCCGTGCCCGGCAGGCGCTTTAAATCCCCCATGTGGGTAAAGATAAAATCCACCAGCTGCCGGAAAATAATATGCGGCCGTGCCGAGGAAAAATACATGTTTTCCCGGCTGCAGTAGGCATAAAGCAGGCTGATGATGCAGGCCCTTATGGCCTCGGGCTCCACGTCTCCGGGCAGCTGCCGGCGGGCCATGGCATTTTTGATGCCTTCAAGCAGCAGCTGCGACACATAATCCGGCAGCTCCTGCAGTCTCCGGTGCACTTCAGATTCCTCTGTATCCGCACTGCCGCTGCCGCTTCTGCTGAGCAGACGCAGATTGCGCATAAAGTTGGAATTGAAAAAGAAGTTGGCCTGATCAGAGCTGTGCGACAGCATCCACTGCCGCAGCTGCCCCAGCGGATCCGGCTCATCAGGGGAAGCGGCATTCTGCAAATTGTCTATTAAATTAACCTTGTCGGCCAGTTCCTTGCACAATTCACACAGCAGCTCGTTTTTATCCTCAAAATGCCAGTATATGGCTCCGCGGGTAACATGGGCGGCCCGGGCAATATCAGACAGGGAAGTTTTCTCAAAACCCTTGCTGGAGAACAGCTTGTAAGCTGCATCTAAAATTAGCTGCCTGGTCTGCATGGCTGCTTCATGTGTTCTTTTGGGCATACAAAATCCTTAAATCTGACTGATTAGACCGGCTATTCCCTCTATATGATCAACGGCGGTGAATTATAACATACAGACGTGTACGTATCTTTATCTTTTGGAGTAAAATGAACAGCACTCACGCAAGTGATCCTTTGTTAATACTAAAAATAAGCACAAGGAAACGCCTTATGTTTCTGTTGAAAAAGAAAACATCCTATACCGCTGTAGCTGCTGCCTGTGCCGCACTGCTGCTGGTCTCATGCGAAGGAGAACAGGTACAGCAGGTAGCAGAACAGGCAGTGCCTGTTGACGTATTCACCGTAACCCTGGTTGATGTTCCGGTAGTATCCCGTTTAACCGGCCGTGCCAACTCCACCCGCCGGGCTGAGGTCAGACCTCAGGTTTCAGGAGTGATTCAAAAACGTCTGTTCACTGAAGGCGCCAGCATAGAAGAAGGCACTCAGCTTTATCAGATTGACCCGGCCATTTATCAGGCTCAGCTCGACAGCGCCAAAGCCTCCCTCTCCTCGGCCAAAGCCAATCTGCACACAGCCGAACTGCGTGCCAACCGTTACCGCGCCCTGCTGGCCCAGAAAGCAGTCAGCCAGCAGGATTATGATGATGCCAATGCCACCTATCTGCAGGCTTCAGCGGCAGTAGAGCAGGCTGAGGCTGAAGTGCAGACCGCCGAGATCAACCTGGCCTATACCAAGGTTTACGCTCCTATATCCGGCCGCATTTCCCGCTCCAACGTCACTGAAGGCGCCCTGGTGTCCGCTCAGCAGACCGATCCCATGACCACCATTCAGCAGCTGGATCCCATATACGTGGACCTGGGCCAGTCCGTGGAGGATCATCTGCAGATGCGCAATGCCATGGCTGCCGGCAAGTTCAGAATGGTGGACGGCAAGGCTACGGTGAATATCTTCTATTCCAACGGCGAGGAGTACCCTTATCAGGGCACTTTGGAGTTCTCCGAGGTCACCGTGGATGAAAGCACCGGCATGGTCAACCTGCGCGCCCTGGTACCCAATCCCGATCATCTGCTGCTGCCCGGCATGTTCCTGCGCGGCGACATCAATGAGGGCTCCATACCCGACGCCACCGTGGTGGATCAGAATGCCGTACTTCGTGAAGCAGCCGGCATCAGCTATGTCTATGTGGTGGATGAGCAGAACCGCATTCAGCGCCGCAATGTTGAGATTGGTACCAGCTACCTCAACTACTTTGTAGTCAGCAGCGGACTGAAGGCAGGTGAGCAGGTGGCTGTATCCAATCTGCAGAAGATCCGCACCGGAAGCTTAGTTGAAGTTGTAGATCTGCCCGACAGTACAGCTGCAGCACAATAGAGTCAGCAGGGACAGTAACCTATGCCACATTTCTTTATTAACCGCCCGGTTTTTGCCTGGGTTATATCCATCATTATCATGCTGGCTGGTGCCCTGGCGGTGATGACGCTGCCGGTGGCCCAGTATCCGACCATTGCGCCGCCTTCGGTATCCATCCGCTCCTCATATTCAGGTGCTGATGCCACTACCGTGGAACGTACGGTAACGCAGATTATTGAACAAAATATGACCGGTCTGGACGGCTACATGTACATGTCAGCCACCTCAGACTCCTACGGCAGCTCGGATATCACCATCACCTTCGAGCCGGGAACCAACCCGGATATTGCCCAGGTGCAGGTACAGAACAAGCTGCAGCAGTGTCAGTCCCAGCTGCCTGAAACCGTACAGTCCAACGGTGTTGACGTTACCAAGAGTACCAACGCCTTCCTGATGGTGGTGGGCCTGGCCGTCACTGACGATGAGCACACCAGCAATGACCTGTCGGACTACATTTACGCCAACATCCGCGAACCCATGGCCCGTATTCAGGGCGTAGGCGACCTGATGGTGTTCGGCCGGCAGTATGCCATGCGCATCTGGCTGGAGCCTGAAAAGCTCAACAACCTCAGAGTGACAGTGACAGAAGTCACCTCAGCCATTACCGCCCAGAACGCTCAGGTAACCTACGGTTCCCTGGGTGGTACGCCGGCTATAGAGGGTCAGCTCTACTCCTACACCATTACCGGTCAGTCCAGACTGCAGACTCCGGAAGAGTTTGGCAACATCCTCATCCGCGTGAACACAGACGGCACCAAGGTCTACTTAAAAGATCTGGCCAGGATTGAACTGGGCTCAGAAAACTACAATTACATCAGCAAGTACAACGGCCGTCCGTCATCTGGTATAGCCATACGTCTGGCCTCAGGTGCCAATGCTCTGGATACTGCCGAAAGAGTCAAGGCGCTGATGTCTGAGCTGGAAACCTATTTCCCGGAGTGGCTGGAGCTCAATTACCCTTACGACACCACCGAGTTCATCAACGTATCCATCAATGAAGTGTTCCATACCCTGGTTGAAGCCATCATTCTGGTGATCTTCATCATGTATGTGTTCCTGCAGAGCTTCAGGGCCACCCTGATCCCTACCCTGGTGGTGCCGGTGGTGCTGCTGGGTACCTTTGCCGTCATGTCCATGCTGGGCTTCTCCATCAATACGCTTACCATGTTCGGTCTGGTGCTGGCCATAGGTCTGCTGGTGGACGACGCCATTGTGGTGGTGGAGAACGTAGAACGTATCATGGAGGAGGAGCATCTGCCGCCCAAGGAAGCCACGGAAAAATCCATGGATCAGATTACCGGAGCGCTGATCGGTATTGCTCTGGTGCTCTCGGCTGTGTTCGTACCCATGGCCTTCTTTGGTGGTTCCACCGGTGTGATTTACCGTCAGTTCTCCATCACCATAGTATCGGCCATGGTGCTGTCAGTGCTGATTGCCCTGATCCTGACTCCGGCTTTGTGCGCCACCATGCTCAAGAGCAAGGATGAGGAAGCTCCCAAGGGCAAAATCGCTGCTGTATGCGGGGTGCTGGCCAGACCGTTTGATAAGTTCTTTGAGGT
Source organism: uncultured Enterobacterales bacterium (assembly GCA_964424565.1). Classification (GTDB taxonomy): domain Bacteria; phylum Pseudomonadota; class Gammaproteobacteria; order Enterobacterales; family Succinivibrionaceae; genus Avisuccinivibrio. The sequence continues at coordinate 7,309 of CAYRIZ010000061.1, forward strand.
GTTCAACCGCAGCTACGCCGCCATGGCCTCAGCCTATCAGCGGCATGTCAATGTGGTGATCCGCCGCATCAAACGCGAAATAGCCTACTACATTGGTATATGTATAGCCTTGGGTTACTGCTTCATGCAGATTCCTTCGGCCTTCCTGCCTTCTGAAGATCAGGGCGTACTCATGGCCATGGCCAACCTGCCGGCCGGCTCCACCGTGGAAAAGACCGGCAGAGCGCTGGAAAAGCTTTCCAATTACTTCATGACTGAAGAAGCGGAAAACACTGCCTCCGTAATGACCGTAACCGGCTTCTCATTTGCCGGTCAGGGTCAGAATGCAGGTCTGTCCTTCATCCGTCTGAAGGACTGGTCGGAGCGTACCCGTTCGGATCAGCATGCCGACGCCATTGCCAACCGCGCCTACATGCCGCTGATGGGTATTCGTGACGGTCTGGTATATGCCTTCAATGTACCGGCTATTCCTGAACTGGGTACTGCCACCGGTTTTGACCTCTATCTGCAGGACAATGCCGGCGCCGGTCATGAAATGCTGACCAAAGTCCGTCAGGACTACGTCTATGCCGCCCAGCAGTCCCCTCTGCTGATGCAGGTGCGTTCCAACGGTATGGATGACGCCCCTCAGTTCAAGCTTGAGCTGGATTACGAAAAGGCCCTGGCTCTGGGTCTGACCGTTTCCGACATCAATACCACCCTGTCTGTGGCCTGGGGCTCAGCCTACGTCGATGACTTTATTGACCGTGAACGTGTTAAGAAGGTCTACGTACAGGCCGAGGCCAACTCCCGTATGAATGAGCTCGACCTCAACAAGTGGTATGTGCGCAACTCCGCCGGTGAGATGGTACCGTTCTCAGCCTTTGCCACCACCTCCTGGACCTACGGTTCACCGCGTCTGGAGCGTTTCAACGGTGTAGGCGCCATGAACATTCAGGGTGCTCCGGCCCCCGGCGTATCCACCGGTCAGGCCATGGATGAAATGATCCGTCTGGCCGCCGATCTGCCGGCCGGCTTCAGCATAGCCTGGAACGGCATTTCCTATCAGGAGAGACTGTCCGGTCAGAACGCCTCCACGCTGTATGCAGTGTCCATTCTGATCGTGTTCCTGTCTCTGGCCGCCCTCTATGAATCCTGGGCTATTCCTTTTGCCGTCATCCTGGTGCTGCCGCTGGGCATCATTGGTGCCGTGCTGGCTGCGCTGATCACTCAGTATGTGCCGGTACAGACGGTACTAAGAAATGACGTGTATTTCCAGGTGGGTCTGCTGACTACAGTGGGTCTATCGGCCAAGAACGCCATTTTGATTGTGGAATTTGCCAAAGATCTATACGACAAGGGTGCCCGTCTGTCCGAGGCCGTGGTAGAGGCAGCCAAGATCAGACTGCGTCCTATTCTGATGACCTCCAGTGCCTTTATTTTGGGTGTGCTGCCGCTGGCCTTAAGTACAGGCGCCGGTGCTGCCGGCCGAAATGAAATCGGTATCTGCGTGGTTGGCGGTATGCTGTCGGCTACAGTACTGGCCATTTTCTTCGTGCCGGTGTTCTTCGTGCTCATCATGCGCAACTTCACCAGGTATGTGCCTATAGAGCAGAAGAAGAAGCAGGCTGAGGCCGCTGCCAAACTGCGCGAACTGCGCAAACAGCAGGAGATGGAATTAAGCGCTCTGGCAGAAGCTCAGGTTGCAGCCGAACAGGAAGCTCAGAAGAAAAATGAGCAGCCTGGCCAGCAGAGCTGATAAAAGTATGAATTAGGAAGTATTAAGGGAGGCCTGAGCCTCCCTTTTATTTGGTCTGCAGTCTGTCAGGTCAGTTGTCCCGGCGGACTGCCTGGTGAAAGAACTTGGGGCTTCAGCTGTTCATAGCCGCATTCAAGGCCGCCAGCTCGGGATAATCAAAAGGAGCATTGGCAAAAGGACCTTCATTGATAATGCGGTTGTAGAGGACACCGGGATCGGTAGTAGCGCTGCCATCATCCGGCAGTACCACCTTTTTGGCTGCCAGATACAGGCCATGGGCAAAATCAGCAGCAGGCACTTTGGCTGCACTGCCTTTGAGGGCCACAGCCAGGCGCAGAGCTGTATTTAAATCCAGGCCAAAATGTCTGTCGCCCAGACTTTCCACCGGCTGTCTCTTGGAGAGCAACAGCGCCCGCACAAAGGTCCCGCCTACTCTTAAATTCAGCAGATCCCAGGCCTCCAGCAGGCCGTCTTCAATCAGCTCCCTGGCCCAGCGCGGCTCCAGCAGCAGCAGAAAATACTCATCTGTCAGTGCATAAAGCTGATAGTTCTCACTCAAAGCCACCACACCGGCTACCTTGCGGGGATGATCAAAGTCGGTGGCTTCCACCTCTTCGGCGCTGTGCAGATAAGGCTCTACATCAGGAAGCCGGAAGCCGTGACGGCGCAGATCAGCGGCCACTACATAGAAATTGATTTCCGACGGGCTCATTTCCGCGCGTGAGGACAGATCCTCGTTCTGATCTTTGGACAGTACATTCAAAAACAGAGCATGATCGCAGACGGCACGTACCTTGCTGTAAGTAGGCAGTACTACGGAAAAGAGTTCCACATAGATGCCGTCCCTGAAGGAGATATCCTGATCCAGGGTACGGGAATACTGCAGTGCCGCGGCAAAATTCAGGGCATAGCGCAGACTGCCGTAGGCGCGCAGGGCTGTGACCCGGTCCATGATCAGCGATGAGGGAGACAGCAGCAGATAAACCGGGCCGGAGGCCGCTTCATAGCGCATAAAAGCCGAGGCAGAGATATAACCGTCCTGCACCCAGCGGTTCAGCAGAGCTTCCTTCACGGCCAGTACCAGCACCTGCCCGTCTTCCACCTCATAGATCTGAAAGTTGTGGGCCCGGTCGATCAGCTTTTCTATGACACAGCCGCCAGGCAGAATCTCGCCGGCTGCCAGCAGATCATCACGGATGCCGTCATCCATATCGATGACGAAATTAGCATCATTAACAATAAATTCAGACATGTATATGTTCCTCCTGATGCTACAGCATAGCAGGAAGAGCAGAAAATTTGTCTCACCTGCCTGATTTTTGCAGTCTCTGCCGACCGAAATTGAGCAGATGACCTGCAGCCTTGTCTGCTCCGGCCCTGCCGCCGCTGCAGCCGGACCTCCCGGCAAAAGAGATAAATCTTTTCATCTGGCTGACAGCCTTACGGCTTTTTATTTAGAATCCTGTACAGTTAAAATAACTGTTTTTGTTTGTAAAGCTGGAAACCCACATGGATAAGATTGGTCTTTTCTACGGAACCTATACCGGCGTAACAGCCGCGGTGGCCAGGAAGATTGCCGCAGAGCTGGGCAATGAGCATGTCAATCTGCACAATATCTGCTCTGACGGAGACAAGATGAAGGATTACAAAAAGCTCATCATCGGCACTTCCACCTGGAGCATAGGAGAACTGCAGGAAGACTGGGACAATTTCATGCCCAAACTTGAGACCATGGATTTTACCGGCAGTGTGGTGGCCCTGTTCGGCACCGGGGATCAGGCTGGTTATCCTGACACCTTTCTGGACGGCATGGGCATGCTCTACGAGACTTTTCAGTACCGCGGCGCTTCTTTTGTCGGTTTCTGGCCTACCACCGGCTATGACTTCACCTCCCCGCTGCCCCTGCTCGATCACGATCATTTCGTAGGTCTGGCTATAGATGAAGACAATCAGCCTGAGCTCACCGACTCCCGCATCAGGGAATGGTGCCGTCTGATTAAGCCGGCCTTTGGTCTGTAATCTGCCCAAGCATCACTCTTTATCCTCCGGCAGCACCACTCTGCAGATCCTGCCGGACTGAGCCTGCGCGGTTAAGCGTACATTTACGCCGCGCACCTTCTGATTTTCCGTACTCTGATCCTGCTTCACCTGCCGCGTCTGCTCCGGGTAGCCTGAACAGTCACAGCCTCCAGGTACTAAAAAGTAGTACCTAGTCTATACTCCATAATATTCGCTAAAGGCTTGATCACACAGCAAAATTACAGTTTCTCTTGCCGGAGTAGTGCTCCAAGATCGCGCACTGAACTGACATTGGGCAGCAGATTTTAAGAATTTTCAGCTGCCATTTTTTGTAT
>CAYRIZ010000062.1:0-11263 GCA_964424565.1 uncultured Enterobacterales bacterium
GGAAAGAAACGGGCTGAATCTATGTTACACCACAAACAGCCCGGATTTTAGGATGTACGCAAACGGCCATGGCGTGCAACAGGATTATATTCAGGCACGGCAGTGGTATGAAAAGGCGGCAGCGCAGGGAAATGCTGAGGCTCAGTTCGGTTTAGGTTACATGTACGAAAACGGCATGGGAGTGCAACAGGATAAAAAGACAGCTAAGAGATACTACAGCAAAGCTTGCAGTCTTGGTCTCCAGCAGGGGTGTGATTACTATCAGCAAACTGAATGACGGCGACTACTCAATGTGATTGCTACAAATTCCCCGATATCCCCGGTTTACACCGCTTTCCCCGGGCCTGCCGCCATCAAAACAACCATGAGGTCGCAGAGGCACTGTGGTACACCATCTGTCTGAGCTGTGGCAGAACGTTGTTGCGGTACAGGAAGCAGAGCATAAACCTGTCGGCACCTGCTTTAGGACGGTTAGGAGAGGGAATTTGTTCTAAAATATGTCCTGCCATAATCCAACCAAGTTTTTTGACAGGAAATATATGCATCATGGCAAAACCTGGTAAAACCGGGCTTACCCGTATTTTTAATGCCTTTATCTATTCCAAACAGGGACTGTCTGCAGGCCTCAGGCATGAAGCGGCCATGCGTCAGGAGCTGATGCTGGCCGTACCTATGACAGTGGCCGCCTTTTTTATCGCCCAAACTGCCGCAGAGCTGGCTCTGCTCATCATCATGCCCTGGCTGACTTTCTGCGCGGAAGTACTCAATTCAGCCATAGAGGCAGTAGTGGATCGCATAGGCGATGAATATCACGAACTCTCCGGCCGCGCCAAGGATCTGGGATCGGCCTGTGTGCTTATTATGCTGACTTTAAGCGGCCTGACCTGGCTGATTATTGTGGGCAGCCGTCTGGGGTGGTGGTTCTGATGGATGACATTTATTTTATGCGCCTGGCCATGGCCCAGGCTCAGCTGGCAGCTTCCCTCAGTGAAGTGCCGGTGGGAGCGGTAATAGTAGATCAAAGCGGGGCGGTGATCGCCCGCGGCTGCAACCGTACCCTGACCTCAAAGGATCCCTCGGCCCATGCCGAGATGGTGGCCCTGCGGGAGGCCGGCAAACTGCTGAACCGCTATCGCCTCAATGATCTTACGCTCTATGTCACATTGGAGCCGTGCATCATGTGTGTGGGCGCCTTAATCCACGCCCGGGTCAAAAGAGTGGTTTTCGGCGCCTATGATCCCAAGACCGGAGCCTGCGGCTCCATGTTCAGCCTGATGGGAGACCGGCGGCACAATCACTACATTGAAGTACAGGGCGGAGTGCTGTATTCAGAATGCGCCGCACTGCTGCAGTCCTTCTTTCGGCAGCGCCGCCGGCTGCTGCGGCAGAAAAAACCAAGCCCCAGTGCCCTGAGTGTGCTGCAGCCCAAAGACTGAAACTGCAGTCTTCAGCAGGCCGTAAGCCGGGGAGGAACTGCTGCCGCACTGCAGGCGGCACCCCCGGCTTAAGACAATAAATACCATGAATCATGCCCAAGTCATTTTTCTCCTCCTCTGCATCTTCCTCCTCATCCCGCCGGAATCAGACCAGCCGGGAAGCCCGCCAGCCGCGCTCTGCTCGCAGTGCCGGAGCCCAGGCTGCAGCAGGCTCCCGGGGGCAGCCCGCAACCGCTGCCCAGACCAGGCCCAAAGCTGCAGACACCAAGCTCAGCGGCAGTCTGGTCTTCAGCCGCCTGATGAAGTTTTACATGGAGCTGCAGACGGCCATGTCCGATCGGCGGCTGGAGTTTAGGGCTGATGATGCCGGCCGGAGCTTTGTGCAGCTGAGCCGCACCCTGCCGGAGTGGAGGCGTGCTGCCCGGAGCGGAGCCGGCGGCAGTGCACTTTATGTGGAAGCCGCCGCTGGCTTTGCCGGGCACAGCTGCCCCTTTGCCGGACAGGACAGCAGTCTGACCCTGGCCTGGCCGGTGGAGTTCAGACTGGGTAAATTAATTCCCGTGTTTTATATAAGGCTGAGTGCGGCTGTACTGCAGGGCAATACTCTCTGCCTGCAGACTTTGGAGCAGGATCTGCAGCCTCAGCTCAACGATACCTGGCTCAATGCCCATTTCCCGCCCAAAGATCAGGCCTCACGGGCCCGCAGGTCAGCTTTTGTACAAGCCTGCAGCAGACTGCAGCAGGGAGAAGTGCTGACGGCTGCGGGCGTGCAGCGGCAGTTTAAATCTCTGCAGGCCTGGGCCGGGCTGAGCGGGCTGCTTCGGGATTTCAATGTACGGGAAGCACTGCGCCCGGAAGCCCTGAGTTTATGCAGCGGCAGCCGGGCGGACGGCATCTATAACACCGCCCTGATAGGCTGCAGCAGCGAAAGCTCCTACATCAAATCCACCATGCACGATCTGCAGCAGCTACGGCAGTGCCGCTTTGATTTTACGGCCTCAGGGAATGACCCATCAGGATCTGTGCTGCCTTATCTTTTCTTCAAGCCGCTGCCACAGGCGGAGATCTGTGAGGAATTGATCTTCACTGAGTCTGCCATGCCCTTCAATCAGGAGCAGCGTCAGGCGGCCGCCTCCATGCTGCAGAACCGCCTGACCGTGCTGCAGGGACCTCCAGGCACAGGCAAAACTCAGGTGATAGCCGCCGCGGCCGTCAATGCCGCCGCCCAGGGCAAAACTGTACTGATCACCAGTTACAATCATCAGGCCATTACGGCTGTATTAGACCGCCTCAACCGTCTGGAGTGGGCCCGTGATCTGGCGGTCAGGGTCAACAGCGACTTGAGTCGGGATACCACCTCGCTGTACAAATCGCTGGTCTCGCTGCAGCCGCGAGGCTCTTTCAGCATAGGGCAGGTGGCAGAATCGCAGCGCCGGGCGGCAGAAAAAGCAGAAACCCTGCGCCGGCATTATGCAGAGCAGGCACAGTTACGGCAGCAGGCGGCAGGCCGCGGGGACGATCAGCGCCGGGCAGAGCGGCTGCTGGACCGTTTCCCCAAGATCCGGGCAGACTGCCTGAAACTGCAGCAGTTTTTCAGCAATCCCTCTGATCTGCAGGAGCAAAAAAAGCGCATTGACCGGATCGACTCGGCCTTAAGGCAGCTGCAGCAGCTGGCCGGCGGCAGATTTGTGCTGCTGCGCTCGCTTCGGCTCTGGTGGCTGCAGCTTAAACTAAAACCTGTGCTTGCCTCCTGTTTTGGCTCCGGGGAGGGGCGGGAAGCCTTTCTGCAGCGATTTACTGCCTCGCCGGAGCTGGGCGCGGCCTGTCTTGATTTTGTAGCTTTATGCCGTAAGGATGTGGAGCGGCAGATCTCTTTGCGGCAGCAGGGAGCGTCAGCAGAACAGCTGCAGGCAAGGGAGCAGGAGCTGATCCGGGAGCGCCATATGGTGCAGATCGCCCTGGTAAATGCCCTGCGCCTGCTGCGGGAGGCGGCCAGTTTTCAGGATCCGACGGAAGATCTGTCTGCAGCCAGGCTTGCTTCCCTGCATGCTTATGCCACCTCCGATCTGGCCGGCCGCGACAGCATCAACAGGCAGCTGCAGCAGAATGCTGCGCAGGCGGCAGAAATGCGCCGGGCCGCCGCCCAGGTTTTTGCCCATCACCGGATCTGGCTGTGCTCCTCCTTTTCCGTCAACCGCTTTTTCCCGCTGCTGGGCGGGCTGTTTGATCTGGTGATTTTCGATGAAAGCTCGCAGTTTGACTTCATCGGGGCACTGCCTATCCTGTACCGGGCCAAATCTGCGGCAGTGGTGGGAGATCCTGCTCAGCTGGAGCCGGTGATGCGCAATATGAACTGGGAGCGACAGCTGGAAATACTGCGCAGATGTCAGCTGCCACATCAAATCAGGCGGCGTCTGCTGCTGATGAACGAGCAGCCCTTTAATGACTGTGCCTGCAATTCGCTGTATATGTTTGCCGCTCAGGTGCCGCAGGCGCAGCGCCTGATGCTCACCTCTTCCTACCGCTCCTGCCGGCAGATCACTGATTTCATCTCCACGCTGAGCTATGACGGTCTGCTGGAATCCAAAAGATCGGTGCTGCCGCCGCTGCCTTATCACCGCGCTTATCATCACGGCTTTGTCTGGGTGGATGTGTCCGATAAGGTACAGCGCCGCCCGCAGCGCGATGGGGCGGCCTCCCGCATTTCCGAGCCGGAAGCCGATGCTGTAGTAGCGCAGCTGCGGCAGATAGTGATCACGGCAGGGTTTAAGGGCAGTGTAGGGATCATTTCACCCTATAAGGCACAGGCAGAGCTGATTGCCGCCAGGATCAGCCATGAGCCCGATCTGGCGGCACTGCTGCGCCCCGGGCAGGAGACTGCGGCAGAGCCTGCTTATATGACCGAGGAGGATGAACCCTTTAATGATGATGAAGACCTTTTCGTGTCCTCCGTACACCGTTCGCAGGGCTCAGAGCGTGATGTGATCATTCTCAGCCTGTGCATGGCCGGCAATATGTCCAATATCTTCATTGAAAAGCGCCGGGTCCTCAATGTGGCTGTATCCCGCGCCCGCTCCATGGTGGTAGTGGTAGGCAGTCTCAAGGCGGCAGTACAGTGCGGAGCTCCTTTCTTCAAAGATCTGGCCTTGCGGGCCGGCTGCGATATTTCGCGCTGGGATCTGCAGCGCGATCCCGAATACCGTCAGGCGGAGGAAAAGTTTGAATCCCCTTATGAGCGTGCCCTGTATTTAAAAATGCGGGAGGAGGGACTGCATCCCATACTGCAGCACCGCATTGCCACTTACCGCCGCCGGCTTGATTTTGCCTTGATTGATGAGGCGCGGGGCTGTTATCTGGATATTGAAGTGGACGGCTCCAATCATCTGGATGCCCAGGGCAGACGCAAACAGGACGATTATGTACGCGATGCCCAGATGCGTTCCCTCAACTATCAGATCATCCGCTTCTGGACCAGGGAGGTGGGAGCCGATCCCCGGGGCTGTGCCCGTCAGGTCAGGCTCAAATGGGAAGGAATGCTGCAGGAAAAACAGCCAGGCCAGGGCACATCCCGGCAGAGTACTGCAAAGCGCAGAACTTCCTGAAACACCACCGGGGCTACCGGGGCAGGGAGCGGGATCAGCACACCCGGTGCAGCAGCAGATCCAGCTCCTGTGCTGCCTGGCCTTCATCAGCGCCGCTTAAAGTAAAGGATATCTTTTCGCCGCGGCGGATACACAGGCGGATCAGCTCGGCTATATTCCTGCCGTCGGCATGTCCCGCCGGACTACTGATCTCCACCCGGCCCTGAAAATGGCTCAGCAGTCTGCACAATGCTCCCATAGGCACCACATGCAGTCCCCGCGGATCCCTGATGATGTAATCAACCTGCTGCACTGCGTTTTCCCTCCTGTCTGCAGATCCGGGCAGAGCGCAGCTGTACCGTCTGCTGCTGCCTGAGCCCCTGCAGTCATTCTATGATCTTTTCAGTAGACAAGAAAAATACGCACCACAAAAAAGCGGGGGCTGATCACTACTGCTGTATTTTAAGGCAGCCCCGGAGAAGCCCGGGGATTAGTAGTTCTGCTTCTGCGGGATCACGCCGCGTACGCCGCCGCGTGGGGCCGGGGTGTCACCGGCATAGCGCGGAATGATGTGCACATGCACGTGCATTACGGACTGACCGGCGCTTTCATTGACGTTGACGCCTATGTTGTAGCCGTCCGGATGGTATTTGAGTTCCAAAAAGTCGCGGCAGCGCAGGATGAGCTCATCTATGGCCTGCCGCTCGGGCATGGTCAGCTCAAAAAATGATTTCACATGCCGGAAGGGCACGATCAGAATATGCCCGGGGCTGACCGGAAAGCTGTCATAAAAGGCACAGGCCAGCTTGTTTGCAAACAGCTTTTTTCTGTCCTCCAGGTGGCAGAAAGGGCAGACTGCCGCGGTCTGCTCTGTTTTTTCCGCGGCCGGCTGTACTTTGGCTTCTTCTGTCAAAGGCTGTGTGTTGTCGCTCATGTAGGTGTTCTCCTTTCCTTATCCTTTTATATTCAATCCCCGGTGGGCAAATTCAGCACTGCCGCTGCGGGGAGAAACCTGCCAGGTCTCAAAATGCAGATTGAGGGCCTGCAGATACAGCGGCCTTATGATGTTGCCCAGCATACGGCCGAAATCATCCTGCGTCAGCTCAGTCAGATGCTCTGCATCTATCCTCAGACCATCAGTCAGGCTGTCGCAGGCTGTTTTAAATGAAGCCCGGCTGAACGGTCCCCGCCAGGGCCCGCGGCTGCCGGGGGCGACTGCCGCCAGCAGCCAGGCGGCATTATGCCTTAAGGCGGCATAGTGTAAATCGATCAGGGGCTCGAGAAATTGATCCAGATCGGGTAGCTTGTCTGATTTGCGGGAATTTGTCTCCTGATCTATGGGAGCCAGATTCCACAATTCATTGTGGCCGACAAAATTCCAGGGAATAAAGTGATCCACTGCCCAGTCAGCCGGCAGGACACTGTTGCCGCGATAGATATTGACGGCGGCGCTGTCGGCAAAATAGGCCGCAAAGTAATGCCTGGCATAAGTCAGGGCACTGCGCTGCAGCGGATGCTGCAGTTTGTTGACTATATTGGGTACGGTGGGATTGTGCTTTTCGGCAAACTGTACCAGGGCCAGCAGGGTAAAGTCTTCCAGAATTTTCTGATGCTCTACCAGATAATCAGCCCAGGCGGCATTGACCACAATACCGGGACCGTCGGCAGTGGGGCGGATTTGATAGAGGCAGAGTTCATCGCTGCAGCTTAATCTTTTGACTGCGCTGTCAGAGGCTTTGGGAAACCAGGGAGACAAAAAGCGCGTGGGCACTAATTTGCAGAGCACCAGCAGCCTCCGGCGCAGGCTGAGATCTCTTTGGGCGGCCAGGCGCAGGACTTGATAGACCTCAGCGCAGCTGCTGCCGGGCTCAGGCGGCGGCAGGCCGGAGGCGGCACAAAGCTCAGGCCGGTTTACCAGCTGCGCAATCAGGGAGCTTAGCTGATCGAATGAGCCAAACTGCAGGCGGAAGACATTGCAGGGATACCAGGCCAGCGCTGTCATCATGGCAGCCAGCTCGTAAAAATATATGGGCTCGGCGGCAGCCGCAGCAGTACGGGTCAGCTGTGCACTCTGCAATACGCTCACGCTCTGCAGGCCGGCGCGCCGCTGCGCCGTACGCTCGGCATGCAGCCGGAGCAGGGCCAGAAACCAAAAGAATTTATAGGAAGCGGTGGTATTGACAAAGCACTGGGCCAGGCGGTTTACTGCCAGATCAGCCCGGCCTTCCGCTCCGGCAGGCTGCGGCAGGGGATAGATAATGCGCATGAGCTGTGGTTTTCCTTGCCCCAAACTGCACTCTCAGGTCAGACAGGCCGGATCAAAGGCATATTCATGATTTAAAAAGCCGGCGATCTCGGCTGTGGCCGGATTGTTTTCCTCCAGTTCACAGGCAGCCAGCAGCATGGCCTTCTGCAGGGCATTGAGCTTATCCAGTCCGCGCTCAGTCAGCAGATGCAGTTGCTCCAGCAGAATACCGGCCCCCTCTCCCAGCTGCGCCGTCAAATCCTGCTGCCAGATCTGCTCTATTTCACTGTCGGCCATCCCCTGATACTTCAGGGCCAGGGTTTTGAGTACCACTTTGTTGAGCTCACATTCGAGCATGGGATTGACTGCATGTCCCCGGCTGCAGTCACTCAGCCCGCGCCGGCCGGCAAAGGGCTTTAAATGCAGAAACTGCGAACTCTGCCGGCCGTCATTGACCGGGTAATTGTCCCAGATCACCGGAGGACGGCCCAGCACGGCGGCAGCCTGCGCCAGATCTTGCGGGGTGATGTCGGGGGAGAGTACTTTATTGCCGGTCCAGAACACATCCACCTGCGGCGGCAGGCCGGAGAGCAGATCCTGAAAATAGTGGGGAGGCCGGGGACCAAACAGCCGGTCCAATATGGGATCGAAGCTGTAGTAAGTGGGGCAGATGATAAAGCGCTCCACCCCGGGCAGCAGCTGCAGGGCGTCGCAGATGATTTGATGCTGCACTGCGCCGGCCTGACTGCAGTCCAGTGTCTGATCATCAAACAGCAGACAGAAGATCTCAGGCTGCAGGGCGGCCTGCAGATCGAACACCACCTGCAGAAAGCGCTGTCTGATGTCCGGGTCGGCATAAGCGGCACTCAAGTTAAAGGGCGACAGCCCTATGCCAAACTTCAGGCCCAAATCGGCACAAAAGGCCCGCAGTTTCTGCAGTTTTGTGAGGCGTGATTTGGGCAGCCCTTTGAGGAAGTCCTGCCGCAGGGCCCGCTCTTCCTTGGGGGCATAGATGTAGAAATCATAGCCGCAGCCTTTAAGATAGGATAAGAGATCCTTTCTTTTGTCTTCTTTAAATTTATGGCCGTAAAAGCCTTCAATCAAACCCAAATCAGGCATATGCATCAACCCTTATGCTGTGTTACGAGGTTAAGCCCAGAGTTTAATGCGCCGGCCCGGGCAAAGCAATGAACAGCCCAGTCCGCCGCGGCCGGGTCTCCGGCCTCTTGTTTCCTTCTTTCTTTTTCTGCAAACGGTGCAGGGTGAAAATGAGATCCCCGGCCTGTTTTTGCCGGTAAGGCAAAATTTAAGCGGCGGCGGGGCTTACAAATGAAAAATTCTTGCTATAATCTGCCAAATTTTTGTAAAGGGTGAAACATGTCCAAGGCAGTAGTAATAGCAGTGGATGGTCCCGGTGGAGCCGGCAAGGGTGAACTGACCCGTCGTCTGGCTCAGCGCTTTGGTTTTGCGCTGCTTGATTCGGGTGCCATCTATCGTGTGCTGGCTTATGCCGTACGCAAGGCGGGGCTGGCCTTATTTGATGAGGACTCCGTGGTGCAGGAGGCCCAGGTGATGAATCTGAGCTTTGAGCCGGCTGAAGACGGCGTACATGTACTGCTCAACGGCGAAGATGTTTCCCGTGCCATCCGCACTGAAGAAGCCGGAGCCAATGCCAGCCGCGTGGCTGCACTGCCGGCGGTGCGTCAGGCTCTGCTGCAGCGGCAGCGTGATTTCCGCCGCGAGCCTGGTCTGGTGGCAGACGGCCGCGACATGGGCACAGTGGTCTTTCCCGATGCCCAGGTCAAGATTTTTTTGGATGCCGGCGCTGAGGTGCGCGCCCGCCGCCGTGAGCTGCAGCTGATCTCACAGGGCAGGCCGGCCGATTACAACCTCATATTGCAGGAAATCATAGAGCGTGATGAGCGTGACCGCAATCGTGCCGTCTCGCCGCTCAAACCTGCAGCCGATGCATTTTTACTGGATTCAACCTCTCTGACCATAGCAGAGGTGGAGGAACAGGCCCTGGCTTTTATCAACAGCAAGCTGGGGCAGCTTCAGCGCTGAGCGCTGATTACAATGCAGGCATGGATGCCTGTTAATTTAAATAACCCCCCAAACGCAGGATGCTGCGGGGCGCAACTGGAACTTTTTTACCTTAATGGAATCATTTGCTGAACTCTTTGAAGAGTCTTTGAAGAATATCGAAACCCGTCCGGGTTCTATGCTCAAGGGCACCATTGTTGCCATTGAAAATGACTATGTAATCGTGGATTCCGGCCTGAAGTCCGAGTCCGCCGTTCCGGCCGATCAGTTCAGAAACGCTCAGGGCGAGCTGGAGGTCAAGGTAGGCGATGTAGTCGATGTGGCTTTGGAGTCCGTGGAAGCCGGCGACGGCGAGACTGTACTGTCCCGCGAGAAGGCCAAGCGCAATGAAGCCTGGGCCAGACTGGAGGATGCCTATCAGAAGGGTGACTCCGTCAACGGCGTTATTGACGGCAAGGTCAAGGGCGGCTTCACCGTACAGCTGGGCGGCATCCGTGCCTTCCTGCCTGGTTCCCTGGTTGATGTACGTCCGGTCCGCGATACCACTCATCTTGAGGGCAAAGAGCTGCAGTTCAAGGTGATTAAGCTCGACCAGAAGCGCAACAACGTAGTAGTTTCCCGCCGTGCCGTGATTGAGAGCGAGCACTCCAGCGAGCGTGAGAACGTGCTGGCTTCCCTGCAGGAAGGCCAGGAGGTCAAGGGTATAGTCAAGAACCTGACCGATTACGGCGCCTTTGTGGATCTGGGCGGCGTAGACGGCCTGCTGCACATTACCGACATGGCCTGGAAGCGCGTCAAGCACCCCAGCGAGATCGTCAATGTGGGCGATGAGATCACCGTCAAGGTGCTCAAGTTTGACCGTGAGCGTCAGCGTGTGTCCTTAGGCCTCAAGCAGCTGGGTGAAGACCCCTGGGCCAACATTGCCGAGAGATTCCCGGTGGGCACCGACATCAGCGGCCGCGTGACCAACCTGACCGATTACGGCTGCTTCGTGGAGATCCAGGAAGGCGTCGAGGGTCTGGTACACGTTTCCGAGATGGACTGGACCAACAAGAACATCCATCCTTCCAAGGTGGTGTCCGTGGGCGACAATGTCACCGTCAAGGTTCTGGAGATCGACGAGGATCGCCGCCGCATTTCCCTGGGCCTCAAGCAGTGCAGACCCAATCCCTGGATGCAGTTTGCCGAGAGCCACTCCAAGGGTGACCGCGTAACCGGCCGTATCAAGTCCATCACCGACTTTGGTATCTTCATTGGTCTGGAAGGCGGCATCGACGGCCTGGTTCACCTGTCCGACATTTCCTGGCAGCAGCCGGGTGAAACCGCTGTGCGCGATTTCAAGAAGGGCGATGAGATCACTGCCGTAGTACTGCAGGTTGATCCGGATCGTGAGCGCATTTCCCTGGGCTTAAAGCAGATCTCCGAAGATCCGTTCACCGATTACCTCTCCACCCACCACAAGGGCACCCTGGTCAGCGGTACTGTTGACTCCGTGGAGCCGCGCGGCGCTTATATCAAGCTCGCCGAGGGCGTGATGGGCTATGTCCGTGTCTCCGAGATCTCCCGCGACCGCGTGGAGGATGCCACCTCCGTGCTCAAGCCGGGTGACACCGTTGAGGCCAAGTTCATGAACGTGGACCGCAAGAGCCGTCAGCTGACCCTGTCCATCCGCGCCAAGGATGAGGCCGAGGAGAAGCAGGCTCTGGAGAGCTTAAACGAGAAGCAGCAGCACGAGACCGCTCAGACCGCCATGGCTGCAGCCTTTGCTACTGCCCGTAAGGAATAACAGACAACAGAACATAATTTCTGTTTAAAGTTTTTACCTCTTTAAGTTTAAGGCCCGGCTTTGTCCGGGTCTTTCTTTTTGGGCTGCCGACAGCAAATCCGCCTCAGCCTGAGCCTGATCTGACATTGGGCAGCAGATTTTAAGAATTTTCTAAAATGAACTTTTCATCACC
>CAYRIZ010000063.1:0-11215 GCA_964424565.1 uncultured Enterobacterales bacterium
ACTATATGATACAATAAATCTCGATTAAATCAATGATTTAAAAAATTTATAAAAATATTTCACTAGATTAACAAGATTTGGGCCCGGGATCATCTCACCTCAATTACTTCATACCTGCGGCACCACAGCCGATCAGACCTGTTGTGCTGCTGCGGCTTTGGTAGCTAAAGGGAGCCTAAACGGCTATAATCAACAACCATAGTGCACGCCGAATCAGGCGTGTCAGGTCTTGAGGAGAAAAGACAACAATGAAAAGAGGACTGATGCAGAAAATTTTGCTGGCAGGTCTGTTTGCAGGCATGCCTCTTGTCCTGAACGGCTGCCTGACTGCAGTAGTGGCCGGGGCATCCGGTACTGCCGGAGCGGTTATAGGATCTGATTCCCGTACCGTCAATGTCATGGTCTATGATGAGACCATAGAGCAGCGCGGCAGTGAAATTCTGCGCTCCAATCCGCTGTTGTCCAATAAGGAAGACTTTAACGTTTCCATTACCTCCATGTCCGGCAATGTGCTGCTGACCGGTCAGACCACCAATATGGATTATCTGCGCTGGTGCATAGAACAGATAAGGCAGCAGGACTATGTGCGCCATATCTACAATTACGTCACCAACAAAAAGCCGGTATCAGCTTCAGTGCAGGCCTCTGATGCCTACATTACCTCCAAGATCAGATCCAAGCTGCTGTTCGGCAAGCAGATTAATTCCGGCCGCTTCAAGGTGGTGACAGAGGATTCCGAAGTTTTCCTGATGGGTTTCGTCAATGCAGATGAAGCCGTCCGGGCCTCCAATCTGGCCCGCAGCACTGAAGGGGTCTCCAAGGTCTACACCATTTTTGATTACCTCAATGAATCCCAGCTGACCCCCAGACCGCGGCAGAATGAAGATCTGGTAGTCAGAAGAGTGGACAGCGGCAGTGCTGCCCCTTCTCAGGTTTACAGCAGCCCTGCTGCTTCTTCCACCTATATCACGCCTGTGGACGATTCTGCCAACGGCGGGGCGGCCATAGTGGAAAGCGGCGGCTCCAGTTCCCTTCTTGCCCCGGCACAGCCGCTGGAGCTTTATTAATCGCTGCTGCTGCGATATATGCCGGAATCTTTGTATTTTCTTGATGTCTACATGCCCAATGACGGTGAGCCGGATACCACTCTGGCCGTCGCCGTCCTGCGCCTGGACAAGACAGCAGGCCGGCCTTCAGTATATCTGCACACCCTGATCAAGCCTGAACCCAAGATCCAGTCCCGGGTGCGCTGGTCCAAGGCCTTTTTTTATTTTGATCAAAGAGTAACCAAGGATACATTTTTACAGCGCCGGGATCTGCCTACCCTAAATGAACTGCTGCAGCACGATTATCTGCAGGGCAAGACCGTAATCTGCTTTAATCCCAATCAGCAGCCTTATAAAGATCTGACGCAGAATGCCTCCAAAGTCTGGAGCATTCTGGAAAAGTGGCAGGAGGTTTTTGCTGATGATGAAAAAGCCTCCGGGCTCACCAGCCTCAAGCAGATACTGGAATATCTCAACCTCACTGCTTCCGATGATCAGGCCGATACCTGCTACACGGCTCTGCTTTACCGACTGTACTCTGAAGTTGCCGTGTGGAGAGTGCTGCAGAAAATAAAAAACAGCGGCAGGCTGCAGCAGGAGCTCAGCAGTCCGGCCGCCCTGGCCGCAGAAGTAGGCTGGCCGCTGCCGGCAGTCAGCGGGGATATCTTCAGGGAAGCATCCGGAGTCCGGTCTTTTGCTGAGATCAGACCTGAGGTATTGTGCGCCATCTTTTCCGATGCCATGCCTGATTATCTGGACTGGCATGAACTGAGCGTATATTCCCATGACTGGAAGTTTTCCCGCCGCTACATGCCGGACAGCAATCAGTTTAACTCCAGCATCAGCTCCAGCATCAACACCATGGCTGAGTTTCTGTTCAATCAGGTGCTGTCCATGCAGATGCGCTTCTGGGTACTGATCTACTACTCCATTTATGACAAAAAAACCAATTATGCCCGGGAGATCGCCCTGAAGAACGGACAGTACCGTGAGCTGACCAATGCCGTTAGGGATGATTTTTCTATCTTCCTAATCAGTCATCTGGACGATTTTCTCGATCAGCAGCAGCGGCAGCAGCTGCTGCGTTCCATTATTAATCAGGTTTTATCCGATCAGGGCAACTCAAGTTTCGAGCATTTTAATTTTGAGAGCCTGCAGAAAAAAGAAGATCAGGAAGAGGGGCTGCAGCGCCACCGCTTTATCCGCCGCCATCCTGAAGGCTGCTCAGTGTACTGCTTTAAGGAAATTATCGATCGCCGGAGCGGCAGACAGGTATACAGACGCTATGAAATCAGCGGCCGGGGTCATGACAGGGATGCCTGCATTGATTTCATCAATAAACTTTTTGCAGATTTCTTAAGGGAAGCGTCCAATCCTTTTTCCAGGATCTGGTGTCCTGAGGAATTAACCAAATGGGTGCAGTATATTACCGGCTTCACCTGGCAGGCTCTGACGCTGACGCCGGCTGACAGTAATGCAGATCCTGATCTTGATGCTGCCTGCAGACTGCTGCGCACGCTGATGCAGCAGGCCATACAGCCCTGGATGGAGCAGCTGCAGCAGACTATTGCCGGTATAGTAGAGGCCATAAATCAGGATATTGACGGCGCCTGCCTGCATCAGTTTGTCTTTCAGGGCATTTCAGTGGAAGTTGAGGTGAAAAAACCGCACCACTCGTTTTTTGGCCGTTTATTAAATTTTTAGCCGCCGAAAGAGCCCGCAGGGCAGCCGCAGCGCAGCCTCAGCAGCCGCCGGATATACAAACTTTTAAGATTCACCTTGGAGATGATGTAAGTGTCATGGACAGCACACAGACTGAGTATCAGCAGTCTTAAAACAATCTGTGCCTGCTGGTGGCTGCTGACGGCTGCCGCCCTGCTGCCGGCACAGGCTCAGGTTTACGGCTCCTACAACATGGGCTGCCTGGACAATGCTCAGCCTCTGGCTCTGCGCGGTGAGCACTACATCATGCAGCTGGGGGGCAAAGGGCGCAATTATGCCCATCCGGAGATGATCGATTATCTGCACAAATTCATAGAGCGCACCAGGGAAGCCGGACTGCCTGACCTGGTGATTGGTGATTTATCGCAGAAGCATGGCGGTCCTTATGCCAAATCCAATCATGCCAGTCACATGGTAGGGCTGGATGTGGATATTCCCTTTGGTTTTGCCAGGGATTTGTCTGATCCCAGCCGGACGCCGGACAGCTTTTATCTGGTGAAAAAAGGCCGGCTGACGGCAAACTTTGATGAAGAGCGGGTCAGGCTGATTTATCTGGCAGCCCAGGATCCGCGGGTGGAGCGCATTTTTGTGGCGCCGCGGATCAAGGAAGGCATGTGCAATCTGTTTGCAGGCCGCGGTGATGACAGTTTTCTGCGTAAATTAAGACCATGGTTCGGCCATCAGGCCCATATGCATGTGCGTCTGGGGTGCCCGGCTGACAGCCCTTACTGCAAAGCGCAGGATCCTGCTCCTGAGGGCACAGGCTGCGGCTATGAGGTGCAGTCCTGGTTTATGCCTCCTGATCCGGCAGCCAAACCTGCTGCCCCCAAACCCAAAGCCAAGCCTGTCATGCCTGAGCAGTGCCGGCTGCTGCTGGGAAGCAGGAACTGACCGGAGATTACATTTTGATCTGCTGCCGTACGGAGCTGATCCGGCGGGGCTTTTTACTGAACTGAGGAGCAAACCCCGGTCAGCCGCAGGGCTGACCTGGACACGGATAAAATAAAATTATGATGGACAAGCTGCTTACTTACATCAGAATTCCGCTGCTGGCGCTGTACTCCAAAAGCTTTTATTTAAGTCTGCTCGGCCGGCGCGGCGTAGGCTTTACTTATCTGCTGTGCCTGAGCCTGGTGCTGGCCTGGCCGGCCACCTATTTTAAGGTCTACGATACCATGCAGCTGTTTAAAAACCTGCAGATCTCCACTTATGTAGCCCGCATCCCGGCCAGTTATCTCAACTCCGAAGGCGTACTTACTCCCAACAATCCGGCTGACAGCCTGGTGGTGATTGCCAACCCGCAGGGTGATCCCGTCATGGTTTACAACACCGATGATCAGCTGCTGGAAGGAAATTTGCGCTCGGTCCCCATTGAACTGCGCAGCCGGGTGCTGATCATCCGCTCCACCACCACTCAGCAGGAAGTGCGGCTGGCCTGGAGTGACATCTATCCGGTCAATCAGTCCTTTGAGCCCTATGAAGCCGCCTCGGTGCTGGATCAGGCCTTAAATGCCTCCTTCTTCTATGTGTGGCTCATAGTGACGCTGTATCTGTTCTGCTCTCTGGCTTTGGGTACGCTGATTACTGCAGCTTTTGCCATGCTGATTTGCCTGCTGATCTTCAGGCTGGGCCTGCGCTATTCCCACTGTCTGCGGCTGATGGCCTATGCCCATACTGTGGTGGCGCTGATTATGCTGCTGCAGTTCTTCATCTTAATTCCTGTTTCCTTTACCTTTATGCTGCTGATCCCGCTGGTCTATGTCTTTATGTTCGGCTCGGCACTGCGCGCGGCGGCCCTGCGCGAGGTGGCGGCAGCCATGCAGAAGAACAGGGAGCGGGAAGAGCAGAAAAAGTTTTACACCGGAGAAGGCCGGACAGATGCCGGCGAAGATTCCTCTGCCGCCCCGTCTGCAGACGAAGCAGATGCCCGGCGCAAAGCAGAAGCTCAGCCTCAGCCGCAGGGAAGAGCTGCGCGGGGCAGGGACAAGGATGAGGGCAATGGTTCCGGCGGAACCTTTATGGCCTGAAGGCAGCAGGCGGCCGGAACAGCCTGCCGCCTTTGCCTTGGCAGGGCGGGCGGCGGTCTGAAGGGGTAGGGCGTCTTCCTCAGAAGCCCTCGGCGTGCCGGCCTTCCTGCAGCCAGAGCCTGGCCATTTCCAGGGTGGTTTCAAATTCCATGGCGCCGCCGGTAAAGCCGGTCTTATGAACAAAGATCGTATCTTTAAGGCCGGTGGCCAGATCCAAATCCTCGTCTACCAGACCCAGCCAGCTTTCAGGGGCAGTGACGCGGTTTTTAAAGCGCTCGGCGGCTGACAGGGGCAGGGACTGCACTCTCCAGCCTCTTTTGCGGTCGGGATAGACGGCCAGCAGACAGCGGGTAAAGATCTGCGGATGGGTCAGCACGGCAGAGGTCCAGGGCAGCTTTTCATGCATGATGAGGATCTCAGAGCCGTCGTATATTTCCAGCACCTTGGCTATGCCTGTCTCGGTATGCACGGCATTGACGGCTGTATTGACCAGCAGACCGCGCAGCATTTTGACCGTACAGATAAAGGAAGCAAACTGCTCCTGTGAGGTGGCGGCAGGCAAGTTCTGCATGGCCACCAGATAGGAAATGTTGGGATCGTGCCCATAGAAGGCATTTAAGCTGTCAAAGATCTGCCGCTCACTGCTGTTGCCCGGGGCAATCATTTCCGACAGATAGGAATTGAGCTGTCCGTTGTCATTGAGATCGATCATCTCCATGACTTCAGTGTCAATGCGCTGATGCGCCTGCTGCAGAATTTGCTCGGACGGAGTGAGATCGTATTTGCAGCATATTTTGTGCAGGAACTGCATACCGAATTTTTCCCACATTAGACCGGCAGTGGCATAGCAGATGCCGTTGCTTCTTTTTAAGGTAAATTCCTTGCTGTGGTGATCAAAATGGCGATCATCATTGATGCCTGAAACATCTATGATTAAATCAGCCTTTTCCAGCTCCTGCCGGTCACGGCTGCGCAGGATGGATGCATTTTCATAAATATAGGTTAAAATTGCGCAGGCAATCGTTTCATCGGCATGAAAAGTGCCGTCATGGGTGGCAATAAGCATATAAGATCTCCTTTTCGCTGCTGATTTTAGCAGACGCAGTCTGATTTATTCGTTATCTTTGCCTCCTGTTCCAAATTTTATCCACTAAGTACCATAAACTATGCAGGCACAAAAGGTTTACCTGGCCCCGATGGAGGGCGTATGTGATCCGCCGCTGCGGCAGATTCTCTGCGCGGCAGGCGGCTATGATGAATGCTTTTCCGAGTTTATCCGCGTCACGGATGAAGTACTGCCCAGGCGCACCCTGCTGCGGGATGTGCCTGAACTGCACCATGACTGCCGTACCCCCGACGGTACTCCGGTAAGAGTGCAGCTGCTCGGCGACAATGGTCCGATGATGGCGCAGAGTGCGCGGCGGGCAGTGGAACTGGGAGCCCATGCCATAGATCTTAATTTCGGCTGTCCCTCCCGCTTTGTACATCATGCCGGCTCCATGCTGCTGCGGGAGCCTGAACTCATTCACTCCATCACTGCCTGTGTGCGGGATGCCCTGCCGGCAGATATAACCCTCTCCGTCAAGATGCGCCTGGGCTTTGCCGACGTAGGAGAAGCACCGGCCCTGGTGCGGGCTGTGGCCTCAGCCGGCGTAGATGAAATCATTCTGCACGCCCGCACCCGCCGAGAGCTGTACCGCAAGGACAGTCTGCACTGGGATCAGATAGGACAGCTGCAGCAGGAAGCCGGAGGGATCCCCCTGGTGGCCAATGGCGATATAGTGGATGCCGCCAGTGCCGCCCGCTGCATGGAGCTCACCGGCTGTACCAGGCTGATGACCGGCCGGGCCGCCCTGATGCAGCCCAATCTTGGCCATATGATTAAGCAGGGAGCCGCTCCCTGGAGTCTTTATGACAAATTAAAGCTGGTCTATACCCTGATGGATACTCTGGAGGCCTGGTCATATCCGCCCAAGACCGTCATGGACCGCTGTAAGCAGTATCTGGGCTTTGTGCGGCACAGCAGTACTGCCGCCGCCGAGTTTTTCAGCCGTTTCTGCCGCCTGCAGAGCAAAGATGAAGCCCTGAGGGAGCTGGAGCAGACCTTAAACAGTCTGGAACATACGGCAGCCTGATCCCACAAATCCCCCGGCAGAGGGCAGTTAAATCCGATTGGCCTTAAATTTGGGATAGCAGGCGCTGCCGCCTGCCGGACAGAAAACAGGATTGGCTCCTCACGGCAGAGCAGGGAGCTGTACAGCAGGCGAAAGCCCAGCTCAGAAGATGGGGAGTAGTCCGGGAGTGAGCCCCGGACTGTACTGCAGGCAGAAGAAATATGGAAAAAATAAAACATATAATAAAAAGCATCTATCTTCTTCTGAGAATACTGTGGTTTCTATTTAAGCTGCTGGTATTTTGTCCGGTAATCATCATCATAGGAGATGTCTGGGCCGGCGGTTATGGGGTCATGGCTGCACTGCTTATTTGTCTGGTCATGCTCCTGATCATGATCCATATGGATTTTGCCCCGGAGCTGGGCCGCAAACCACAGCAGAGCCGCCAGACCGACGAGCAGCAGACTGCCGGCAGAAAGCAGAGCAAAGCCACTCCCGCGGCCCGGCAGCCGGCGGCACAATCTGCCCGCCCCCGGGTCCGGACAAACCGGACGGCTGCAGCTTCCGGGAAGGAGAAAGCCGCTGCGGCCGAACCTGGGGTGATCATCAGGGAAACAGGGGGCAGCTCCAGGACTTCCGGGACTGCTGCATCCGCATCCGCCAGGCAGCGGCGGCTTGATAATCTGCAGGATGAGACCTTTATTGAAAGCTTTAATGAAGCGCATGGCATCAAACTGCTGAATGGAGCAGATCTGCTGCGGCTGCGGCAGATCAGGGAGTTTTTAAGATCCCGCGGCATAGAGCGGTTCTATCATTTCACCGATCTGGAAAATTTCAGTTCCATCATCTCCCACAACGGTCTGTATTCCTGGTATGCCTGTCAGCAGAAAAACATCAGCATCAGCCGGCCGGGCGGGGACAGTGCCTCACGCCGGCTTGATTTGGCGCATCATCTGGAAAATAAAGTGCGGCTGAGCTTCTGCCAGGCTCATCCCATGCTGTTTGCCGCCCGCAATGACGGCCGCATCTCCGAGCCGGTGATCCTGGAGGTGGATGCGGCTACGGCACTGCTGCAGACTACGCTGTTTTCAGACTGCAATGCCGCCAAAAATGACTGCCGTCTGGGCAATACAGCTGATTTTCTGGCCCAAATTCCTTTTGAGATTTTCCAGCAGAAATACTATGACGTGGCTGCCGATTACAAGAAGTATTATCAGGCGGAGATTTTGGTGGAGGAACATATACCGTTTTCCGACATCAAGGCCGCTTATCACTATAATACCAGGGAGAGTTTGCTCTAGCGGCAGCGGCTCAGACCGGCAGCAGGCGCGGACGGCCGCAAATTCAGCAGAGGGGGCTGTTTTGTTCCCCCGGATACCATCATGATTTATATAAGACACAAAAGATCGAGCCTTAGTAAGCTTCAATCTCAATTTCCCGATGCCGCAATCTTTGATCTGACATCCAAATCAGCAGATCCGCAGCTGGTTAAATTAAGCCCCTTTTACCCGCACGGCGGGATCCCCATTCCTTTTTCACCAGGGGCGAAAGCCTGCTGTGTGGAAGGGATCTGGCAGGGCCTGAAGGTATTTCAATACGCCGGTATAGATCAGGCCTCCTTTGGCAACAGCAGCATGAAAAACCTCAAGCGTACGGTGCGGCAAAACGGCCTGCCCCGGGGCCATCAAAAGGGACTGTACAGCCGGGAACTGCTTGATTACAAGACGGCGCGGGAATTGATTTATCTGCCGGTTTACAAGTGGGTGCTTGATCATGTGCCGGCAGTGCAGCCTGCCTTAAACCTCATCAATCAGGCAGTACAGGAAAGGGTGGTGATTCTGCTGGACTACAATATCAACTGCAATTATCAGGATCTAAGCAGACCGCTGTCTCATGCCGGTCTGGTAATGCTTTACCTCGAAGGAAGATATCCGCAGCCATGGCTGGCTGCCGGAGAAAGGCCCATTGTGGACGATAAAGTACGCCTGCCTGAAGGCTGCACTGCCCAGGCTACGGCAGTAGCTGGCGAAACTTTTCAGTCCCCTCCTCCTGAAGGATTATCATCCTCTGTAGCGGCAGTGCCGTCATTCCGGATGCCGGCAGATCCTGCCTTCTCTGCAGCAGCTGACGAGCGCTCTGCAGCAAAAACAGCGCCGGCTCCGGCGGCAGAGACCGCAGAAGCGGAGCCTGCAGCTGTCTCCCCGGCCGACATAGTCAACCATCAGCCGCAAACTGTAAGGGAAGAAGAGCAAAAGTCTGACCACCATGAGGGCAGACAGCTGGATTTGTTTGAGTTTATGGAGAATGAACCTCCAAAGGACCAGTAAGCCGTGAGAGCATACGCCGGCTGCGGCCTTTGATCTGAGGAGTGCGCCTGCATAAATCTCCGGCCGCTCCACCTGCTGCGGCCGGGGCAGAGCAGCAGATCATGCCTGTACCACTCTGCATTTAGTATGAAGGCTGGGCCTTCTGTGCCGGATCGTACCCGGGCAAATTCCTTTTCCCCGGGGTTTACCATCCTGCTTAAATCTGCCGGGGCATCTCGGACGACTTCCTGGTGTCGGTGGCCGAAAGAGGTACTGCTATGAGCTTGGTGAAGATCAGCGAGCCGGCGGCATTGCCAAGTACCATCAGAGTCAGACGTATAAAGAGCTCGGAGTTGAGCGGCACTTTGGCCATGGCAAAGTAACCTGAGTTGGCCACACAGTGCTCAAAGCCGCAGATAATGAAGAACATGATTGGCATGATCACATACAGCGGATGGCGCTCCTTTTTGAAATTAAAGACCGCCAGATGCATCATGGCGCCGCAGCCTACGGCCAGAATGAAGATCGAAAGCAGACCGTCATGCAGCTTGGTGGCCGCTATGGTCTCCACAGCCGACAGATCCAGACGGGTAAAGGTGAACATGTAGGCGCACAAAGCCGTACCGGCAGTATTGCAGCAGAACATCAGCAGCAGCTTCAGGGTATCGCGCGGCACCCAGTCGCCTACCCGGCCGGTATAAAGATAGTAGCCCTTGGTCAAAATAGTCAGAAGCCCCAGGGCAAACAGAAATGCTCCCACATAACGGTTTTCGCAGACTACATAGACCAGACAGCCAAAACCGATCAAAAATCCTGACAACAGGGAGCGAAAAATAAAGTTAAGTACCGGACTGGAATTGAACATTTTGTCCTACAACCTCTATTACTTGACACAAAAATAGCATTAATTGTCGCATAGAAATCAGTCCGGACATTCATCTTTTTGCCCTTTATTTCACCAAGGTCCCGGGAGTTGCTGACTAATCAGCAAAAAATGCCCCACAGTTTATTCCTGCAGGGCCTCTAAGACAGCAGTAGGGCAGTACAGCTGTCTCAATCACCAGGCTGTGCTATTTCCTGGGAAGATTTATTTGTCTGCATCCATTTTTTCCAATAAGCGCTGAGCATCGTCATTTCCCAGGTCGGCAGCTTTTTCAAGCCACAGCCGGGCCTGCTCATAATCCTGGTCCACTCCCAGGCCTTCATAGTACATCTTACCCAGTTTGAACTGAGCTGCGTCCTGATCGTTGGCATTTTCATCTTCGGCAACTTGTTCAAACCACTCCCGGGCCTGCTCATAATCCTGATCCACGCCCAAGCCTTTATAGTACATGACTCCCAGTTTGAACTGAGCTTCTCCCTGACCTATGGAATCACTCTGAGCTGCGGATTCTTCAAACCACAGTCTGGCCAGCTCATAATCCTGGTCCACGCCCAGGCCTTCATAGCACATTAATCCCAGTCTGTAATAAGCCCAGATATCGACATACTCTCTATCTTCGAGGGCTTTCTCATACCACCGCAGTGCCTGCTCATAATCCTGATCTACGCCGTACTCGCCATCAAAGTACAAGCCTGCCAGTTGGAATTTAGCTTCGGTATATCCCCGTGCGGCGGCTTTTTCCAACCACGGTAGGGCCTGCTCATAATCAAAGTTGTCATAGTACTTTTCCCCCAGTTTGAACTGAGCTTCGGCATGCCCCTGTGCGGCGGCTTTTTCCAACCACATCTGCGCCTGCTCTTCATCCTCTTCCACGCCTCGGCCGCGATAGTACATATAGCTCAAGTTGAACTGAGCGCCGGCATTTCCTTGTGCAGCGGCTTTTTTAAACCATCGCAGTGCCTGTGCATAATCCTGGTCTACTCCTTCGCCTTCATAGTACATGTCTCCCAGGCAGAACTGGGCTTCGGCATATTCCTGTGCAGCAGCTTTTTCAAACCACATCCTAGTGTTTAATTGCATAAATTCGTTAATGAAAAAATAAGGCCATGATAAGATG
>CAYRIZ010000064.1:0-11147 GCA_964424565.1 uncultured Enterobacterales bacterium
TCAGCGCAACTGTCTTGCCCTGTTTGGATGCCGATATCCGGTGAGCGGCTATGATGCCGATGTCTTTGGCTAATAGGCGGCAGCAGGCAGGCAAGCCACATGGCTGGGAAAAAAGTGATGCCTAGTTGGAAAAGGTTCCGGCTTGAAGTACGGGGGCCTGGTCCCCTGCAGCCTGGGAAGACTGCAGGATCTGCCAGAATCACATCACAGCTGTGACTTAATCCAGGCTGTCAGCTCGTCCGGCTGATCATAGGCAATCATGCGCCGATCCTTAAGCTCTCCTGCCACAAAGATCAGCAGCGAGGGAATGGTTTGTACATCGTAACGGTCATCCACCCCGACGGCTGCATCTACATCTACTATATTGAGATTAATCCCCAGGGATTTTTCCCATTCCAGCAGACGCGGCTCCTGCACTTTGCAGTAAGGACACCAGGCGGCAGTAAAGAGCGCAAACTGCACGCCGTGGCCGCCGAGCACAGTGGCATCAAAAGCCTCGGCACTGTTGATATGACTTAACATCAAAATATCTCCTAAAGCTGCACAAATACCAGATAACAAAAGGCAGCCCGTCTGAGCTGCCTGATGATTTTTCTTTTACTTCAGAGGCCTTCCGGCTCCCTGCCCTCTGATCCTGAAGGCGGGAGGGAGGTATTAGACATACTTGAAGCCTATTTCCTTGATCTTTTCAGACCAAATCTTCGGACCTACGGCATGAATATTGTTGCCCTGGGAGTCCACAGCCACGGTTACCGGCATGTCTACTACCTTAAACTCGTGAATGGCTTCCATGCCCAGATCTTCAAAGGCCAGCACTTTGGCGCTCTTGATGGCCTTGGAGACCAGGTAGGCGGCACCGCCTACAGCCATGAGGTAGGCCGCGCCATGCTTCTTGATGCTCTCCACGGCAGCCGGACCGCGCTCAGATTTGCCTATCATGCCGAACAGACCGGTCTCAGCCAGCATGGTCTCCACAAACTTGTCCATACGGGTGGAAGTGGTGGGACCTGCCGGGCCTACCACCTCATCGCCTACGGCAGGAACCGGGCCTACGTAGTAGATGAGCTTGCCGTGGAAATCCACGCCTTCAGGCAGCGGCTCACCCTTGGCAATCATGTCGCAGATGCGCTTGTGGGCAGCATCACGGCCGGTCAGAATGGTACCGGTCAGCAGCAGGGTATCACCCATCTTCCAGGTGGCGATCTCTTCCTTGGTCAGGGTATCCAGATTGACTCTCTTCACATCGCCAGAGGCACCGCCGATCTCAATATCGGGGTAGTCATCCAGGGAAGGAGGATCGAAGTGGGCCGGACCGGAGCCGTCGAGCTCAAAGTCGATGTGGCGGGTGGCGGCGCAGTTGGGGATAATGGTGGTGGCCTTGGATACGGCGTGGCAGGGATAGGTCTTGACCTTGACGTCCAGCACGGTGGTCAGGCCGCCCAGACCCTGGGCACCTATACCCAGACGGTTGATCTTGTCGTACAGCTCCAGACGCAGCTCTTCATCGGCATTCTGCGGGCCGCGGGCAATCAGCTCCTGAATGTCTATGGGATCATTGAGGGCTTCCTTGGCCAGGATGGCAGACTTCTCCGGAGTACCGCCTACACCTACGCCAATAATGCCCGGCGGGCACCAGCCGGCACCCATCTGCGGGATCTCGTGCAGGATCCAGTCCACTATGGAATCTGAAGGATTGAGCATCTTCATGTGGGTCTTGTTCTCAGACCCGCCGCCCTTGGCAGCTATGGCCACTTCCACCTTGTCGCCGTGGATCATTTCAATATGCAC
Organism: uncultured Enterobacterales bacterium; assembly: GCA_964424565.1. Classification (GTDB taxonomy): domain Bacteria; phylum Pseudomonadota; class Gammaproteobacteria; order Enterobacterales; family Succinivibrionaceae; genus Avisuccinivibrio. The sequence goes on from CAYRIZ010000064.1 coordinate 1,789, forward strand.
TACGGCAGGGGAGTTGTCCTTGGTATTGACGCGCTTGCCCACCGGATCGGTGAGGACGGACTTTCTTAAGGGATTGGTCGGGCAGCAGTAAGCTCTTCTGGTACCCTCATCCACCATCTCCTGCACGGTCATGTCGCCTTCAAAGCGCACATCCATACCAATCTTGACAAAGCAGGTCACGGCACCGGTATCCTGGCACAGCGGACGGTGGCCAATGGCGCACATCTTGGAATTGACCAGAATTTGGGCGATGGCTGCCTTGGCGGAGGGATTCTGCTCGAGCTCATAGGCCTTCTTCATGGCCGCCAGGAAATCACGGGGATGATAATAGGAAATGAACTGCAGGGCCTCGTAGATGGAATCGATGAAGTCCTGCTGCTTAATTACGGTGGTCATAGACGTTCCTTATATTTATTCCGGGACAAAAATGTCTCCCCAGGCCTGCGCCCACAGGGGCCGGTCACAGGCTTACATGCAGAAATTATAGCTTTTGTCCTTTGCTTTGACATCACAAAAAAACAAAAAGTGTGCACCGCCCGGCAAAGGCTTGAGGGCGGCAGTAGCCGTTTCTTAGCTCTACCCTGCCGGCAAAGACTATCCTTCCTTCCCTCTGCCGCCCCCTGCCTCCCCCCCTGCCGGCTCAGAGCTGAAAATGCGCAGCCGCCGGCAGATCTGCTGCACAAATCTGCAGCCTGACAAAGCCCGGATGTCTGCAGTTTAAGCGCTCAGGGCACCGCTGCCGCCCGGTCTGCCTGTGCAGCTACCGCCACTGCCGCTGACTAAATGCGCGAAATCAATCATTTTGCAAAAAGCAACTGACATAGAGGTCAGACCTCTCACTGCCGGCAAAAAGTTCGAATTTTCAGGGGTTTTGCGGCTTTTTAAAGCACAATTGCGGCCAGTTGTCACAACAGGCGGCTTTCGTGAGAGTGCTCACATCGTGACATTTTAATGCTTAAAATCGATCAATTTGATCTTGTATAATCATTTACGTCACCAATCCAATCCCTGCCGGAGATCTTCCATGCCTCAATGTATAGTTATTGCAGATGATTTGACCGGAGGCAATGCCACCGGAGTGCTGCTGCGGCAGCTCAATTACCGGGCGCTGAGTGTGCTCAACGCCGCAGATGTCAGTCAGGAGGATTTCAGAGATCTCGACTGCCTCATCTGTCCTACCGACAGCCGGGCCGTAAGTCCGCAGGAGGCCTGCCGCCGGGTCAGGGAGAGCGTGCAGAAATTTGCCGGTCCTGAAACCCGCGTTTTTGCCAAGCGCATTGACAGCACCATGCGCGGCAATATAGGCGCGGAAATAGATGCCATGCTCGATGCCCTGGGGGACGACTACGTAGCCGTGCTGGCCCCGGCCTTTCCTTCTTCAGGGAGGGTGGTCTGCGGCGGCTATATGCTGGTCCATGGCACCCTGCTGCACAAAACCGATATAGCCATAGATCCCAAAACCCCGGTCAAACAGTCTGAAATTGTCCCGCTGGTAGCCGCCCAGAGCCGCCTGCAGATTCACTCCTTTTTCATCCGCGATTTGATGCATGGCAAACATGCCCTGGCCGAGCAGATGCAGGCTGCCGTGGCCGCCGGCGCGCGCATTTTGAGCTTTGACTGCCTCACGCAGGAAGATCTGGAATTAATAGCCGATGCCTGCATTACCTCAGGCCTGAAGATTGCCGCCGTGGATCCCGGGGTCTTTACCGCCACCTATGCCCGCAAGGTCATTCCGCCGCGCAGCAGCAGTACCGGCCGCCGCCGGGTCCTGGGCGTGATCGGCACGGTGCATCCGCTGGCCAAGGTGCAGCTGGATGAGCTCATGCTCTCGCAGCGCCTCAACAGCGCCGTGGTGCAGACAGCTGAACTGATCGAAAGCCCGGAGCGGCGCGAGGCGGAAATAGCGCGCGTCTGCAGTGAAATTCTCTCCCGCCACGATAAATTTGCCGTTTCCGTGGTCACCGGCGACGGGCTGATGCCGGAAAAACGCATCAACTTTACCCCCTATCTGCAGCGCTACCACTGTAGCCTGGATGAAGTCACCTCCCTGATCAATGACGCCTTTGGGGAGATCACCCTGCGCATTCTGCAGCAGGCTCCGGATTTCCGCGGCATCTACAGCAGCGGCGGCGACATTACCGTGGCCGTATGCCGCAAGGTGCAGACCTCAGGCATAGATCTGCAGGCCGAGGTACTGCCGCTGGCCGCCTTCGGTACCTTTATGGACGGGCCTTTTCAGGGGGTGCAGATCATCACCAAGGGCGGCAGTCAGGGCGGCAGCGATGCCATAGTGCAGTGCATCAACTATTTGAAAAAAAGTCTTTATATCTGAGTTTAAGTTTATTTCTAAGGAGCATTTATGACCAAGCCGATTATTGCAGTACCCACCGGTGATCCTGCAGGCGTAGGACCGGAAATTACCGTCAAGGCGCTGGTCAGTCCCGAGGTTGCCGCCTGTGCCAGGGTGGTAGCCATAGGCGACGGCCGGGTGATGCAGCAGGCAGTGGATCTGGTAGGAGCCGATCTGCAGATTAAGCCAATCAATCAGGTCAGTGAGGCTGACTTTGCCCCCGGCATACTCAACCTTATAGATCTTGACAATGTGGACATGGAGCAGTTTGCCTACGGCCGCGTCAGCGGCATGTGCGGCAAAGCCGCCTATGCCTATATAGCCCGCAGTATAGAGCTGGCCATGCAGCGCAAGGTGGATGCCGTGGCCACCACCCCCATCAACAAGGAATCCCTGCATGCCGGCGGCGTGCCCTTTATAGGACATACAGAAATTTTCGGGGCCCTGACCCATACGGCAGATCCGCTGACCATGTTCGAGACCCGCGGCCTGCGGGTGTTCTTCCTGACCCGCCATTTGTCCCTGCTGCAGATGCTGGGACAAATCAAAAAGGACCGCATCATAGATTATGTACAGCGCTGCACCGAGGCCCTGCGCCGGCTGGGCGTGACTGAAGGCACCATGGCTGTGGCCGGGCTCAATCCGCATTCAGGCGAGCACGGCCTGTTCGGCTGGGAGGAGGTAAATGAAATTGCCCCGGCTGTGGAGGAGCTGCAGCAGATGGGTTATGCCGTGGCCGGTCCGGTGCCGGCGGACAGCGTCTTCCATCTGGCCGCCTGCGGCCGCTTCAACTCCGTGCTGTCCCTGTATCACGATCAGGGCCACATAGCCACCAAGACCCTGGACTTTGAGCGCACGATTTCTGTAACCAATGGCATGCCTATTCTGCGCACCTCAGTAGATCATGGTACGGCCTTTGATATTGCAGGAAAGGGCATAGTCAGTGCCGTCAGCATGATTGAAGCCATAGTGCTGGCCGCCAGATATGCCCCCTATTTCACCCGCTGACACACAACGAGGCCTTCATCTTGTGAGGTGAGGGCCTGAGGAGAGTGCATATGATAGAAGGCTTGAGTGGAGATCGCATGCTGATCGGTCTGCTGATCGGCATTGTCTTTCTCATCTATGTAATATTGAAGACCAAAATTCAAAGCTTCATAGCTTTGATTATGTGTACCATCATAGTAGGTCTCATAGGCGGCATGCCCCTGACCAATACGGTGATCAACGGTCAGACCGTCAGTATCACCAATTCCATTACCACCGGCTTCGGCGGTACGCTGGGCAGCATAGGCATTATCATCGGCTTCGGCGTGATCATGGGGCAGATCTTTGAGGCCACCGGTGCGGCCAAACGCATGGCCTTTACCTTCCTGCGGCTGTTCGGTCAAAAGCGGGAAGAGGACGCCATGGCTCTGACCGGGTTCTTTGTGTCCATTCCCATCTTCTGTGATTCCGGCTTCGTGATCCTCTCACCTATCGCAAAAGCCATATCACAGGCAGTCAGGAAATCCGTCATCGGCCTTGGCGTCGCATTGGGTGCCGGCCTGGTCATCACGCACACCATGGTGCCCCCTACCCCGGGGCCGCTGGGTGTCTGCGGTATATTCAACATAGACGTGGGTCAGTTCATTCTCGTGGCCCTGGTGCTGTCCATACCTATGACCTTAGGCTGTCTTCTTTATGCCAAGTATTATATCCCCAGGAAACTTTTTCGCATCCCCAATGAACAGGGCGAAATAGTGGATGTGCCGCCTTGCCGGCCTGATTTTTCCTCCCTGCTCCAGGAAGATCTCTCAAAGGTCCCCGGTACTTTTGAGGCCTTTGCCCCGCTGGTGCTTCCCATAGTGCTGATCCTGATCAACACTGTCTCCTCTGCCCTGGGCTTCACCTCCGGTCCCATGGCCTTCTTCATTTTCCTCGGTCAGCCCATAGTGGCCGTAGGCATAGGCGTGCTCCTCTCCATCTTTACCCTGGCCCGCCGCCTGGATCGGCACACTGCTCTGGCTGAAATGGAAAAAGGCATGGCCCAGGCAGGCGTCATCATGCTGGTCACCGGTGGCGGCGGTGCCCTGGGGCAGATCATCAAGGACTCCGGTCTGGGTACCTATATGGCCCAGGGGCTGGCCTCAGCCAGCATCCCCATCATTATCCTGCCGCTGGTGATAGCCACCGTGATGCGCTTCATTCAGGGCTCGGGTACCGTGGCCATGACCACTGCCGCCAGTATTTCCGCCCCCATAGTCATAGCCGCCGGTGTGGATCCTGTGTTCGGGGCCATAGCCTGCTGCGTGGGCTCGCTGTTCTTCTCCTACTTCAATGACAGCATGTTCTGGGTGGTCAACCGTATGCTGGGCGTCAGGGAAGTAAAGGAGCAGATTCTGGTCTGGTCCATTCCTACCACCATTGCCTGGGCCATAGGCATTGTGGAGGTGTTGCTGCTGGATATTTTCTGGTTCTAAGCTGCAGCAGCCGGCAAGGCCGTTTAAACCTTATAACGCTCTCAACTCAAGGCGGACTTTAGGCAGTCTGCCTTATTTTTTGCAGTTTGAGGGCGGTCACACCAAAACCAGCCTGGTGTGCTCCAGGGAGGAGATTTCGGCACAGTACTTCTTGTCCAGAGCCTTGTCTGTAATCACCGTGTCGAAAATCTCCAGCGGGCAGACCTTAAAGGTGCTGGACAGCCCGTATTTGCTGCTGTCGGCCGTCAATATTTTTTTGGCGCGGATCTGGGACAGAGCCTGTTTGACCCGGCTTTTTTCGTAGGTGGGAGCGGTAAGACCGGTGTCGAGCATAAAGGAATTGCAGGCCATAAAGACCAGGCTGGGGCAGAATTTCTGCAGCTGCTCAATGCAGTCATCGCCTATGCAGGACTGACTCTTGTTGTCCACCGGACCGCCGGTGACAAAGACCCGGCAGCGGCCCATGGTGGTCAGAAAGAGCCCTATATGCAGATCGGGAGTAATCACCGTTAAATTTTCCGCCTGCAGATTTTTGGCAATCTCCAAAGTGGTGGTGCCAGCATCGAGCACTATGGAATCCCCGTTTTTGACCAGGGAGGCGGCTTTGATGCCTATGCGGCTTTTCTCCTCGTGATGCTGTGAGATCTTCTCCGAGGTACTGGGCTGCTGCTGTACAAAGCGGTTTAAGGATACGCTGCCGTGCACCCGGTAAATCAGTCCGGCCTTGTCCAGGCGCACCAAATCCCGGCGGATGGTGGCCGTGGACACCGCGGTCAGGGCGGACAGCTCCTCCACCGTGACCAGATTATGCAGCTTTAAGTAGTCGAGAATTTGTTTCTGCCTTGCTTCTATCATTGCTTCCTCGCTTCTGCGGGTCAGGCAAACTCAAAGCCCTGTTCCCGGTAGAACTGCAGCAGCTGCGCCTGCGTGTCTCCCCGGGAGAGCATGGCAGCACAGGCTTCAGCCCAGGTCTTGTCTTCCTGATTGTAGGCCCGGCTGCGGCAGTAGTCGCGGAAGCGCTCATTGTAGGCGGCAAATTCCTCAGCCGTGAATTTGTCGCTCCAGCTGTTGTCCTGAATTACCCAGTCCACAGGCAGGCGCGGTTTCTGCGCCTCCCGGGCTGTCTCATCCGGCCGGCCCAGCACCAGGCCAATCACCGGGGCCATGCCGCAGGGCAGCTGCAGGATGCGGCAGACTGCAGCTGTATCCCGCTTGAAGCCGCCTATGACCACCCCGCCCAGCCCCTGGGCCTCGGCTGCAGTCAGGGCATTTTGACAGGCCATGGAGCAGTCATTGACGCCGTGGAAAAACAAGGAGAAAGGCAGCTTCTCAGGCAGGGCAGCGCAGCGGCGCAGAATGGAGTAATCAAGGCAGAACAGCCAGAACTCCGGAGCCCCGGCCAGCTGCATGGTACCGCCGGAGACCGCCCCTATCTGCTCCAGCAGACTGCGCTCTGTAATGCGGATCACCCGCACCACCTGATAAAAGCAGGCACTGGAGGTCTGCATCACCGCTTTTTTGATATTCAGCACCTCTTCATCGCTGAGGGTGCCGGCGGTAAAGCGGCGGATTGACTGATGGGAAAACAAGGTATCAAGACAGTCCATGATGTAACTCCTCTTTCTGCTTTTTATGCTTAACCTGAGATCGCGCCTTACCTGCCGCCTCACTGCTCCGGGTAGGTAAAGGAGCACTGCGCCTGCTGCGCCATGGCTGCATCCAGCAGCGTCAGGGCCAGCATGGCCTCGGCTATAGGCACAGCCCTGATGCCTACACAGGGATCATGCCTGCCGCGGGTGACTACGGAAATCTCCTCCCCAAAGCGGTTTAAGCTGCGCCCCGGGGTCATGATGCTGGAGGTGGGCTTAAGCGCCAGGCGGACGCGGATCTCCTGCCCCGTGCTGATGCCGCCCAATATGCCGCCGGCATGATTGGACAAAAAGCCTTCCTTGGTCATTTCATCGCGGGCCTGCGTCCCGCGCATGGCGGCCAGGGCAAAACCGTCGCCTATTTCCACGCCCTTGACGGCATTGATGGACATCATGGCATGGGCGATTTCGGCATTGAGGCGCTCAAATACCGGGCCGCCCCAGCCGGCAGGCACATGCTGTGCCCGCACTTCCACTACGGCGCCGCAGCTGTCCTGCTCCTGCCGCAGCTGATCTATATAGGCGCCGAGCTGCTCGCACATGGACGGATCGGCAAAATTAAAGGGATTTTCCAAAGCCGCCTGCGGGTCAAAGCGATCGGTGTGCAGCTCGCCTATGGCCGTGGTGCAGCCCTGCACCGTCACCCCGAAGAAGTAATGCAGCACCTGCTTGGCTATGGCACCGGCGGCCACGCGCATGGCCGTTTCCCGAGCGGAAGACCGGCCGCCGCCGCGATAGTCGCGGATGCCGTACTTCTGATCATAGGTAAAGTCGGCATGCCCGGGACGGTAGGCGTCCTTGATGGCTGAATAATCAGCCGAGCGCTGTGAGGTATTCTCTATGAGCAGGCCTATGGGCGTGCCGGTGGTCAGGCCCTCAAACACTCCGGAGATAATACGGATCTGATCGGGCTCATTGCGCGGGGTGCCGTAACGGGTGGAGCCGGGACGGCGGCGATCCAAATCGCGCTGCAGCATGCTCTCATCAAGAGGTACCCGCGGCGGACAGCCGTCCACTATGGCGCCCAGCGCCGGACCGTGGCTCTCTCCGCAGGTGGTAACGGTAAAAATACGCCCGAAAGTATTAGCTGCCATAAACATCCTCCCCCGCTGCGGCCGCGGCAAACAGTTCCTGACAGGCCTTGAGCTGCTCGGCGCCGAGCAGAAATACTCCTGTACCGCCGCGTTTTAAATCCACGAAATGAAAGGGCACCTGCGGGAATTCATCGCACAGGGCATCGGCTGAATTGCCCACTTCCATTACCAGTACGCCGTTTTCGGTCAAAAAGTCCGAAGCCTGGGCCAAAATGCGCTTGGCGCAGTCCAGACCGTCCGGACCGGATCCCAGGGCCAGGGCCGGTTCGGCCCGGTATTCCTCAGGCATTTCGGCCAAATCGCGGGCATCCACATAAGGAGGATTGGCTACTATGAGATCGTATTTATCCCCCCGGGGCAGCGCGGAGAAGAGATCGCTGAGGATAGGAGTGACCTGATTTTCCAGACCGTAGCCGGCAATATTGATAGATGCCACTTCCAAAGCCTCAGGCGAAATGTCCACGGCATCGACCTCGGTGTCTTCATCAAAGTGCAGCGCTATGGCTATGGCTATGCAGCCGGATCCTGTGCACATGTCCAGCACCCGGCCGGGATTGCGGTCCAGGTACGGGCTGAAGCCCTGCTCGATTAATTCAGCTATGGGCGAGCGCGGGATGATCACCCGATCGTCCACATAAAATTCATGACCGCAGAAGAAGGCGCGGTGGGTCAGATAAGGCACCGGCAGGCGTCTGAAGATGCGTAAATTGACGATGCGGGCTATGAGCTCACGCTCTTTTAAGGTCAGACGGGAGGACAGTGTGCTGTCATCGCAGGGAGGCTGCAGATGCATCACTGCCTGCACTATTTCCAGGGCCTCATCCCAGTAATTGTCCGTACCGTGACCTACGTAGATATGATGGGCTGAAAAGCAGGAGACACAGTAGCGCACTACATCCTGCACGGTAAAAAGCTCCCGCGTGACGGCCTGCTCTATTTCTGCGGCAGTAGGCAGATTGTCAAGCAGCTTATGGAGAGCATGAAGATCTGGCTGCATAAATTTCCTTAATAAACCAAAGGCACATTCTGCAATTATACTGCAGCGTGCCTTTTTTGCAGCAGACAGATCTCAGGGGAGGGATATCAGGCGTAGGCCAGAGGGATGGAATCTATGGAGGAATTGATCTCCCGGCCTATACGGCGGACCTCGGCATCCTGACCGTCCTCTATGATTACTTTGCCGCCGTCAAAACGGAAAACTCCCACTCCCTGAATAAAGAAGTCTCCCTTAAACCACAGCCTTACATAACGGGCAATTTGCAGCGGGGCATATTTTTTGAAAATACGCATGTCTTCTACTCCTTATGTTTTAACTTTTTAAACTCATGATAAGCAGAAGGCAGCAGAAAACCAACAGCGACATGATACAAATTATCAATATCAGCTGATATTTTTACATCCTGCAGGACAGATCAAAGGAATCATCTCCCCGCGGGGTCACAAATGAATTAATCCGCCAGCGACCCTCCTTTTCCTCCACAATTAATGCGGCTGCAGTCACAAAACAGGGGATTTCCGCCCCCGGGCACAGCTCCTGCGCCATGCGATAGACCAGAGGAATATGCGAAACAAGCAGGATTTCATCAGCGTTGCTGCCGCAGTATATGGCCTCCTCCAGGGCAGCCTGCGGATCGCCTGCCGGGGTCAATTCCCGCAGCTGCTGCAGCGGCGGCAGAGGCGAGCCCAGGCGGCTGAGCACGGCCTCGGCAGTCTGCAGAGCCCGGGTTTTTGGCGAGGAATATATTTTAGTAACCTAAAATCCGGGCTGTTTGTAGTGTAACCACTGAACAGCCTGGACGCAATG
>CAYRIZ010000065.1:0-10720 GCA_964424565.1 uncultured Enterobacterales bacterium
AAAGTCAGATTGAGCTGCAAAAAGGGTCATCAACAAAATTCTGAGAAGGACCAAAATCCGTTCTGCCAGGCGGTTTCGGCAGCAGGGAGAAGAGAGAAAAGTGTATCAGCCCCTGCAGGTAAAGCGGCGGTAAAAAGCGGGTGAACTTCAGGTAAAAACTTTACATGGATTTTACAAAGTCTTCACTGAAAATTGAGTTTGTCCGCGTAAAGTGCACATCATCGTCAGGCAGGGAGAAAAGCCGGCAGTTTAGGCCTAGGATCACGCCTGTACAGCCCCGCTGCGCGCCTGATGATCATTTTTTGTTAAAATGTATGGATGTGTTCAATTTAAAGTAGTGGAATCACTATGTTCGATCAATTTTGTATCGTGCTGGTTGTGTTCCTGCTGATGCTGGCCTGCATAGACCTGTTTGTGGGCGTGAGCAATGATGCAGTGAACTTCCTCAATTCAGCCATTGGAAGCCGAATATCCTCCCTGAAAGTCATTCTGCTGGTAGGCTCGCTGGGTGTACTGTTCGGTGCCACCTTCTCCTCCGGTATGATGGAAGTAGCCCGCAGCGGCGTGTTTCATCCGGAGCTGTTTACCTTTAGGGAAGTGATCACCTTATTCTTTGCGGTGATGATTTCCGATGTACTCCTCCTCAACGTTTTCAATTCCCTCGGTCTGCCCACTTCCACCACTGTTTCCATTATCTTTGAGCTGCTCGGTGCCTCCACCTGCGCGGCCGTGTTCAAGCTTTACAGTGACGGTCAGTCCATGGCCGAGATTTTCGATTTCATCAAGGCAGACCGCTCGCTGACCATAGTGTCAGGCATTCTGATTTCCGTGGCCGTGGCCTTTGTCTCCGGCATGGTGGTGCAGTTCTTCTGCCGTCTGCTCTTCTCCTTCAGACTGGAGCGCTCAGTCACGTATTTGGGCGGCATCTTCACCGGTTTTTCGGTCACCGCCATAGTCTACTTCCTCATCATGAAGGGCGCCAAGGGTGCCTCCTTCATGAAGCCTGAATACATACAGTTCATTGAGGACAATACCAATACCCTGCTGTGGGCCCTGTTCATAGGCTTTACCGTGCTGGCACAGATCCTGGTCCTGCTGAAATTCAATGTCTTCAAGATCATTATCTTAAGCGCCACCTTTGCCCTGGCCTTCTCCTTTGCCGGCAACGATCTGGTGAACTTTGTGGGTGTACCGCTGGCGGCTTTGGACAGCTATCAGACCTGGGCGGCCTCAGGTGCCGGGGCGGAAGATCTGATCATGGACAGCCTCAATGACAATACCCATACGCCCACCTTCTATCTGGGACTGGCCGGCGTGATCATGGTGATCACCCTGTGGACTTCCCGCAAGGCCCGCCGGGTTATTCAGACCTCCATCAATCTGTCCAGCTCCACCCGCGGCGAGCATGAGCAGTTCGGCGCCACCGTGCCCGGCCGTCTGGTCACCCGTCTGGGTCTGTCCATTTCCCGCACCGTATACAATATGATCCCGCGGCCGGTGCTGGCTTTCTTTGCCATGCGCTACCGCAAGGTCCCGGTCAAAAAAGGTGAAGTTCCTCTGCCTTTTGACTACGTGCGCGCCTCCATTAACCTGGTGATAGCCTCCATCCTGATTGCCTCGGCCACTTCCCTGAAGCTGCCGCTGTCCACCACCTATGTAACCTTTATGGTGGCCATGGGCTCTTCCTTTGCCGACGGTGCCTGGGATCGCGAGAGTGCCGTGTTCCGTATTTCCGGTGTGATCACCGTGATTGCCGGCTGGTTCCTCACCGGTTTGTGTGCCTTTACCCAGGCCTTTGTGATTGCGCTGATCTTCTTTAATTTCGGCATGCCGGCCATGATCCTGATGATGTGCGTAGCCGTGCTGGTGATCATCAAGAGCAACTTCGTCAAGCAGAAGACCTCCGAGACTGTAGCCTCAGTGATCGACGCCCACGGTGACAACACCAAGATCCTCTCCGCCGTATCTGCTGCCGTGCCCAAGTACCTGGACAGCAACATCCTGTGCCTGGAGCGCGCCCTGGAAGCCTTCTTTGACGACAATGAGTTCCAGCTGCGCAAGGCCCGCAACAAGGCTTCCAATGTGCAGGATCAGATTTCCCGCGAGAGGGCGGAGTACTACTCGCTGGCTCTGGAGAAAAATTCAGATCAGGAGGCTGCCGGCACCATCAATGCCAAGCACTTCTTCTATATGACCTTCTCCAACATGCGTGAAGCCTCCAAGTCCATACGCTACTGCATAGATCAGGCCGTCTCCCATGTGGCCAACCGCCATACCATATTCGGCGGCGGACTGCATGACAGCCTGTATGATCTGCTGCGCCGGCTCAAGACCATGTCCGAGGACATGCATCAAATAGCAGCCAATCCGGCCCGCGATAATGTAGAGGCCTTTATCAAACACGGCAAGAAGCTCAACCGCGATGTGGACAAGTGCCAGATTGAACTGGTGGACCGCATTGGCCGCACCCATGTGAGCATGCACTCCTCTGAAATGTATCTGACCTTCCTGCAGGCCATACGCGACACGGCCAACCGCTATGTGGCCGTAGCCATGCTCGAGCGGGCACTGTCCCAGCTGGTGCACGGCAGTCAGGTGGATACGGCAGTGGAACAGGTGCCTATGCAAACTCAGGTGGTGCCGGCTGCCATTACTACTGAAAGTGAAGCCGCGCTGGATGAAAACCTGCCGGCAGAGCCCGAGCAGGCAGAAGCCGCAGAGCCTGCTGTCAAATCCTGACGGCAGCTTCAGCCCGGCTCAGCCGGCCGGGCAGGACAGCTGTTAAAGTAAAAAGAAAGTAAAAGTAAATCGTGCCCATGCCGAGCACACGAAAGGAGAGGAAACTCTCCTTTTTTTAATTTGGCTGCCGGCGGCACGCTCTGAGGCGGCAAAATCCTCTTCGATCTTCACCGCTGTGCCTTAAAACAGGCCGGGGCGGTGTTTTTTGCAGGCAGAGTGCTGCAGTTTGCCGGTATTGGAGTAAAATAGCCCAAATTTTTTTAAGCAAAAAGAGGCGGTAAACACATGAGCGGCAATTCCTGCTTTTCGACGCTTAAAGAGCGCATCTTAAAGGACGGCCGATGCCTGGAGGGTGGCATTTTAAAGGTCGACGGTTTTATCAATCATCAAATCGATCCCGATCTGCTCGAGCAGATGAGCGTTGAATTCATCAAGCGTTTTGCCGATATTGAATACAATAAGATCCTGACTATAGAAGCTTCAGGTATCGCTCCGGCCATCATGCTGGGTTTTCTGCTGCATCTGCCGGTGGTTTTTGCCAAAAAGAAGAAGCCGTCCACTATGGACAATATGCTCACCACCACCGTATTTTCCTTTACCAAGAACCGCAGCTACGATGTCTGCTGCTCCCGGGATTTCATACAGCCTGGCGACAAGATCCTGTTCATAGACGATTTCCTGGCCAATGGCAATGCTGCCCGGGGCATTATAGATCTGGTGGAAAATGCCGGAGCTAAGATTGCCGGCATGGGCTTTTTGATTGAGAAGTCCTTTCAGCACGGCGGTGATTATTTAAGGGAGCACGGCATCAGAGTAGAGTCTCTGGCCGTCATCACCAGTCTGGACAACTGCACCATAACCTTTGCCGATTAAGCCCCACTGATGATGCGGCCCTGCGGCAGCAGTCAGCGCGGTTTTCATCCCCTCTCCGGGATAAGTTTTCATCAGCTGCAGCCAAATCATGGCTGCAGCAGTGTCCTGCGAAGTCAGCCGTCTGCCCCCTCCGGGACAGGCGGCGGTGTTTTATTTTTTTCAGCAAACTCATGGATAACTCATGGAACAGCAAAAACAGGAATTAAAGCAGGAAGGCGGGACGCTTTCCTACGAGGCCTATAAGGCTGATTTGATCTATGCCCTGGAGGACAAACCTCCCTTCAAGGATGCCATCTTTGCCGCCGTGCAGCATCTGCTGGCCATATTCGTGGCCATCATTACCCCGCCGCTCATCATAGCCGGCGCCCTGGGCTGGGATCTGGAGATCACCTCCTATCTGGTCTCCATGTCGCTTTTTGCCTCCGGTATTTCCACCTTTATTCAGTGCCGGCGCTTAGGCCCTGTAGGCTGCGGTCTGCTCTGCATTCAGGGTACCAGCTTCTCCTTTATTTCACCCATTATTGCCGCCGGCATGACCGGTGGTCTGTCCGTCATCATAGGTGCAGTGATCTCCGGCTCCGTGGTGGAAATGGTGATCTCCCGCTTCTTGAAGTACACCCGCCGCATCATCACTCCGCTGGTGTCCGGTATAGTGGTGACCCTGATCGGTATGAGCCTCATCAAGGTAGGCATCAATGCCTGCGGCGGCGGTTACGGCGCCATGGCCGACGGCTCCTTTGGCTCCCTGCGGAATCTGGGTATTGCCGCCCTGGTGCTGGTCTCCATATTGTTCTTCAACCGCAGCTCCAACCGCTATCTGCGCATGAGCTCCATTGTGCTCGGCATCATCATAGGCTATGTGGTGGCCTGGTTCCTGGGCATGGTGGACTTTTCCCAGGCCTCAGGCTTTGCCAGCCTGAATGTACCCATTCCCTTTAAGTACGGCATAGATTTTGAGCTGTCCTCCATAGTGGCTCTGGGTATTGTGTATCTCATCACTGCCATAGAAGCCTATGGTGATATTACCGCCAACTCCATGATTTCCGGTCAGCCGGTGGAAGGCCCGGCGTTTATGAAGAGGGCTTCAGGCGGTATTCTGGCCGACGGCTTTAACTCCGCTCTGGCCGGCGTGCTCAATTCCTTCCCCAACTCCATCTTTGCCCAGAACAATGGCATGATTCAGCTCACCGGTGTGGCCAGCCGTTATGTAGGCTACTACATTGCCGGTCTGCTCATCCTGCTCGGCCTGTTCCCGGTGGTGGGCGTGGTCTTCTCCCTGATGCCCGATCCTGTACTGGGCGGCGCCACTCTGCTGATGTTCGGCACTGTAGCCGCTTCCGGCATGCGCATCATTGCTTCCCAGCGCATTGACCGCAAGGCCGTGCTGGTAATGGCCCTGAGCTTCTCCATAGGTCTCAGCGTGGAGATGGTGCCTGATGTGCTGCAGCATATGCCTGATGTCATCAAGGGCATCTTCTCCTCCGGCATTACCGCCGGCGGCGTAACTGCCATGCTGGCCAATTATTTCATCCGCATCAAGGACTAATAAGACCCCAAGAGTGCAGCACCAGGCTCAGATCCCCACCTGATGCTGTGAGCTGAAATGGTCTTGGTTGTTTGGGATTGAAGAGGGCGCTGCCTGCACTGCAGGCGGCGCCTTGCCATATCCGGAGGGAGTGGTTACAGCGAACCTTCAGACTGCTGCTGCAGGGTGCTGCGGTAGAGCATGGGCATACTGGCGATCAGCTTGAGCAGCTCAGGATCACCGCCATCCTTGAAGATGGCCTCATCGCGCAGAATGCGGCCGAATTTATCCAGCTCCAGAGCAAAATCGGCACTGCCGGCAGGATAATTGAGGGTCAGCTGCAGCGAATGGGGCTCAAACTTCCCCGGCTCCACCACGCTCATGACGAAGCCGGCCTTAAGATCCACGCCCTGCAGTTCGGAGGAGGCTTTTTTGACCAGATCTCCGGCCTCGGACAGGCTCTGACCATTACCGCGGCCGCGGCTTTCGATCATCATATTGAGCATGGAGGATATGGTGCCCAGGCTTTCCAGCAGTCCCAAATCCTTAAGATTCACGGAGAGGGATTTGAGGCGGCAGCGGAAATAGACCAGATGCTCAGCCCGCGGCGATACGGCCGCACTCCAGCTGCCGCTGCGCTCTGTGCAGTCAAAATAGTGCTCCAGTCCGGGGCCTACTCGCACGGTAGTGCTGTACTGCGGCAGCACGCCTTGTTTGACCGCATCTATGTCAATCTGCAGATTTGGGCCCTGCTCCTTACCATTTGAGTTGAAAAAATCAAACAAGCCGGCCTGCGCCGGTACGGCCCAGGCTGCAGCAGCCAGGCACAAGGCGGCGACGGCTGCACTCAGTTTTAATTTCCTGCCTCTGAAGGATAAGGCCATTACAGTCCCTCCAGTCCGGTCTGCAGTGCTTCTCCGCCATCACTTTCCGCCTGTGGGGCATTGTTGACCACTATGGTGGTACGGGCCGGGATGGTGAGAGTGTGACCGGCGGTGAGTTCAGCGGCAAAATCATGCTGGAACTGATCGGTGTCCCGGGTAAAGCCAAAGGCGCTGATCTGCAGATCCTCGCGGGCGAGCATCTCGTAGAGGCCTTCCAGACCTTCACCATGATCGGTGCGGCGGACATTGCGGCCGGACAGCGGAATGAGCAGGCTCTCGCCGCTGTCGGTGCCGCTGAGATCTGCGGCGGCATCTGTAGGCAGATACATGGCCGAAAGCAGAGGGAATAGTATGGAACCCTGCTCAATCTTCACGCTCTGGCGGGAGGCATTGACCAGCACTATGGCAAAGCGGTTCTTGTACTGCCTGATGTAGCCGAAATAGGCACCGCCGGCGCAGATGAAGACCAGGGAGCCCATGGTCAGGGCCGGATTGGCACGGCGCATGGCCGCCAGTCTGGTCATGGTTTCCTGTACCTTGGCACTGTAGGGGCTGACATGATGATCAGACATGGCCTTGAAGGGCAGAGGCGAGCGCGGGCCGATCTCATGAGTGTTGATCACATCGCCCAGTTCATCGCCCTGATAGACGCAGGGAATGCCGCGCCAGGTGTAGAGCACGGCCAGGGCGGCCAGATACAGATTCTTCTCTCCGCCTATGATGTGGAAGAAACGCGGCAGGGAGTGATTGTCCAGCTGATTGAGCATGCAGAGCTTGACCTGCTGCGTCATGCCCACGGCATAATTTTCCATGGTGCGGCGCAGATCCTCGCCTGTATAGGGTACAGGAATGCCCTTTAAATCCACTCCGCCGAAGAAGGCGCGCATAGGACCTATAAAGCCGGTGTAATTGACTGCACCGTCCAGATTGTTGTCCGTATTGAGGGCATAGCGGGCATCACTGCTGAACTGACCGAGCATCAGGCAGCCGGGGTGAGTGCTGCGGGCGGATTCACACATTTGATGCAGGCGGCGGACATTATTTCTGGCTGTGCCGTCATCACCTATATGCGAGGCGGCATCCAGGCACCAGCCGTCAATGCCGTAGGGCAGGCGCAGCCACTTCTGCAGCACGCTGTTGCGATCCTTGTACATGGCCTGACGCACGCTGCGGGAGGCGTAGTTGAGCTTGGGCAGGGCCGGGGAGTTGTTCCAGTAGCAGGGCTCCTCATTTTCCCTGAAGGTATAGTAATCGCGGAAGGGACTGTCCTCATGATGGCAGGCGCCCTTGCCGGTGCGCTCCTGACGGTCGAACCAGGGATGCAGGTGGCCGGTGTGATTGAAGACACCGGAAAGCAGCAGGCACATGTCATAGCCCAGGGTGGCCGCGCGCAGGCGCTTTAAGGCACCATTGCCGCCAAAGTGCGGATCTATGAGATCATAGTCCTCGGTATCGTATTTGGACACCGAAGGAGCCTTGAAGATAGGGGTCAGATAGATGCCGTCGCAGCCCAGGCCGCGGATATAGGGCAGCATGGCTGTAATGCCGTCCAAATCGCCGCCGCAGTGTACGCTGTTGAGATCCTTGTACTCGAACTCATTGGCATGTATGGGCTCATCGGCAGGATAACGCTGGGCATCTATGGTGAAACAGCCGCGGGAGGAGGCAAAGCGGTCGGGGAAGATTTGATAGAAGATCAGATCGGGCACAAAATCAGGATGCTGATTTTCCTTTTCTATGGCAAAGCAGTGCTGCCGCAGCGGGCACTCGCGGGACATGCCCAGCGAGCTGTACCAGACTGCGTCGGTGACACTTTCGCCGTCCTGGCTTTTAAGCAGGATCTTAAAGCCGTAGAACTGCATGTTTGAGCCCGCATCAAAAGGCAGCGGGGCCTCAAAGCGGTGAATGCCGGAACGCGAGCCGGTATAACGCATGGGTGTGAAGGCAGGCTCGTGCTGAGCAAAGGAGGCCAGCTGGCAGTCAAGACGTGCAGCGGCGGCTCCTCTGACGAACAGCACTACATTTTCAGCATTGGCGTCCGGCGCCGTACTGGTGTGAAAACACTGAAAAGGCAGATTGGGACGCGGCGAAGTGGTGTTTTGACGCATAATTTTCCTTTACTACAAATTCTCTAAAGCTCAGCTAAGGTTTGACGCAGCATATGATAAGCCGTCTTCACGGCCTCAATGTCGCAGCTTTCTGAAAAAGAATGCGGATGGGTGACAGTGGGGCCCAAGGAAGCCAGCTGCAGTTCCGGGTTCTTTTCGGCAAAGGCTGCAGTCTCCAGACCGGCATGCAGGGCGGTGACCTGCATTTCCCGGCCGGTCACCTGATGGTAATTGCGGCACAAAGCCCGGATTAAATCATTGTCGGCTGAAGACTGCCACGGTCTTTCTCCGCGCGGGGACGTAAGATCGGTCTGATCCACCAGCAGGCACAGATTCTGAATTTTCTGTACCATGTTCTCCAGGGCAAATTCACTCAGGGAGCGGGCCAGCAGGGTGATTTTCACCTCTTCCTTGGTGGTTTCTATCACTCCCAGATTGCAGGAGGTTTCCACTATTTCCGGGGCCTTGGGGAAGAAGCGCTCCGGGCCGCTGGGCAGCGAGGTGATCAGGCTTAAAATCTCGCAGCTTTCCTCAAAGGACAGCACCCCGTCAGGGGAGGCCTCATGCAGCTCCAAACTCATATTGTGGTCTGTGTCTGCATACAGCAGCTGGTATTTGGCAAATTCTATGAGCAGATCCTGCTTGAAGCCCTCCAGATCCGCCCGCGGCAGGGCCAGGGTAAATTCAGCCTGATTGGGTATGGCATTGCGTACGGTACCGCCGGTAAGGGAGGAGAGATAGAAATAATCGCAGCGGTCGGTCATGGCCGACAGCAGGGAGGCCAGCAGCACTATGGCATTGGCGCGCCCCAGGTGAATATCAGTGCCGCTGTGACCGCCGGACAGACCGGTCAGGCGCAGGCGCAGGCCGGTGCAGTCTGCAGGCATAGGCCCGCGGGAGGACAGGGCATAGGTGACATAAATGTCCTGTGAGCCTGCCGAGGCAATGAAAATATAACCGTCATCCTCTGAATCGAGGTTCATCAGATAAGCGCCGTCCAGATGCCGGGGATCCAGATGCTGGGCGCCCAGCATGGTGGTTTCCTCGGCTACGGTAAATACAGCACGCAGGGGACCATGCTCCAGAGTGTCATCGGCCAGCAGGGCCAGAGCCAGGGCTATGCCTATGCCGTCATCTGCGCCCAGGGAGGTGCCGCTGCCGAAAATTCTGCCGGCACGCACCACCGGCTGTATGGGATCTTTGAGAAAATCGTGTTCCACTCCGGGGGCGGCAGCAGGCACCATATCCTGATGGGCCTGCAGGATCACCAGAGGATGATGCTCCCGGCCGGCGGTGGCGGGTTTTTCCATAATGACATTGCCCACCTCATCGCGCTCGGCTTTGAGCTGATGGTCGGCGGCAAATTTAAGCAGATAATCACCGGCGGCCTGCTCATGGCCGGAAATGCGCGGAATGGCGCACAGATCGGCAAAATAGGAGAAAACTTCCTGGGGGTACAAATCACGAATGTTCTCTGACATGACTGATCCTTAAGCGATAACCTGCTGTGATGGTATGGTTGGGAGAGTTGAGTTTACGGCAGAACGGGCTGCGGCGGCAGTGGCTGCAGGACAGAGCCGCATCGGCGGATGCCGGCATAAGGCTGCCTTCAGGAAAAAATTTCTGACTGCATAAACCATGGCGAAAAAAGTTCATGGAGCCTCAGCTTACCTGCCTTAAGTAGATTGAATTGTGAAAAACCAGTATATCTTAACATCAAAAAAGCCACTGCTGCGCTAAAAATCAGGCTCTGCCGGCCTGTGATTTAGAGCTTGATCGCAGAGTTGAGACCGCCGCTTCAGGGCAGTGCAGAGGCAGGGTACAGCCTTGATTGTGCGTGGCGGAGCGGTGCATTTTTTGCACTTTTTGCAGTACCGGCAGCGCAAAAAAGCCCCGCAGTTTATTCCTGCAGGGCCGCTAAGACAGCAGCTGGGAGTACAGCTGCCGCAATCATCAGGCTGTGCTTTTTATTGAGGATGGGTTATCAGTCTTCGTCTTCGTAGTCCTCATCCATCTCTGCCAATAAGTCCTGAGCCTCGGCATTTCCCTGTGCGGCAGCTTTTTTCAGCCACAGACGGGCCTGATCTTCATCCTCTTCCCCGCCTCTGCCGTAATAGTACATTTCTCCCAGTCTGTACTGAGCACCGGCATTTCCCTGTGCGGCGGCTTTTTCATACCACTGCCAGGCCTGATCTTCATCCGCTTCCCCGCCTCTGCCGTAATAGTACATTTCTCCCAGTTTGTACTTAGCTTCGGCATATCCCTGGGCTGCGGCTTTTTCATACCACAGCCGGGCCTTCACATAATCCTGGTCTACGCCTCTGCCTTCATAGTACATTTCTCCCAGCATGTACTGAGCCACGGCATTTCCCTGTGCGACAGCTTTTTTCAGCCACAGCCGAGCCTGCTTATAATCACTGCCTACGCCTTGGCCGTAATAGTACATCTTGCCCAGTACGCACTGAGCTTTGGCATGCCCCTGTGCTGCGGCTTCGGACATATAGAAATCCAGCATAAAAGCAGCTTCAGCAGCTTCGTCATATTCTTTATGCTGTGCAGCGGCTTTTTCCCACCACAGCCGGGCCTTGGAG
>CAYRIZ010000066.1:0-10238 GCA_964424565.1 uncultured Enterobacterales bacterium
TCCATAACATGGCTGCTGGTGCAAGTCTGTTCGTATGCTACCAATAAACTTAGCATTTATAGCTTCTTCTACCTGTCTGCTGTCATTTTTTGAACATATAGCTAAAAATATTCCAAGATTTTCGGCCAGAGTACGCAGAAAATACATGAATTTTATAAATTTGTAATTTTTGCTCAATCTAAGATTTTGTTTAATTTGGTCTATTCCTTCTTCTGCCAAAGTACCAGGCCAGATAGTGTCATCCAAATCTATAACTACAGCTTTATAAAGTATCTTCTGTTGATAAATAAATTTAGCTATGAGCTTCATTAAAATAATGCATTTAATTGACAACCCCACCCTGACCGAGAGATTTATAATCTCTGTAAGATTGGAAATCTGAAAATCAAATGATTTTTTGTTAATACATGTTGTACAGTTATAATATTCAACATGAATTGATGATACTTTTTCTTCAGTAGGCTTTATGTTTACTGTTATATTTTTATCATTAAGTCTGTCTACAAGATAGTTAAAACTTTCGTCCTGTTCATTATTGAAATTTTTCAGACAATAGATATCAAGAGTAAACGCGTCCTCATTTTTCTTTCTAAAAGAAGTAACCAAACCATCAATAAAAACATTGATATAATTTACATTTACATCATTTAATTCATAGTTCATAGCGGCACCTGTGTCTTTTAGAACCGAAAGTAAGGGGTTAAGAATAATGAGGATTGAAGCAATTGTTTAATAAATAAGAAGTAAGAGCTTAATTAATAAAGAAAAGCTAATTAATTGATTTAATCGAGAATTATTTCTATAAAAATCTAGTTTAAGTTAAAAAAAAAAAAATGTGATAAAAATCACATTTCTCAAAGCTTAAGCATCAGATATTATTTTTCCAAAAGCGTGGGACATGAATATGTATGAATGCCTTGTGATCTGGTTAAAATAAAGGACACAGGACGCTCAAGTGCACAAATAAGGATTAAGGCTTAAAAATTACATACATATACAGTGTGGATGCAGATTCCACATGCATTGCAGAGCTGCAATTTAGGAAATTCAGCTGTTTGCACAGGGCGGTTATCATTAAGAGGTTTCCTGCATCTGTATTAATGCAGCCGCCTGCCTGACGGATAGAGAACCGGGGAGTACCATGCCATGGCCGTAAAAGCTTATACCACTGAAGAAGAAATCAGGCGTAATCAGCGCACTTTTTCCCAGGCTACCGTCATAGTTATGATCCTGCTGGCAGCGGCGGCCCTGCTGGTGACCATGATCATCAATCAGGTTTACCTCTCCTCTTACAGGGCCAGTCTCAGAGCCTGGGCCTCAGAATACGCCACTGCCGTCAGAAAGCAGGTGCATGGAGATCTGGCTACCCTGCAGACCCTGGCGCAGTTTGTCAGCTCTGAGAGCGATCTGAACTTTCGCAGTGTACTCAACCACCGGGATCAGAATGATTTTGATCAAATTGTGTATCTCGATACTGCCGGTGAATGCATCTACATCATGCAGGACGGCCGGCGGCACTACTCTTCCTTCAACAACCTGCCGGTAGAGCTGCAGCTGTCAGTGCTTGCCGCCTGGCAGGGGGAGACCACGGTCTCCGATCCCTATTTCTCCTCCTTAAACTTCTGCGCAGCCATAGGTTACGCCACCCCCATCAGCACAACCGAGGGCGAACATTATGCCGCCCTGCTGGCCATCAGGACCCTGAACAATTACGAAAATTTAATCTCTCAGATGCTGCCGGATCGGCCTGACTTCAACTTTTTTCTGCTGGACAGCAACGGCAGGATCATAAGCTGCAGTAGCAATCCCTTTTTCATCAGTCATCTGGACAATATCTGTCAGATTGAGGGGCTTACTGCCCCCCTGCAGCAGAAGGTCTCCGACATTTTATCGGGCCGCAGTGACGAGGTGCTTAATTTTGCCCTGGATGACAGCACTTATTACCTGAACTTTCTGCCGGTCAATGTGGAGGGCTGGTATCTGGCCTATGCCGATCCCGATGCTGCACTCAGGGCGCCGGTTTATCAGTCACTGAGTTTTCTGGCCTATACCCTGCTGGGAGTACTGGGTTTCATCATGCTGGCCGGGACCTGTTTTTATTTTAAGATGCGCGGACAGTTCAGGCGGGAAACGGCCGCCGCCTTTTATGATCCGGTTACCGGCACCTGCAACAAGGTAAAATTCGATCAGGAGCTGTGGAAGCTGATGCGCAACGGGCAGGCCCGCTCCCTGGTGCTCGTCTCCCTGTGTATACGGGATTTTGCCTTTACAGCCAAAAATATGGGCCAGACTGCGGCCAATGAACTGCAGAACCTGGTCTGCAGCACGCTGATATCCCGCCAGGAGTGCCGCATGTGCTGCCGCGTTTTGGACGGGCAGTATTATGTGCTCTTAAGTCCCATGACTGAGCAGGGAGCGCAGCGCTGGCTGGAGGAGTTTTTTCGGGACTGCACCAATCGCTCTGCCGGCAAATTCAGCCTCTTTCCGCTGATCTTTTATGCCGGCGTGGTCACCTGCAGCGACAGCGATGATCCCACATCCCTGATCAGCCGGGCTGATTTTGTGCTCCACAGTCACTACCAGAGCTGGAAGCACACCATACATTTTTATGATGCTGAAAGTTATCAGCGGGAGCTGGACTTAAAGCAGATCGAGCAGGAGATGCATCAGGCTCTGCAGGAGGGACAGTTCAAGCTCTTTCTGCAGCCCAAGCTGGATCTGGCCTCAGGGCGCGTCACTGCCGCCGAAGCCCTGATCCGCTGGGTCAAGCCGGACGGCAGCATGATCTATCCCGGGTATTTCATTCCGCTGTTTGAGCGCAACGGTTTCTGCGTGCAGCTCGATCTTTATATGCTGCGGCAGGTCTGCCGGCAGCTCAGCCAGTGGGCTGCCGCAGGGCGCAGACATATCAATATCTCGGTCAATCAAAGCCGGATGCTCATCTTCCGGCCGGATTATCTCAAACAGGTCACAGCCATATTGCAGCAGTATGCCGTGCCGCCGCATTATGTGACCATAGAGATTCTGGAAAGCCTGATGGTGCAGGATCTCAATGTGCTGAGCTCCTATCTGCGGCAGTTGCGCGCCGGCGGCCTGTCCATATCCCTGGATGATTTCGGGGCCGGCTACTCCGCACTCAACAATCTCTCGGCCCTGGAGCTGGACGAAATCAAGTTCGACAAGGAATTTCTGCTCGAGCGGGATAAGCGGAAGAAAGCGAAAAACAAGATCATCCTGCACTCCCTACTGCAGCTGATTCAGCAATTTAAGCTCACTACTGTAGTAGAGGGAGTGGAAACTGCCGCCGATGTGGAATTTTTAAAGGAATGCGGCTGCAATCTGGCTCAGGGCTACTACATTCACCGGCCGCTGCCCTGCAGCGAATTTGAGCAACTGTATCTGTCCTGAACAAGCCGGGTACAGGAGCACAGGATATAGACAGCTCCTGTGCCCTGCCCCGCTCTGCTCACTTATCCTGACTGTCTGCCAGCAGGCAGTAATGCGCAGTCAGCTGCTGTACTATATCCAGACTTGAGGCCAGCTCATTTAAGCTGACATGCTCATCCGGCTGATGGGCACAGTCTATGCTGCCGGCTCCCAGCACCACCACGCTGCGGCTGACTGCCTGCAGCAGCCCGGCTTCAGTGCAGTAATTGACCTTACAGGCCGGGCGTCCGCAGAGTCTGGCTGTCAGGGCGCTGATTTCCGCTGCATCCTGATGGAAGCAGGCTATATCAGGATAAGGAGTGAGCAGTTCCAGCTCAAAGCCCTGCTCTTTTAATGGCGCGAACAGCTGCAGCAGCTGAGCATCCAGATCGGCGGACGCCAGCGGACGGATGGGCCGCAGCTCAAAGGCCACCTCTGCCTGGGCGCAGATTTGATTGAGGCAGCTGCCGCCTTTAATCATGCCTATATTTAAGGTGGTATAGGGTACGGAAAAAGCGGGATCCTGATTTTGCTGCAACTCGGCTGCCAGCTGCAGCAGCAGCTGCACGGCCTGTGCGGCGCCGTGGATGGCGTTAAGTCCGGCGGCGGGATTGGAGGAGTGGCCGCTGCGTCCGCTCAGCCGCAGAGTGCGGGCGGCATAACCCTTATGGCCTATGACCGGAGTAAGCGAGGTGGGCTCGCCTATCACCGTGAGCTGAAATTTATCCTGCCCGCTGGCGCAGGCACTGCCGGCGAAAGCGGACGCCCCGGACATGGAGGTTTCCTCATCGCAGGTAAACAGCAGATTTAAGGAGGAGGTCAGTTGCTCTGCCCGCTTACTCCAGGCTTCTGCCGTGGCCAGGAAGACGGCCAGCGCGCCCTTCATGTCGCAGGCTCCCAAACCGTAAAGTTTTCCTTCCCGCTGCGTGAGTACCAGGGGATCGCTGCTCCAGTCGCAGCTTCTGGCTGGCACGGTATCTGTATGTCCGGACAGCAGCAGACCGCGGGGCAGATCGGGCCGCAGCGAGGCGAAAAGATTGTATTTGCCGGGAGTAACCTCGGTACGGCTGATCGCAAAGCCCCAGCCCTGCAGCAGTTCAGCCGCCCAAGCCGTCAGATCTGCATTGGAGCGATCTTCTTCCGGCAGATCGGAGCTTTTGCTGTCAAAAGCCACCAGTTGCTGTAAATAAAGGCAGCAGTTTTCCAAAGAAGCTTGCATTTTTTCCCCTCTTTTTCCAAGGCAGTGGGCCCCGCAGGCCGGACAGGATGGCAGCTGTTGCTGCCGCCGGCTGCCGGGGCTGTATAATTGCTGCCGGTATTTTCCAAAAATTTCAGGCCGAAATAAAGGTTAAGGCAGAGGAGCTGCCGGCGGCGGAGCCCCTGCTTTTTTCTGGCCCAAACAGCTGTTTTGTCCCTCTGCCGCTGCGGCCGCTGCACCTTTTTGCAGCAGCAAAAATGCTGAGAATACCGGCCCCGGCGCGGGTGGAGGAGCAGATTACAGGCAGTATATGCACCAAAAACGGATCTGCAGACAAAATCGACAAAATCAGTGCTGTGATTCGGCGCAAGTTATGCTAATTTTAGAGGCCCTTTTATCATCAAGGAAAAATCTATGCTTAAAGCAGCCATTGTCGGCGCTTCTGGCTACGCCGGCCAACAACTAGCCCAGATTTTAATGCGTCATCCTGAAATTGAGCTGGACGCACTTTATGTTTCTGAAAAAAGCAGCGATGCCTCCCGTCCGCTGTCTGAAATCTGCGGAGCTTTGGACCAGCGATGCGGCCTGAGCCTGCAGCGGCTGCCCCTGTCTGCGGCCAGGGAAGCTGCCGCCGGACTGGATATGGTCTTTATCGCCACCGATCACAAGACTGCCCATGATCTGGCTCCCCTCTTCCTCGAGGGCGGGGCTGTGGTATTCGATCTCTCCGGTGCCCACCGCTTCCCGCAGTCTCAGCTGGAAATGTATGAAAAATACTACGGCTTTACCCATCAGCACCCTGAACTGCTGCAGGAAGCCGTCTATGCCCTGTGCGAGTGGTGTGACAAAGACCTGCTGCAAAAGACCAGGCTCTTTTCCATGCCCGGATGCTATGCCACCACTTCCGAGCTGGCCTTAATTCCGCTGACCCGCCGCGGCCTGATTGACCCCAGCCTGCGTCCTGTCATCACTGCCGTCTCCGGTGTCTCCGGCGCCGGCCGCAAGGCCTCCCTGACCACCAGCTTCTGCGAGGTCAGCCTCAATGCCTACGGTCTCTTTACCCACCGTCATCAGCCGGAGATCAGCCTCTATTCTGATGTCAGCGTGATCTTCAATCCCATCCTGGGCGATTTCAAACGCGGCATTTATGCCACCGTCACCTGCAAACTGGCCCCGCAGGCCGACCTGGAGGCGGTAAAGCAGGCTTATCGTGAGGCCTATGCAGACAAGCCGCTGGTCCGCTTCAAGGAAAACGGCCCGGTCAAACTCGATGATGCCGTAGGTCTGCCCTGCTGCGATCTGTCCGTCACCGCCGACAATGAGTACCTGGTGGTCTGCAGTACTCTGGACAACCTGCTCAAGGGAGCGGCAGCCCAGGCTGTACAGGCCTGCAATATACACTACGGCTTCAGGGAGGATCTGGCACTGTGGTAGAGCCCATTATTTTAAAGCTGAGCGGCAAGGCTCTGAATGCCGATCAGGAACTGCTGCGCATTTTCACTGCCCTGCAGGGCCGCCCGGCCGTCATAGTACACGGCGGCGGCGTGGAAGTAGATGATCTGCTGACCAAACTTAATATCCCTACCCGCCGCATAGACGGTCTGCGCGTAACCGGCAAAGAAGAGCTCTTTTATATCACTGCCGTGCTCGCCGGTGCCTGCGCCCGCACCATGCAGGCCAAGGCCGTCAAATCCGGCCTGAAGGCCCTGTCGCTGCTGGCCACAGATTTTGGTTTTTTACAGGCTTCCAGACTGGATCCCAAATACGGTGAAGTAGGCAGTGCCGCTCCGGCTGATGCCGGGGAAATCACCTCCCTGCTCGCCCGCGGCTATACCCCTATTCTGGCCTCCATGGGCATCACAGCTGACGGCTCCATCCTCAACATCAATGCCGATGACGTAGCCGTAGCCGCCGCTCTGGCCCTGCAGGGACGCCTGGTCTTTTTGTCAGACGTCAAAGGCGTACTGCAGGACGGGAAACTGCTGCCTGAGTTAAATGAGGCCCAGGCTGCCGCCCTGATTGCCGACGGCGTGATCTCCGGGGGCATGACGGTCAAGGTCAATCAGGCTTTTGCCGCCGCCCGGGCTCTGTCCCGCCCCATAGTGATAGGCTCGGTTTTTGATGAAGCCGTTATTCCTTTTATTGAGCAGGGCAGCGCCTTTGGCACGCAGATCCTGCCTGCATGAACTGCAATACAAGGTGAGAAATGAGTTTAAACTCTGATAAATATGACAATCTGACCTTAAGCGACCTGCTGCATCAAGCCTCATACCTGCATCAGGGCAACAAGCTCGACAAAGAGGAGCTCAACAGGATTGAGCAGGCTATTTTTGACATCAAGCAGATGCTCAACCGTAGTAACCCCCAGGGTTACGTGGTCAGACAGGCCAGACTTTCTGATATAGATAGCCTGGAGAGCATGGTCTCCTACTGGGCCCGTCAGGGCGAAAATCTGCCCCGCGCCCGGGCAGATCTGATCCGCAACATTCTGTCTTTTGCCGTCTGCGTCAAGGAAAACGTGGTCGTGGGCTGTGCCTGCCTGTATGTATACGACTCCGGTCTGGCAGAGATCCGCTCCCTGGGCGTCTCCCCGCAGATTCAGCGTCAGGGTCAGGGCCGGGCCATAGTGGACTTTCTGCTCGACAAGGCCAGACGCATGGAAATCAAAAAAGTTTTCGTGCTGACCCGCAGCCCGCACTTTTTTGAAAAAGTGGGCTTTACCAAAACCGTACGTGAGGCTCTGCCCGAGAAGATCTTAAAGGACTGCGAAAACTGCAGGAAACGTGACTGCTGCGATGAAGCAGCCTACGAAATTAATTTTTAGGCTGCCGCCGCCCAGCCGACCTGGCTCCGCCGGAGGCATTGAGGATAGAATTTTATGAATATTACCCGCAGTACTTTTGATGAATGCATGTTCCCCTGCTACAGCCCGCTGGATATGCTGCTCGTCAGCGGCCACGGCGCTGAGGTCACCGACAGCGAGGGACGCACCTACTACGATCTGACGGCAGGTATAGCCGTCAACAGCCTGGGTCACTGCCCCAAGCTGGTCAGACGCGCCCTCAAAGAGCAGAGCAAACGCCTGATTCACTGCTCCAACATCTTTGCCAATCAGTACACCCTGACCCTGGCCAAGCTGCTGCAGGAAAAAACCCCTTATGAACGCTTCTTCTTTGTCAATTCCGGAGCAGAAGCCAATGAGGCAGCCTTAAAGCTGGCCCGCCGCACCGCCTTTGACCTCTATGGTGAAGAAAAAGCCGAGATCATCTCTTTTTCCCACGGCTTCCACGGCCGTACCTTTTTCACGGTAACCGTAGGCGGACAGGATAAATATTCCTCAGGCTTCGGACCGCGTCCGGGCGCCATCATTCACCTGCCCTACAATGACATAGCTGCCCTGAAGAAGACCATCAGTGAGAAGACCTGTGCCATTATTGCCGAGCCTGTACAGGGTGAAGGCGGCATTATCCCCGCCGAGCCCGGCTTCCTGGAGGCCCTGAAGGAAGCGGCCCACAGCGTCAATGCCCTGCTGATTTTCGATGAAGTGCAGACCGGCAACAGCCGCACCGGAAAATTATATGCCTGGGAGCATTACGGTGTGGCCCCGGATATCCTGACTACCGCCAAGGGTCTGGGCGGCGGCCTGCCCATAGGCGCGGTCATGACCTCCAAGGAGATTGCCGCGCATTTCGGCCCCGGTACCCACGGATCTACCTTTGGCGGCAATCCGCTGGTCTGTGCCGTGGCCTCCGCCGTCCTCAACAAGATCTCCAGTCCGGAATTTCTGGACAAGGTGCAGGAGCGCACCGATATTCTGACTGCTGAGCTCAATGCCATATGCGCTCACAGCAAAATAGTGGATCGCGTGCGCGGACTTGGTCTGCTGCAGGGACTGGTGCTGACTGAAGCCTATGCCGGTAAGGCCGGTGAGATACAGCGTTTCCTCACCAACTACGGTATCCTCTGCCTGACTGCCGGCGGCAGCGTGCTGCGTATTGCCCCGCCGCTGAATATTAAGAAAAAGCAGCTTAAGGAAGCCTGCGCCCGCATAGCCGAGGGGCTGCAGGATTACGAGCGCATCCATCAGATCTGATTTTTCCCTGCCCTCCGTCCGTCCCGGACGGAGGTTTTCATCTTAGCTTTTCCCTTTCCTACCTATCCGCTTTTTGCTGTTCCTCTGCGCTTTGGCGGCAGAACCCCTGAGGCCTAAACCGGCGGTTGCTTCTGATACAGCTGAGAGGGCACCTGATCGAAAGGAGCAGGAGGCTGAGCTGAGCTGTACAGCAGATAAAGGTAGCGATAGGTGCGGGTCATGGCCACGTAGGCTGCCCTGCGCATAAAATCAGAAAAAGGCTTGTTGTAACCCACAAAAGGCATGATGACCGTTTCAAACTGCAGGCCCTTGGCACTGTGATAAGTCATGAGCTTGGGCTTGTGATTGCTGAAGTCCAGTATCATTTCAGAATCGGCAGTTTGACTGCTTATGCCGCCCCGGCTTTCTTCATCATCCTTTTTGTTGTACTTGAAATCGCATTCCAGACCGTGGGACTGACAAAAATCCCTTACCACAGCCAGGGTTTCATTATTGGGCAGCAGAATACCTGTTTCCTTTAACTTTTTGGCAGTTATGATCCTGATCATGCCCAGCAGCAGCTCATTGTCATCAGCATAATGCAGGAAGTAAGGCAGTCCCTTTTCAGTGCTCCTGTAACCGCTGTCGTTGTATTCATCCCAGTCATAGGAGCGATCTGCTATATACTGCTGAGCTATGCAGGCTACGGCTTTGGGCAGCCGGTAATTATTGTGCAGTCTGGTAATGCTGAGATTGAGCCTGGCGGCAATGTCGCTGAGCTTCATGCCTTCCCTGTAGATGCTCTGTGCCGTATCGCCGAAAAAGAAGAAGGCTCTGCCGGCAGCACTGACAAATTCAGTTATCCGCGCCCAAGCAAAATCCTGTATCTCATCCACAATAATATAATCAGCCCGGGGCCTGCCATCCTTAACCCAGCCGTGATAATGATAGACAGCGGCAGCATTGCGCATTTCATGAGACATATAAGTCCGCAGGGACTTGGTAAAGGAAATCAATATGGCGCTGTAACCTGCCGCCAAAATCTGCTCGGTCTTATATACAGCTATGATGGACTTGCCGGAGCCGGCAGTGCCGCCGATGATGAGCGGATGATCCATAGTGCGCTCGATGATCTCCAGCTGCTCGACATCAAGCTTGTCTGAGCTGACATTGAAGGTCTTAAGTACCTTTTTTGCCATCTGGCCGAATTTTGTTTTTCCAGGCTTGCGGGTGGTTGTTTGCGGCTCGGTAACTGGAGCTGGGGTTACAGCAGGAGCGGCTTCGCCGGGAGTGGGAGCAGGCTGCATAATACTACTGCCGGGAGCGGGCTCTGGTTGCATAATACTGCTGCCGGCAGCAGATGGAGCAACTTCAGGCGAGGGTTGAACGATTGGAGAATTTTCAGCAGGCCGGGAAGCTGCAGACGACAGTTTCTCCTTCTCTTCCTTCAGCTTTTTATTTTCCTGTTCCAGTTGCTCCATTGCAGCTAGACTGCGGATTAGCTCATCTTTGGAAGCAATCAGTGAATTCTGGAGCTTATTA
>CAYRIZ010000067.1:0-183 GCA_964424565.1 uncultured Enterobacterales bacterium
ATTGAGGATGAACCGGAAGCCTAGATGAAACCATTGTCGCCGCGATCTTGGAGGTTGA
Source organism: uncultured Enterobacterales bacterium (assembly GCA_964424565.1). GTDB lineage: Bacteria > Pseudomonadota > Gammaproteobacteria > Enterobacterales > Succinivibrionaceae > Avisuccinivibrio. The sequence goes on from CAYRIZ010000067.1 coordinate 59, forward strand.
CTTTTGTCCGGCTGAACCCGGGAATAAGGAATGAGCCCGACAGAGCGATGCCTGCGCAAAGACTGACTTGAAACGGGAAATAATACGGGAAAATGCAGGATTGGCTGGGGCACAAGGATTCGAAC
>CAYRIZ010000067.1:283-9849 GCA_964424565.1 uncultured Enterobacterales bacterium
CTTGGAGATGGCGGAATCAGAATCCGCTGCCTTACCGCTTGGCTATGCCCCAAACGCTGAACTTAAATTGTGGTAGCTACGACTGGAATTGAACCAGTGACCTCAGCATTATGAGTGCCGCGCTCTAACCAACTGAGCTACGTAGCCATAAATTGTTTGGCTGGGGCACAAGGATTCGAACCTTGGAGATGGCGGAATCAGAATCCGCTGCCTTACCGCTTGGCTATGCCCCAAACTTTTCAGATGGCAGGGGTACCTGGATTCGAACCAGGGTAATGACGGGATCAAAACCCGTTGCCTTACCGCTTGGCTATACCCCTAAAGCCCTGTCACCTGTGTTCTTTACTGCCTTCACCGTAAAGAACGAGGTTGTATTATAAGGGCTAAAATTACGCTGTCAACTGCTTTGCAAGCAAATTTTTTCCCCAGAGGCCGGAAATGCTCCCCCGGGCGGGCTTTGAGCCTGAGGCAGGCTGATCTGAGCTGCTGTCGGGACCGCGCTGGACTGCAGCTCCCTCCCTCTTCCACTAAATCTCCGGTAGATCGGATGGAGATCTGCTGCCGGTTGAGCGGGAACTTCACTTCCGGCCGGAAGATCTGTCAGATCACAGCGGCAGGAGATGAATAAAGGAGGGCAGAAAGTGCAGGGCGGTTCATATTCGGCCGGCTGCCGTCCTGATGGGGCTTACTGCTATCCGGCAGCAGGACGGCCCCACCGCGGCAGCATAAAACAGGTATTTTGGTTTACTGATTGGGCAAAGCCATGACTGCCGGGGTTGCGGGAGACTAATTGCCAGGCGGCGGCTCTATGGGAGCGGCCTTTTTGACTTTGACTACAATATTGAAAAAATCCACATCTAGCTTGCCCAGGATGTCGATCAGCTGATCTTTGTAAATATCGGACCAGTAATCGTCATCATCGAGTTCCACCTCAATGGTGTCTCCATTGATATCGGTAAATTCGTAGTTTTCATCACCGTAGAAACGGGTCAGGCGTCCGCGCAGCAGCACCGGAGCATCGTCGCGTCCGTCACGCTTGATGGCGTCAATGCTGGTTAAGAAAAACTCGTCTTCAAAACCGCGCGGGCCATTATGCATAGCTTTTGGCTCATACTTAAAAGAATGCGTACTGCCTGCAGCCGGCGCTGCCTGAATGCAAATCACTGCCGAAACTGCACAGGCGCAGAGAACAGCAAAAGGTAAGTGCATATTTCCTCCCTGTAACTATCTGCATCAGCTGTACGGCTGCACGTCCGACCCCATGTAGCCTGGCTTTTCAGCTTAAGCGATCGACAGACAAAATCAGCAGCCCAACTCCGCCGGTTTTGATATCTGCCGCAAAATCTGCAGCCTTATGCAGCTGCCCTGTTCTCTTATGCACTAAAACTGCACATAAGTATAAGGACAACCGCAGCGGAGAGCGGGCACAGCAGGCAGGCATGGCACTGCAAAACTTTTTGTATCCTCTACCCCACTGGCAACAGCGGCTGTTATACCGGTTGTCACTGAGTGTAAAACGGCAAAATTAGCTTTTGATTAGCAAAACTCTTTCTGCAGCCGCTCTGCCGCCTGAATATAAGCGCTTCCCGGGAAGGTCTAATCTGCTAAAATTGGCAGCGCCGCAAGGCAGTGCAGGAAACATCAGACCACAGGCCGCCGCAGGCCTGCCCCGGCAGTGACCAGACTGCCGTTTCACATGAGAACAAGATCTTGACGACAAGCGACATTAAAGCATTTGATTTAAACCAGACCCCGCTGATGCAGCAGGGCTCTTTTTACACTGCCGTCTGGGGCTGCCAGATGAACGTCTATGATGCCGACCGCATCCGCGATCTGCTGAGTGCCTCCGGCTATGTCGAGAAGACACAGCCCGCAGGGGCCGACATTATAGTGCTGGTGACCTGTGCCGTCAGAGCCAAGGCTGAGGACAAAGTGTTCAACCAGCTCAAGGCCTGGCGTCATCAGGGAGTGATCACCGATGACACCATTATTGCCCTGGGAGGCTGCGTGGGCTCCGAGCTGGCAGAACAGATCATATCCTTAAATCCGGATATTTCTGTAGTGTTCGGACCGCGTACCGCCCACCGTCTGCCGCAGCTGATAGCCAAATTCCAGGAGGAGGGCCGGCCGCAGGTGGATGTGGAAAGCTCGGCTCTGGAGAAATTTGACTCCCTGCCCGAGCAGGGCCGGCGCGGAGTGTCCGCCTTTGTGACCATTATGGAAGGCTGCTCCAACAAATGCTCCTACTGCATTGTGCCTTATACCCGCGGCAGTGAGGAGAGCCGGCCGCTGCCGGATATACTGCAGGAGATCAGAGGCCATATAGCCCACGGCGTTAAGGAAATTCATCTGCTGGGCCAGAATGTAAATTCCTACCGCGGTCTGGACAGTGACGGCAGCACCATATCCTTTTCCACCCTGCTTTATGCCGTGGCGGCCGTGGAAGGAGTGGAGCGCATCCGCTTTACCACCTCCAATCCCATGGAATTTACCGATGACATAGTGGAGGCCATAGGCGATCTGCCCATGATTGCCGACAGCGTGCATATTCCGGTGCAGTCAGGCTCGGACCGCATCCTGCAGCTGATGCACCGCCGCTACACCAGCGATGACTACCGCCGGCTGGCAGACAAGCTGCGCCGGGTCAGACCGGGGATCTATATCTCCTCCGACTTCATCGTGGGCTTCCCCGGAGAGACTGATGCTGATTTCAATGAAACCATGCGCCTGGTCAACGATATAGGCTTTGATCAGAGCTTCAGCTTCATTTACTCCAAGCGTCCGGGCACACCGGCGGCCCTGCTGGACGATCCGGTGGATTTGGCAGTGAAGAAGGAAAGGCTGTACATCCTGCAGGCTCGGCTGGAGGAGCTCTCAGCCCACTACTCCCAGGCCATGCTCGGCACCAGACAGCAGATTTTAATTGAGGGCATCTCCCGCAAATCAGCCGCCGAGCTCAAGGCCAGAGCCTCCAACAACCGCATTGTGGTGCTGGAAGGCGATCCCTCCCTCATCGGACAGATGCGGGAAGCTGATATTATCAAGGTCATGGCACATACCTTAAAAGGAGAACTCATTCATGCCTAAGACCAAAGATTTTACTTTGGATTTCATGATTGAACCGGCCGAGCGCAACCGACTGGCCAATCTCTGCGGACCTGAGGACGAAAATTTAAAATATCTGGAAAAGTACCTCAGGGTCTCCATTGCCTACACCGACGCCCACTTTCAGGTCAGCGGCGATCCCCGGCAGGTACAGACGGCAGCTTCCATTATCAGGCAGCTGTATCTGGAAACAGTACCTGTAGGCCGGCAGAAGAAAGCCCCCTGGATCACCCTGGAGCGGGTGCATCTGGCTTTGCTGGAAAGCCGGGCTCTGCTGCAGGATGAAAGTGCCGAGCAGATGTACAGCCAGACCTATGTGCCGGATACCAATGCTGCCGCCGCGGTGGAAAATGAAGCCCGTGCTGCCGCTGAACTGTCCGCCCTGTGGAAGGACAGGCAGCAGGAAGGCAGCGCCGCCCGCCCTGAGGCCGGCGCTGACGCCGTGCATCATGAAATCAATAAGCTTTACAGCAAGGCTGCCACGCTGAAGTTAAAGCACGGCATGATTAAGCCGCGCACGGCCAATCAAAACACCTACATAGCCAATATCAGCACCCATGATGTCAATTTCGGCATAGGCCCGGCCGGTACAGGCAAGACCTATCTGGCGGTGGCGGCGGCAGTGTCCGCCCTGGAGAGCAATGAGGTCAGACGCATCATCCTGACCCGCCCGGCAGTGGAAGCAGGTGAGAAACTTGGCTTTCTGCCTGGCGATCTCTCCCAGAAGGTAGATCCCTATCTGCGTCCGCTCTACGATGCCCTGTTTGAAATGCTGGGCTTTGAAAAGGTGGAGAAGCTGATCGAAAGACAGGTGATTGAAATTGCCCCTCTGGCCTATATGCGCGGGCGCACCCTCAATGACAGCTTCATCATTCTCGATGAGGCCCAGAACACCACCATAGAACAGATGAAGATGTTCTTAACCCGCATAGGCTTCAACTCCCGGGCGGTGATCACCGGCGATCCTTCACAAATAGATTTGCCGCGCAATGTCAGATCCGGGCTCAGACATGCCATAGAGGTACTGCGCGGCATAGACAGTCTGTCCTTTACCTTTTTTGAGACGGTGGATGTGGTGCGCCATCCTGTAGTAGCAGCCATAGTCAACGCCTATGCCGCCTACGATCAAAAGCAGGAGGCCCTGAAGGCTCAGAATGCTGCCGCCGCCCGCGCCAGGATGCAGCAGACTGCCGCACAGTCCCCTGCCGCAGTAGCCCAGGAATTAACCGAGGAGACTTCTGATGGAAGTGACCATTGATCTGCAGCTGGCTGCAGAAGATATCAGCGGCCTGCCTGATGCCGCACAGCTTGAAGTCTGGGCCAGGGCAGCCTTAAGCGGCGCCGGCTGGACGCAGGACAGCGAAATTACTGTACGTTTTGTCGAGCCTGAGGAAATTCAGGAGTTAAACCGCGATTACCGCGGTTTTGACAAGCCTACCAATATTTTGTCCTTCCCCTTTGAATGCCCGGAGGAAGTGCAGCTGCCGCTGCTGGGCGATCTGGTGATCTGCAGGGATGTGCTGGAGCGGGAAGCGGCCGAACAGGGCAAAACCCTGACTGAGCACTGCGCCCATCTGGTGGTGCACGGCTGTCTGCATCTGCTGGGCTATGATCATATTGAAGAAGAAGAAGCCCAAAAGATGGAGAGCCTGGAAAGCCGTATAGTGATGGGTCTGGGCTATGCCGATCCTTATCTGACGGAAAAGGAATAAAAGTCCGCAGCCGTCCTCCTGCCGCCGGCCCGGCAGTCAGCTGCGGCCGGGGCGGGAGCGTCATTTGTCAATTGCAGATCTGACTGTTACAATCAAAATCAAATCAAAAAAGTACATTAAACCCACGGAATCAACATGGCTTTTAAAGAGCGACCGGAGAGAGAAAAAGAAAGCCTGCTTAAGCGGATTTGGCACGGCCTGCGCCCCAACAGCAAATCGGAACTGGCCGAGGTGATCCAGGAAGCCAAAGAGCGCGACATCATAGATGAAGACACCAGGGACATGATCAAAGGAGTCTTTGATGTTGCCACCCTGCGCATAGGGGACATCATGATCCCCAGATCGCAGATGATCACCATAGACAAAAAATCCACGATGATCGATGCCGTCAAAGTCATAGCTGAATACGGCCACTCCCGCTATCCGGTCAGCTCCGGGGATAAGGATCACATCATAGGCATTCTCAATGCCAAGGATCTGCTGCCCTATGCCGCCGGAGTCAAACCGGCGCCGCAAAATCTTGAGAGCATCCTGCGTCCCTGCATTTTTGTGCCGGAAAGCAAGCGCGTGGACTCCATGCTCAGCCAGTTCCAGGAAAATCACCTGCACATGGCTGTGGTCATAGATGAGTTCGGCGGCGTCTGCGGCGTGGTCACCATAGAGGATATACTTGAGCTCATCGTAGGCGACATAGGCGATGAGTACGATCACACCGACCGCAAAACTCCCAATATAGTCAAGACTCAGGAAAAGGACACCTATCTCATCCGGGGACTGACTGAGATTGAGGAGTTCAATGAATATTTCCAAACCACGCTGCCTGATGTGGATGTAGATACCATAGCCGGTCTGGTCATACATGTCATAGGCCATCTGCCCGTCAAGGATGAGACGGCAGTCATAGGCCGCTTTACCTTTAAGGTAGTCACCGCCACCCGCCGGCAGGTACACCTGCTGCAGGTGACCGCAGGCCCGGAAAGCGAAGCCGGCAGCTGACCGCCACGGCCGGCCGGCCGGCTGCAGCACAGCGGCCGGATGAAATGAACTGCCGGCCTGTGCTCCCCAACGTCCCCCCTGATGAAAGGACATTAGCCATGATCATCGACAAGCTCAGACCCCATGCCGATAAAATCGGCAGCTCCGCTTTATGGATGCGCCTGTTCAATTCCCGTCCCGGCCTGGTGTTTTTCCCTGTACTGCTGGGCGCCCTGGCCTCCTGCGGCTTTGCCCCGCTGGAGAAGTGGCCTCTGACTTTGGCGGGACTTAGCCTGATTTTTTATCTCACCTCCATTTACCGCAGCAAAAAAGCCGTTTTCTGCGCTCTGCTGTGCTTCTTTACTGCAGAAAACAGCATCACTCTATGGTGGCTTAATTTCGTAATGGAAGGTTTTGGCGGCCTGCCTGTGCTGCTGTCCAATGCTGTGGTGATTTTGTTCGCCGTCTATCTCAGCCTGCCCTATGCCCTGTTCGGTACCCTCAGTGCTGCCCTCTGCCGCGGCAGAATGCCTGTACTGCTGATGTGCTTTATGCCCGCCGGCCTGGTGGCGGCAGATTTTGTGGTCGGCTGGCTGTTCAGCGGTTTCCCCTGGACTTTTCTGGGCTACACCGCCCTGGAAGGTCCGCTGTCGGCCTACGCTCCGCTGCTGGGCGTGCGCGGCATCAATCTGCTGTTTTATATCACCGCCGGAGCTGTGGCCCTGACCTTAAAGAGACAGTTTGTCTTTCTGCCTGTAGCCGGCGTGATTTTCATAGTAGGTGTATTTTGTGAAGCGCTGACCTTTACCACCGAGGAGGAAGAGCCGCTGCAGGTAGCCATGGTGCAGGGCAATATTGCCCAATCCATCAAATGGACCCCGGAGATGGTAGGTCCCATCATCGGCACCTACTGGACTTTAAGCGAGCCTTTGTTCCAACCCGGGCAGCTGGTGATCTGGCCTGAGTCCGCCCTGCCGCTGTATTTTGAAAGAGCAGTGGGACTGGCCGAGGATCTCAATTATGTGGCCCACTCCCGGCAGAGCCTGCTCATCACCGGTCTGCAGCATATAAACGAGGAAAGGTATGAGGCCTTCAATTCCCTGCTGATTTTGGGCCGAGAAGCAAAAATCAGCGCTGACATAGACAGCCTCAATCACTATGACAAGCGCAAGCTGGTGCCTTTTGGGGAGATAGTACCCTTTGAGGAGCTGCTGCGTCCGCTGGGCAGCATCTTCAATTTCCCTATGTCTTCATTTACCAGGGGAGCGGAGATCCAGGACAATATAGAGGCTTTCGGCCACAAGCTCATTCCGGCTATCTGCTATGAAGCCATCTTCCCCGAGCTCATCCGTGAGCTCAATCAGCCGGACAGCGGTGCCATAGTCATGCTCAGCAATGACTCCTGGTTCGGCCCTACCTTCGGTCCGCTGCAGCATTTGAATATTGCCCGCATGCGCTGTCTGGAGCTGCAAAAGCCCATGCTGCGTGCCACCAATTCAGGCGTTACGGCCTTTATCAGCCGGGAAGGACAGGTCACAGATGCCCTGCCCACCGATGAAGCCGGAGTACTGCAGGGCTCTATTACCTGCGCCCGGGGCATGACCCCCTACGCCCGCTGGGGCAGCATTCCGGTGATCATCCTCGCCCTGCTGCTGACCGGCTGCGGCTTTTATTACCGCAGGCAGGATCCGGATAAGAACCGGCAGGTGCTGGAAAGCCTGATCAGGCCGTAAGGCAGCATAGCCCGGCCCCAAGAAGGGCAGATGCCGCCTGAACTGCAGTTTTATGCCGGCGGCAACCCGGGCGGCTGTAGGAATACAGGCTAGGATCTGGTCTGCAGCCGGCCTCTGCCCTATAATCTTTGCTTACAATCTGCCGTAATATTTCTGACCCCAAAGAGAGGATTTATGTACCACATATTAATCATCGTCGTTGAGGCTGTGGTCATGCTGTTTGAACTGCGCTTTTTAATGCAGACCTCGCGCGCTGACTATTACAATCCCCTGACCCAGGCGGTGGTCAAACTGACCCGCCCGCTGGCTGATTTAAAGGCCATCAGCTCCATACATCTGGGCCGCTTTTATATCGGCAGTCTGGTGGTGGCCTGGGCCATCAGCATGATCTTTTGGATCCTGACTGGCCTCCATATACATATGCCGTTGGGAATATGTGCCGTCCTTGGCCTGCTGATGCCGCTTAAGGTCCTGGGCTATATGCTCTTTATACTGCTCCTCGCCCAGGCTCTGACTTCCTGGCTGCCCTCCACCCGCTCCTGGTCCTGGTATATGTCGCAGCTGACCGCTCCTGTGGTGGCACCGGTACAGCGCATCATTCCTCCCATAGGCATGATCGATATTTCGCTCATGATCGTGCTGCTGATCATGTACGCCATCAACGGCCTGTTCTACCACATTTTCGGCTGGCTCTGGGCCATAGTCTGATCTCTGCTGCCGCTCCGCCCGGTCTGCAGGTGCGGGCGGCGTGATCTCACCTCAGCCGGCATTCACCGGCCGGCTGCAGTCGCTTAAAGTCAGCTTTCCAGAATGCTGAAAACAGGCTACTTAACCTCCTCCAGATCCAAAGGATGGATCTTAAGTCCGGGCAGCGCCTTGACAATCTTCATGGTTTCCAGGCTTACTGTAATCACCCGCAGGAACAGCGAGAGCGGATAGCGTGTGCTGCCTCCTGCCTCTCTGGCGTAGGCATTGAAATCGTTCACAATGCCGGTTTTGCTGTCCGCAGATATACAGCAGCGCTCCACCAGCCAGTCCAGGGCAGACTTGCGGTTGACCACATATTCCTGTGCTTCCAGCGGGATATGGCTGATGGTGATGTCCTGATTGTAAATGAGCGTGGTCTTGTCCTTGGCGGCATTGCCCTTTTTGCCGGGGATTTTGGCCCAGGCCATCTGCGTTACGGTGTAGTTGCCATGCTCCTCGCCTGAGATCTGCACTCCGGCATATTCAGGCTGCTTTTCGTAATTGACGTGCAGATCAGCCAGACGCCGGCCGGCCTCGGAAAAGGCCATGAAGTCACTGTAGGAGGCCACGCGGGGAATGCGCGGCAACTCTTTGGCTAGATTGTTGGCATAGCGGGTGAGATAATCCTCGCTGTGCAGGATTCCGTAGACGTAGTAGAAGATGTCATCCTTGCTCATGGCCTCTGCAGCGGGACCATAGGGCTCTTTGAAGTGGTTCAGGGCCGCATCGGTGATGGCATCTGTCTGCTCAAGCTCTCCGGTTAAATCATTTTTCTGATATAGATATCTGGGGAAAGCCTGATTATTGAACATACATTGATAGTCAGATAGTAAATTAGTTATCAGAGCAGAAAATTCTTTATTACCGTTACCACATAAACATATTATAAGATTATCTTTACCATCAGGAACAACAGACTGCCACGTTCCTGGCATTTCAACAAAACCTGATGCCTTATCGTAATATAAGAACTGCTTAAAGAACGGTCTGTATAAGGAAGCTACAATCTTACTGTTATCAAAAACAGAACTTATGTTTTTGGCAAATCTTTGTTTTAAACCCCGAGTCCAGGATATATTATCTTTTGTTTTTTCTATTGCCTGCGTTATATCGGTGATATTTGATTTTACAATTGTATTAAAAGCGTCTATGGTCCTTATCATATTCCGGGAGAGAGCCGGAACTGAAGAGTTATAGACCCATGCATCACGATTTGTAGCCACACCTACTAAATTAAATTCTCGACTTTCGGGATTAAATTTCCCGGTTAAACCCACTTCCAGCAAGGGGTTGA
>CAYRIZ010000068.1:0-9291 GCA_964424565.1 uncultured Enterobacterales bacterium
AAAAGTCAGATTGAGCTGCAAAAAGGGCCATCAACAAAATTCTGAGAAGGACCATATTGTGGCCATTGCCGCCGACAGGCTGGCCGTACCCGGCCGGACTTCGGCTGTGCAGCGCTGCAGCACCGTCCCCTTTCTGGGCCGGCCGGCTCCCTTTGCCCACGGCCCCTGGATCCTGGCCTCCCTGATGCACTGCCCGGTTACGGCCATGTTTGCTCTGCGGGAGCAGGGCAAGATCATGATTTACACGCATCTGCTCTGCCAGGAGCTGCGCCTGGACCGCCGGAACCGCAACGCCGATCTCACCGCAGTCATCTCGGCTTATGCCCGCATTCTGGAAGATCATGCGCTGCGCGACCCCTATGAGTGGTTTAACTTTTTTGATTTCTGGGCTCTGCCGTCTGCAGAGGCAGGCTCCAGGCGCCCGTCCGATCACAGCAGCACAGCAGCAGATCACACGCCAACTGCCGCCGGGCAGAGAGACAACCAAGAAAACAGCTGATGGGAGAATATATGAAAGTCAAACAGCCCCGCCTGGCTCTGACCTCAATTGAGCTTACCGTGCCCTTTCATGACAATGACCCCATGGGGATAGTGTGGCATGGCAATTACTACAAATACTTTGAAATGGCCCGCGATGCCCTGCTCGAGCGCATCAACTGGCCTGTAGCCAAAATGCTGGAACAGGGCTTCGGGCTGCCGGTGATCGAAAGCCGCTGCCGCTACCGCCGCAGTCTGGTGCACAGACAGCAGATAAGGGTTGATGTCTGGGTCAGCGAGTGGGAAAACCGCGTCTGCTTCCGCTTTGAGATTTACGATGCCCGCAGCGGGCAGCTGCATGCTTCAGGCATGACCATGCATGCCGGTTTTGATATGCACAAACAGGAACTGCTCTTTGTGCTGCCGGAGAACTTTCAGCAGGCCATACTGCAGCAGGCAGCCGCAGATGCCGCGGAGGAACAAAAGTGACCCATAAAGTCCTCTCCTCCTTCCTTACCCTCTGCAGCCTGCTCACAGCGCTGTTGTTTCCTGCCGCCGCGACTGCAGCCTGGGATCTGCAGACTATTGAACAAAGCCTGAGCCGGCACACCATAGTGCGGGCTGATTTTGCCCAGCAGCGCTTCCTGCGCGGCTTTGCTCAGCCGCTGCAGTCTGCCGGTACCATGCTCTTTTCCCGGGATGACGGCATTATCTGGCAGCAGCAGACCCCTTTTGCCATGACCATAGTGGCAGATGCCAACTCCATAGTGCAGACCATGCCCGGTGCCCAGCCGCAGGTCTTAAATGCCGCCGACAATCCGCTGCTGCACTCCTTCAGCTCCCTGCTGACTGCCATGCTGCAGGCCGACAGCCGCAGCCTCAGTCAATTTTTTGCCCTTGAGCTCCACGATCTGGGAGCGCACTGGCAGCTGTACCTGACCCCCAGGGCAGAGCCGCTCAATAAGATCTTCCACCGCATAGAGCTGTGCGGTGATGACAAAGTGCTGTCCATAGTCATGACCGACGGAGCCGGGGATCGCACTGCCATAGAGTTTTCCCATCATGATGTGAGCGGGAGGCCGCTTGATGCTGCCGAAAAGAGCGCTCTGGCGCACTAAAAAGCGGGCTCTGCTCTGGGCCTTGTGTCTGCTGCTGATGACGGCAGGTGCGCTGTGGCTGAGCCGTAGCACGCAGATCAATGCCTCCATCCTGGCCATGCTGCCGCGCAGTGAGCAGCACAGTGCCTTAAGTCAGCAGCTGCAGGACGGTTTTCTGCAGCGCCTGGACCGGCAGGTGATCTTTTTGGTCAAAGCAGATCAGACACAGCTGCCCCTGCTGGAGGATTTTGCGCAGGCGCTGGAGCAAAGCGGCCTGTTTGCCCGGCTGGATGCAGCCTTAAGTCCTGAATTCATGCAGCACTACGGCCGGGAACTCCTGGCCTGGCGGGCTTCATTTATAGACGATCAGCTGCGCGCCAAACTCAGTGCTGAAGACGGCAAAGCCAGGGCTGAGGAAGTGACGGCGGCGCTCTTTTCTGCCTTTGCCGGCTTAAGCGGGGCCGAGCTGGCCCGCGATCCACTGCTGTTGCTGCGCGGCTATGCCCAGAATGCAGGTTCCGGCAGCGGAAATCGCATGGCTCCGCAGGACGGCTGGCTGACCGTCCTGGCTGGGGACGGCACGCCTTATCGTTTTATCCGCGGCGAACTCAAGAGCTCGGGCTTTTCCCTGCAGGACAATGAGCGCACAGCGGCAGAAATTACCGCCATAGCCGACAGTTTCCAGGCACAGGGGCTGGAGATCCTGCGGCGCGGCACCGTGTTTTATTCCGCCCGGGCTGCCGCCGCGGCCCAAAGCGACATTACAGTGCTCGGCAGCATTTCCGTGCTGCTGGTGTTTGTGCTGATTGCGGCTGTCTTTCGTTCCCTGCTGCCGCTGCTGCTGGTGCTGCTGTCCTGTGCCGGCGGAGCAGTATGCGCTCTCTTTGCCGTGCTGCTCATCTTCCCGGAAGTGCATCTCATGACTCTGATCTTGTCAGTGAGTATTGTCGGCATCAGTGTGGATTATTCTCTTTATTATCTGACCGCCCGCCTGACGGACGGCGCCGAGGAAAGCCCGGAGGCTACCCTGGAGCGCCTGCAGAAACCACTGCTCCTGGCTTTGGGCTCTACCCTGTGCGCCTACCTGGCATTGTGCCTGGCTCCCTTCGGGGCCATCAGGCAGATGGCAGTCTTTGCCATGGCCGGACTGTGCGGGGCCTTCATGACTGTATGCTGTTTCCACCCCTATCTGAGCGCTGCCCTCAAACCGCGGCCGCTGCCGGCCCGCCCGGCCATAGCCCTGCTGCTTTGCGGACAGAAGCTGTCCCTGCGCTGCCGTCTGGTCATTTTTGCCCTGATCCTGGGAGTATGCGCCCTGGGCATCAGTCACAGCCGCTTCGGCAATGATTTGCATGCCTTTCAAAGCCTGCCCGAGGATTTGGCAGCCATGGATCATAAGATAGTCTCCCTGACCGGACAAAGCGCCGATCAAAAGTGGGTGGCACTGAGTGCCGCCGATGATGAAACCCTGCTGGGGCAGCTCGCCTCTGTCCGCACGGCTTTGGATACAGCCGTCTCCTCCGGGCTGCTGGGAGCTTATCAGACCATCAGGCTCAACAGCCGTGCCGTGCAGGAGCAGGATTTTGCCCTGGTCCGCAGGGCAGCGCATACCACACGCGAGCGGCTGCGGCAGTTTGGTGCCGTACTGCCGGAAGACCCTTACGCCGATCTGCAGCCGCTGACGCTGGAGAGGTTTATGCACAGTCCGCTGGCCTCAGGATTTGAGCTGCTGTATCTGCAGACAGCTCAGGAATGTGCAGTACTGGTCGCGCTCTCCGAGCTGCAGGATCCCACAGCCGTACGCAGTCTGCTGCAGCAGGCGGCACCAGGGGCCGTGCTGATCGACCGCAAGGCGGATTTTGATGAACTCTTTGGCTTTTTCAGCCGGCTCATAGTCATTATGCTCAGCGCCGCTCTGCTGCTTATTTTCAGTATTTGTGCCCTGCGGCGCGGCCTGCAGAGCGCGGTACTGTTCACCGGTCCCTGCCTGTGTGCCCTGGGCGCGGCGCTGGCCCTGCCCGGCTTAATCGGCTTTGCACTCAACTTTTTCAATCTGCTGGCGGCCATTCCAGTGCTGGGTATGGGACTGAACTACACCATATTCTCAGCCAATCCGCGCAGCAGCAGCTCCACCTCCGCCCTGGCCGTGGTACTGGCCATGCTGACCTCGCTGCTGACTTTGGGGATTTTGGTACTGTCCAGTACCGCCGCGGTGGCAGCCTTCGGGCTCAGCCTCTCTGCAGGTCTGGCCGCCGCTTTGCTGCTGGCCCCGCTGTCCCGTAAAGGAGAATCACATGCAGCTTAAGAAATTTCCCCTGCTCATCAGTACAGCCGCCCTGCTGCTGGGCGCCTGCAGCCTCAGTCAACCCACCTTGGAGACTGCAGGCCCGGTGTACCTGACCCCCACGGCCACGGCTGTCCTGCCGATCTTTCAGACCAGGCAGCAGATTGTAAGACAGCAGCTGCTGAGCGTGCATTATGCCGGAGCAGAGCATCAGGTCATGGCACTGCTGCAGGCTGAGGGCAGTACCATCAGGCTGAGCATTTTAAGTCCGCTGGGGATCCGCCTTTATGACGCCGTCTATGAGCGCGGGGACCTCAGCATCACTACTCTGCTGGCAGTGGAAAAACTGCCGCCGGCCCGCCAGGTACTGTTTGACATCATGCTCACCCTGCTGCCGGCCGGAGACATAGCTCCGGTACTGCCGCCGGGATGGCATATAGCCGATGCGGACAATATGCGCACCATCTGCGCTGAGGACGGAACCCTGATCTACTCCATAGCCTTCAGGACTACGCCGCAGGGGGCGGCTGCACCGGCCCGGCTGCAGCAGCTGATCTTTGATTACGAAATTGTGTTTACGGATCTTAATTGAAAATGTATATACACGCTTACGCCCTTGAATGTGCCCTGGGCCGGGACTGCGGGACCGCTGCAGGGGCCCTGACCGCCGGCTGTGCCCCTGCCATGCGCCTGAGCACAGGTTATCTGCAGAACGGCCGTCCGCTGTGGCTGGGTCACGTGGACGGGGAACTGCCGGCCGTGCCGGAAGAGCTGGCTCTGCACCGCAGCCGCAACAATCAGCTGCTGCTCTCCTGCCTGCAGCAGATTGAGCCTCAAATCCGGGATGCCGTCAGCGAATTTGGTGCCTCCCGCATAGGCGTGGTGATCGGTACCTCCACCTCCGGGCTCAGCGATGCCGACCGCAGGGTAGTCAGCGCCCAGGCCGGAGAGGATTTGCCGGACTGGCATTATCAAACTCAGGAGATGGGAGATCCGGCCTTGTTTGCCGCCGCATATCTGGGCTGCCGGGGTCCGGCCTACACTGTATCCACCGCCTGCTCCTCCAGCTCCCGGGCCCTGATCAGTGCGCTGCGCCTGTTGCAGGCTGATTTCTGCGATGCTGTGATAGCAGGTGGGGCCGATACCTTAAGCCGGGTCACCATCAACGGCTTCAATGCCCTGGGCCTGGTCTCAGCCGGCCGCTGCACCCCTTTTGCCGCCGGTCGTGACGGCATCAACATAGGTGAGGCAGCCGCCCTGATGCTGCTGTGCCGGGACCAGAGCCGGCTGTGTGTGCGCGGTTACGGGGAAAGCAGCGATGCCTATCATATTTCCGCTCCCCACCCGGAAGGTCGGGGTGCCGTACAGGCCATGACCCAGGCCCTGGACCGGGCCGGCCTCAGGGCAGAAGATCTGGCCTACATCAATCTGCACGGCACAGCCTCACAGCTCAATGACAAAGCCGAGGCGGCAGCCCTGCAGGCCGTAACCGGAGGCAGAGTGCCCTGCAGCTCCACCAAGTATTTAACCGGCCATACCCTGGGCGCCTCAGGTATGCTCGAGCTGTGCCTGTGCGCGCTGCTGCTGGAGCGCGATCTGCCGTTGCCCCGCCAGGATTTCAGCCTGCGCCCCTATGATGACACACTGCCGCCCTGCGGCATTATCACAGAAAGCGGCCTTAAGGCCCAAAGCGCCCTGATGATGAGCAATGCCTTTGCCTTCGGGGGCAACAATACTTCGGTAATTCTGGAATACAGAGGATGAGCCATGACTGCAGATTTTGATGAACCGCAGGCTTATCTGCCGCACCGGCCGCCCATGGTGCTGCTGGAAAAAGTGCTGACTGTAGATGACAGCGGCGCTGCCGCCGCCGTCAGTCTGGACTCGCCGCAGCTGCAGCCCTTTCTGCTGCCTGACGGCACCCTGCCGGGCTGGTTTGGCCTGGAAATCATGGCGCAGACTGTAGGCATCTGGGCTGGCCGGGTCAGACGGCAGGAAGGCCTGCCGCCGCCGGCCGTGGGTTTTATTCTCTCCTGCCGGGCCTACAGCTGTGCCGAGCCTGCTTTTCCGGCCGGCAGCAGCCTGCAGTGCCAGGTCAGGCTGCTGATGCGGGATGGCAATTTTGCCTCCTTTGACTGTACGCTGCAGCAAAGCGGCAGGGATTTTGCACAGGGACGCCTGAGCCTCTTTCAGGCAGAACAGGATAAATTAAATGAAATCTTCAGCTAAAGGAGGATTTATGACATTAAGGCGTGTGCTGGTGACCGGCGCGAGCAAAGGCATAGGACAGGCTGTAGCCGTCCGGCTGGCCGCCGATGGTTTTGCCGTCACCGTGCATTACGGCAGGGATACAGCAGGTGCAGAGCGTACCGCTGAGATGATCAAAAGCGCAGGCGGTACCTGCAGCCTGCTGAGCTTTGACGTAAGCGATGCCGCAGCCGCGGAACAGGCCCTGCTTGCTGATCTGGAGGCTGCAGGTCCCTACTACGGAGTAGTCAGCAATGCCGGCATCACCGCTGATGCCCCCTTCCCCGGCATGAGCCTGCAGGAGTGGCATAAGGTCATCACTACCAATCTCGACAGCTTTTATCATGTGCTGCATCCCCTCATCATGCCCATGATAGCCGCCCGCAGCGGCGGCCGCATCATAGCCATAAGCTCCGTGTCCGGGCAGATAGGCAATCGCGGGCAGACCAATTATGCCGCCTCCAAGGCGGGACTGATCGGAGCGGTCAAATCCCTGGCAGTGGAGCTGGGCAAAAGAAGGATCACGGTCAATGCCATAGCCCCGGGGCTGATCGATACGGCCATGACCGAGCTCGATCCCACAGTCCGCCAGGAAATCACCAAAATGATCCCGCTGCGCCGGGCCGGCACCGCAGCTGAAGTGGCGGCGCTGGCATCTTTTCTGATGTCGGATGAGGCCGGCTATATCACCAGACAGGTTATTGCAGTCAACGGAGGTTTGGCATGAGAAGAGTTGTCATTACCGGCATGGGAGCAGTCACCGCCTTTGGAGAAAATTTTGCTGATATCCTCCAGGGACTGCTTTCCTATCAAAATGCCGTAGTACATATGGAAGACTGGGAAATTTATCAGGGTCTGGGCACCAAACTGGGAGCCCCCGTACCTGATTTTCAGGTGCCGGCTCACTATACTCGCAAGAAAACCCGTTCCATGGGCAGGGTGGCGCTGTTCTCCACCAGAGCCTCCGAGCTGGCGCTGCAGGATGCAGGACTGCTTGATGATCCCTGTCTTACCGACGGCAGCACGGGCATTGCCTTTGGCTCCTGCACCGGCAGCACCAAGCCCACCCGCGACTTTGGTTCCATGTTCAGCAAGCACACCACCCAGGACATTACCAGCACCACCTATCTGCAGATGATGCCGCATACCACGGCAGTAAACACCGGCCTCTTCTTTGGCATCAAAGGCCGGCTGATCCCTACCTCCAGCGCCTGTACCTCAGGCTCCCAGGCCATAGGCTACTCCTATGAGGCCATCAAGTTCGGTCTGCAGGATGTAATGATTGCCGGCGGAGCAGAGGAATTGTGTCCCTCGGAGGCGGCGGTATTTGACACCTTATTTGCCACCACCCAGAAAAATGACACGCCCAAACTGACCCCGTCGCCCTTTGATCGGGAGCGCGACGGTATAGTGATAGGAGAAGGCAGCGGTGCCCTTATTTTGGAGGAATATGAGCATGCCAAGGCCCGCGGTGCCACCATCTATGCGGAAATTCTGAGCTTTGCCACCAACTGCGATGCCTCGCACATCACTCAGCCCCGCAGTGAAACCATACAGCTGTGCATGGCACAGGCCTTAAAAGATTCCGGTCTTGCAGCCTCAGACATAGGCTATATCAGTGCCCACGGCACAGGCACCACCCGCGGCGACATAGCCGAAAGCCAGGCTACCGGCCGCCTCTTCGGCAGCCATACCCCCATCTCCTCGCTCAAGAGCTACTTCGGGCATACCCTGGGCGCCTGCGGTGCCGTGGAAGCAGCTGTGGCCGTACAGCTGATGAAGGCCAAATGGTTTAATCCCACCTTGAATTTGCGCCATCCCGATCCGCAGTGCGCAGAGCTGGACTATATAGTGAACGAAAAGCGCGATATAGATACAGACTTCATCATGACCAACAATTTTGCCTTCGGCGGCATCAATACTTCCATAGTTATAGCCAACCGCTGAAGATCAGGCGGTCTGCCGGGATCAGACCGCCTTCTGCACCCTCTGGCCGCCTATATTGCCAATTAAGGATGCAAAACCGCCGTCGGCAGACAATGAAGGCTCGATTACGTAAATCTTAAGTTTGTTGTAGGCTGCCATACCGGTCAGGCGATCTGCTTCCATTCTGACCGGATAGCCCAGCTCAAGCAGGCGCTGACAGGCTCGTTTGGAAATGTAACAGCAGCAGGCGGAATCCGTTCTCCGCCGCCGGTTTAAAAACCAGTCCAGACCGGGCACCCCCGCCCGGAAAAAGGTAAAGCTGCTGCCATCCACCGTCACCTTACGCTTTCTGGTAAACCAGGACTGCCGCAGTCCCCTGCGTATGGTCGTATTGCCATTGATGATATCAGCCTGCGGGACCTGCTCCAAAACAGCGGCAAAGACCTGGGGGAAATTGTTGTAGGCTACAAAATCGTCTTCCAGCACCACAGCCCCGTCCAGCCCCTCATCCAGAATCTTCCGGTAAATCTGCAGATGACTTAAGGCACAGCCCAGCTCACCGTCATTGAGCCTGCCGTACACGGTGGTTTTGGAGAACATATTGTTCTGCAGCACAAAGCTGTCTTCATTCCAGATCTCAGGGGTATTGCGATCTACAGCCGCACCGAGCACAGCCGGAAAAAGCTCAAAATCGACCTGAAATTTACCAAGATTTTCCACAAGGGCGGCGCGGCGCTCCACGGCAGTTTCCAGACTGATCGCAATGACCTTTATGTTCATAACACATCCATACGTGATTTTTTGAGCAGGGCTCAGAGTTGAGGGTCATTATAAATTTGCCTGAAAGTCAGGACAAGGCAGAGGATCGGAGGATCGGGCAGAGAAGAGATCTCAGGCAGGAGGCAGGGTTATGGCCGGAAAAAGACCAAAGACCGCCGGTGATTGATGTTTTCCATGATGGAAAGGAGATGGTGCTGATACCCAGAATCGAACTGGGGACCTCACCCTTACCAAGGGTGCGCTCTACCTACTGAGCCATATCAGCACAAGAGACAAAACCCCGTCACTGTGGACGAGGCCGCTGATGATTGATGTTTTCTATGATAGAAAGAAGATGGTGCTGATACCCAGAATCGAACTGGGGACCTCACCCTTACCAAGGGTGCGCTCTACCTACTGAGCCATATCAGCACAAGAAAGGTTAAGCCTGGCAATTACCTGCTCTCGCACAGACGTACGCTGCACTACCATCGGCATCTC
>CAYRIZ010000069.1:0-8865 GCA_964424565.1 uncultured Enterobacterales bacterium
CCCGTGTTATGAGCGGGTGGGCGCTAGTGAAATGTAAAACCTACAAGATTTGGGGCGCAGACAAAATAAATCCCCGACTGGCGGGGAATATCAGAAAGGCTATGAAATAAACAGCAAATATCAACGGGATTTTATTACTTTAAGCTGTCTTTCAGGGACTTGCCGGCCTTGAAGGCAGGAACCTTGCCGGCAGGAATGTGAACTTCTTCCTTGGTACGCGGATTGCGCCCTATGCGTTCAGCTCTCTCCCGGACCATAAAGGTGCCAAAGCCCACCAGAGAGACTGACTCGCCATTGACCAACGCTTCCCTGACCGTGTCGACAAAAGCATTTACCGCCGCCTGAGAATCTTTCAGAGAAAGCTTGGTCTTTTCAGCGATCTTATCTACTAACTGCCCTTTATTCACAATTGACTCCTTTTATCGATGATGGCGACCGCTGCAGCTGCAAGCCCGGCGGCCTCAATGTATTTTATTATGCATAAGCTTGCACATCTTTATTAGAGTTTGTTGCAATAAATGGGATCTCAGGCACTATTTTAGACAACTTTCAGGGCAAAAAACGCCTCTGAGCCTTGATAATACAGGCCTTTCCGCTGCGATTTCAGGCCTGATCCGCCTTCTGCTCCCGCTGCAGTTTTTCCAGATGCAGCCGTACCACCTCCAGACGATCCTCCAGCTGCAGGCTCAGGCGGCGCAGCTCGGCAGCCCGGTCCTCGAGCTGATTCAACTCCAGAAAATCCACCGCCAGATTGAGATTGGGCACCAGATTTTCGGCGCTGACACAAAGCATTTTGGCCAGTTTGATAAAGATTTGCGCATCCACCGGCTGCTGCCCGCCCTCTATGGCGGCGGCCAGACCGTCTATATGCCGCAGCAGGGCTGCAGCCGCCTGCTGCAGTCCGTCGGGATTATCCAAAGCTGCCTCTGCCCCGCCCTGAGCGGTTTCATCGATCACGGCGGCAGGCTCAGTCCGGCTTTGCTGTAAATCTTCCATGGGCAAGTCCTCCTCAGATCCTGTTTTAACAATTGGACAGCGGATTGCCGGCCACTTCACTGCTGCCGCTGCGTCCGGACTGTTCAGCCCAGGGGGTCTGCGGCATGAAGCTGCCCGGCTCGTTGACCAAAGCGGCATCGAGCACTTCATCTATGTGTTTGACAGGCACTATCTTCAGACCCCGCTTGACCTTATCGGGAATATCCCACAGATCCTTGACATTGTCGGCCGGAATGAGCACGGTCTTGATGCCGCCGCGCAGGGCCGCCAGCAGTTTTTCCTTCAGGCCGCCTATAGGCAACACATCGCCGCGCAGCGTGATCTCACCGGTCATGGCCACATCAGCCCGTACCGGATTGCCGGTTAAGGCTGAGACCACTGCCGTGACCATACCTATGCCGGCTGAAGGGCCTTCCTTGGGGGTGGCGCCTTCAGGGACATGGATGTGCAGATCGCATTTTTCATAGAAGGAGCGGTTTAAATGCAGGGAAGCCGAGCGCTTGCGCACCAAAGTAATGGCGGCGCTGATGCTCTCCTTCATGACCTCGCCCAGCTTGCCGGTAAGCTGATGCTTGCCTGTGCCTTCATTGGCCACCGCCTCCAGCTGCAGGATGTCACCGCCTATGGAAGTCCAGGCCAGACCGTTGACCAGACCTACCTTGTTGGCCTCCAGCCTGGAGGTGAAATCATAGCGCCGGGGACCGAGCAGTTTGGCCAGCTGTTCCACGCCTATTACCGATTTGCGCGGTCTTGAGGTGTGTCCCTTTTCGGCTGCGGCTGCCGCCTTGAGCATCTTTTCCTTGACCACCTTGCGGCACAGGGCATTGATCAGCCTTTCCAGACCGCGCACGCCGGCTTCATGGGTATAGTAGCGGATCAGCTCGGTTAAGGCCTCATCCTTGAGCTCAAATTCCTTGGCAGTCAGCGCATTGAGGCGCAGCTGTTTGGGCAGCAGATACTGTTTGGCTATGTTGAACTTCTCATCTTCCGTGTAGGAGGTGAGATCTATGATCTCCATGCGATCGAGCAGCGGCTCGGGAATATTGTAGGAGTTGGCTGTAGCTATAAAGAGCACATTGGACAGATCGAAATCCAGATCCACATAATTGTCATTAAAGGTGCGGTTCTGCTCCGGATCCAGTACCTCCAGCAGGGCATCTGCCGGATCACCGCGCAGGCCGTCCCGGCCGATCTTGTCTATTTCATCGAGCACAAACAGCGGATTGTTCACCCCGGCTCTGATCAGGCTCTGAATGATGCGTCCGGGCATGGAGCCCACATAGGTGCGGCGGTGGCCGCGGATTTCGGACTCATCGTGCACGCCGCCCAAAGCCACGCGGATGTACTTGCGGCCGGTGGCTTTGGCCACCGAGGCACCCAGTGAGGTCTTGCCTATGCCCGGAGGGCCCATCAGGCAGATGATGGGGCCGGTAATCTTTCGGGAACGGGCCTGTACGGCCAGATATTCCAGGATGCGTTCCTTGACCTTCTCCAGCCCGTAATGATCATGATCCAGCTGTTCCTGGGCCTGCTTGATATTGTGATTGACCTCGGATGCCACTTCCCAGGGGATGGAGAACAGAGTGTCAATATAATTGCGCACCACGGCTCCCTCTGAGGAGTTGGCGCTCATGACACCCAACTTGCCTATTTCCTTGTCCAGGCGCTCCAGCACTGCCGCCGGAGCCTTGAAGCTCTTGAGCTTTTCGCGGTACTCATTGATCTCATTGAGATCATCATTCTCCAGTTTCAGCTCGCGGCGTATGGCCTTGAGCTGCTCATTGAGGAAGTACTCGCGCTGATTCTGCTCCATAGAACGCCTGGCTTCCCGCTTGATGAAATCCTCCATCTCCTGCCGGTAGGAGAAACCGTTTAAGTAGGTGATCAGGATCCTGGCGCGTTCCAGAGGATCGATCTCGCGCAGCAGCAGTCTCTTGTCCCGCAGATCCAAAGTCAGGATCTGCCCCAGCACGTCGGTCATGATGCCCAGGTTGGATTCGCGTCTGATCTTGTCCACCAGATCGGAGGGCACACTTTTCTCCACTATGGCCTTTACTGAGCCTTCAGAGTTTTTAATGGCATTGTCCAGGCTGGAGAGCAGGGCATTTCTTAAATTGACTGCCTTGATGGCATCGGGCTGCGGTTCGGCCAGGGTTTTGACTTTGGCATAGCGGATCACCTGATCGCGATCGTCCTGCAGCTCGATCAGCTCTATACGCTGCAGACCGTAAATCACACAGCGGTAGGTATCAGGATCTTTGTATTCACCGCTTAATACTTGGCACAGCAGACCCACCGGCAGCAGACCATCCCGGCCGGGCTGCTCGTCATTGTCATTGATCTGGCAGAAAACAGCCAGATTTTGGTTCTGCTCCTGTGCCCGGCGGCAGGCCTGTATGGACTGCTCACGCGCGGCCAGAATCTGCACATTGGTATGCGGCGTCACTATGATGCCGCGCAGTGAGATCAAGGGGCAGATGATCTCCACCGACTCCTGTTTGTTTTCTTGGAAATTGTTTGCCATATCCTTTATTTCTGCTGTGAAAAATTTGATCCAAGCCGCACTTCTCAGCCTATGCGGTCACTAACTTTCATAAATAAGGCCTTGACTGTCAATTTTCAAGAGCTTTTCCCCGGGCGGCGGCAGAAAAACCCCGGGAAGCAGGCCATAACGGCAGACATAAAAAAGGCGCACTGCCCTGTAGCTGCAGTACGCCCTTCTGTCCGCAGATCCCGCCCCCCAGCGCCGGGATGCAGGTCAATCAGGGATTGAAGACCACCTGATCGTCGAGCTCTTCCTTGATGACCAGAGGCTCGGAGCCGTTGCGGACGGCATTTTCATCCACCACCACTTTTTTGACATTGTGCACGGAGGGAATATCGTACATGGTGTTGAGCAGCAGGCTTTCCACCACCGAGCGCAGGCCGCGGGCGCCGGTGTGGCGCTCTATGGCTGTATCGGCTATGGCCTGCAGGGCTTCTTCGGTAAATTCCAGCTCCACCCCCTCGAGATTGAACATGGCCTCAAACTGCCGCACTATGGCATTCTTGGGCTCACGCAGTACCCGCACCAGCGCATCGCGGTCGAGCTCCTCCAGGGCGGTGATGACAGGCATACGGCCGACAAATTCCGGAATAATGCCGAATTTGACCAGATCATCAGGCTCCACGCGCTGATACTTCTGCGTCAGGGTCAGCTTGTCCTTCTGGCCGCGCACCTCGGCGCCGAAACCTATGCCGCTGTTTTTGGAGACGCGCTTTTCCACTATGCGATCCAGACCATCAAAGGCACCGCCGCAGATGAAGAGGATTTGTGAAGTATCCACTTCAATCATCTTCTGCTGCGGATGTTTGCGCCCGCCCTTGGGCGGAATGGAGGCTACGGTACCTTCCACCAGCTTGAGCAGGGCCTGCTGTACACCTTCACCGGAAACGTCGCGGGTAATGGAGGGATTTTCGGACTTGCGGGCAATTTTGTCTATTTCATCTATATAGACTATGCCCTGCTGAGCCTTTTTCACATCATAATCGCAGGTCTGCAGCAGACGCACGATCACATTTTCCACATCCTCGCCTACATATCCTGCTTCCGTCAGGGTGGTGGCATCGGACATGGCAAAAGGCACCTTCAGGAAACGGGCCAGAGTCTGCACCAGCAGGGTTTTGCCTGAACCGGTGGGACCGATGATCAGAATATTGGACTTGCCCAGCTCCACGCTGTCATCATCCTGGGTGGAGTGACGCAGGCGCTTGTAGTGATTGTAAACTGCAACCGACAGCACCTTTTTGGCTTCTTCCTGACCGATCACATAATCGTCGAGATGCTGTGCCATCTCATGCGGGGTAGGAATGTTGTCCAGATCCAGGCCCTGCTGCTGACTTAAGGAGGGGCCTTCTTCCTTTTTGACCATGCCCTGATCGCTTAAGACCTGATAGCAGCGCATTACACAGTCAGAGCAGATGCAGTTGCCGTCATTGGACTTGATCATGGTCCGGTCGGCATTCTGCCCGCGGCCGCAGAAGATGCAGCGCATAGTATTCTTATCTTTGTTGTCGTTGTTCATCCAAAATCAGCGCACAACCGCCTGCTTCACATCAGGGGAGAAGCGCCGTCTCCTTTTCTTTTGCTAAACCCCATCAATCAAATAGTCCCGCTGCTGCCGCCAGGAGAGCCCCCTGCCTGCAGTGCTCCCGGTCCGGTCTCAGCTCCCTGCCTGCATCTGACTGCGGCTGACGATCACCTTATCGATCAGACCGTATTCCAGAGCCTCAGTAGCACTCATAAAATTGTCACGATCGCAGTCCCGCTCCAAGTCAGTAAGCGGCCGGCCGCAGTTGTTGGCCAGGATCTCAGTTAAAATGCGCTTGGTGCGCTCAATTTCCCGGGCATGAATCATAATATCAGAGGCCTGACCCTTAAAGCCGCCCAAAGGCTGATGAATCATGATGCGGGCATGCGGCAGGGCATAACGTTTGCCGCGGGTACCGCCGGAGAGCAGAAATGAACCCATGGAGCAGGCCTGACCCAGACAGAGAGTGCAGATATCCGGCTTGATATACTGCATGGTGTCATAAATGGCCATGCCGGCCGTTACTACGCCGCCGGGAGAGTTGATATAAAGATATATATCCTTGTCCGGATCTTCTGATTCCAGGAAAAGCAGCTGCGCCACAATGAGATCAGCCATGTGATCTTCAATTTCCCCGGTGATAAAGATTACGCGGTCTCTGAGCAGACGAGAGTAGATATCAAATGAACGCTCACCGCGCCCGGTTTGTTCAATAACCATAGGCACTAAGGCCTGCATGCGCTCCTGCATGTATACTCCTTTATGTAAGAAAAATCTCATTCTTTGTAACTGTGCTCTGCCCTGCCGTCCGGCACTCATCTCATCTTAAATTTCGCCGTGCAGCCGGAAGGCTGAAAATCATCTGACGCTAATTATAGCTGTTTACCAAGGCTTTTTTCCCCGAAATTAGTTTGCAGGTACCGAGGTACCAGGGTCCGGACCTGTGCTGAGGCAGGTTGGGCCGGAGCTGCATCCACTGCAGTTACCGGCAACAAAAACCCACCTCATTGAGGTGGGATTTGCAGATATAAGCCGGGCTTCCTTCAGGCGGAACCCGGGTTCGGATCACAAAGAGTGCTCAGGGCATCAGGCCTGCTGAGTGTTCTCAGCGGCCTCGTCAGCCGGCAGAGGATCAAAGCCCATCAGCTGAGAGAAGGAAATGTCAGCATATTCACACTGGGCATTGCTCTTGATGTAGTTGATCAGGTCGCGTTCAAAGGCGCGATCGCGCACACCCTTTAAGTACTCAGGGGTCTTCTTGAGCTCACGCTTGACTTCTTCAGGATCTTCGTAGGCATCGGCAATGAGGGCAATCTGCTCATTGATGCTGTCCTCAGACGGACCCTGCAGGCCGGACTGGGCAATGTAGGCCTGGGCGATGAAATACAGGCGGGACTCTCTTAAGGCGGCTTCCTTGAAGGCCTCAGGATCCTTGAGCATATCCTTGATCAGATCATCAACATTGTTCTGGGCATATCTGAAAGCCTGAGCCTTGACGTTTCTCTCGCAAATATCGTGGCGGCAGGCCTCAACCATGGAGGCAGGCACGGCGAACTCACCGTACAGCTTCAGCAGATCCTCAAAAATGGTGCCGCGGTCGCGGGTCATCTGGGCAGACTTCTGCTCACGCTCCATGTTCTTGCGCAGGGCAGCGCGGAAGCTCTCCTCGGTGGCATCCTTCTCAGCAGTGAACAGAGCAAAGAAATCGCTGTTCAGCTCAGGCAGAATACGCTCGGAGACGGAGTTGACGGTGATGTCAAACTCAGCGGGCTTGCCCTTCAGGGACTCCTCGTGATAATCCTCCGGGAAGGTCACATTGATGGTGAACTTCTCACCGGCCTTGTGGCCTACTATGCCCTCGGCAAAGCCGGGGATCATGGAGTTGGAACCCATGAGCAGGGAGAAATCCTGAGCGGAGCCGTTGGGGAATTCCTGACCGTCTACACGGCCGACAAAGTCGATCTTCACCAGACGGCCGTCCTGGGCGTCGGCACCGTCATTGACCTGCCACTTGGCCTGCTGGGAACGGATGTTCTCCACCATGCGGTCGATGTCGGCATCAGAAATAGCGCTGTTGTACAGCTTGAGCTTAAGCTCGTTTAAGGGCTTGGCCTCAACCACCGGATTGACTTCAAAGGAAGCGGTGTAGGTCAGATCGCTGTGGCCGTTGATCTGGCTGACAATGGAAATCTCGGGGGTCTCAGTGGCGGGCATATCGACACCGCACTGCTTTAAGGCATCTTTGATGGAAGAATTTACTGCCTTGTCAAACAGCTGGCTGAGCAGTGACGTACCGTAGTAACTCTCCAGAATTTTGGTAGGAATATGTCCTTTGCGGAAGCCGGGAATACGGGCGTTGCGGCCACAGTCACGGATTAAGGCGGAATAAATCTTTTTAATGTCCTCCGCCGGCACAGTCACAGTCATAAGGCGCTTTAAGCCTTCAAGATTCTCAATTGAAGCCTGCATTTCTTTCCTCTATTGGGTTGCAGCAAATTCCAAAACACACATTCAGACATCACGGAGCGTAAACCTGTGCCGTGCGTCCTAAAAAACCTGCCTATTATATGAAAGCAGAGGCGGGCAAATCAATAGCACCCCGGGGCGGGCCGGCGGCAGGTCCTGGGGGCGCAGGCCGCCAAGAAAGCCTGCTGTGGAATCACTGCTGAATTTGTTTGTGCATCATCCTGATGAAATCAGACAGTGACCAGATGTGATCCCGCCACTCTGACGGATACGACTTTATGTAATGGCGCGGCACAATCAGCTGCACTTTGGCCTGAGCCATGGCCTGTAGCTGGCATGCTGAAATTCCCTGCTGCAGAGTAAGCAGATACTTGATTTGATTCCGTGTCCAGTCAGCCTCATTAAGAATTTGCCGCCAGCGATCCTTACAGGTAGCCTTCACCGCCAGATGGATCTGATTTTCTTTCGTCTGAACCAGTGTCAAAGAGGCGCTGCAGGACAAATATCTGAGCCAGTCGCGATATGGTCATGGAATCAGGAAAATCGTCCCCTACATAAGTGGCGATCAGCCTTCTGATTTCTTCTTCCTCAGCGGGATCATGCTGTACGACAGCATCAGCTCCGAGCAGAGATGAGCTCTGCGCAATATTGATGTTCAGATATGCCGTGATTTCCTCTATTTCATCGTCAGTGTTGAAAACCCATGCTTTGTAGTGAGTATCATCAAGTCTGATCAGGAGGAACAGCGCACCGGTGTAGGCAGGCTGCAAAAAAGGAAAGCTACTGTCGAAATTGGTGATGCGGTACTCATTACTGGTCCCGCAGTAAACAAAGCGGGATTTGGTCTGAACCTGTCCCTGCCAGGTGATGGTAACCCATTTCTCCTTGTTGCTTCCTTTGCATACTGGAGTGTCAAACAAGATCTGACAGTCCTGTGGTGCTATGTAAATTCCTGCCTGATGATGATCTTCGTTCTCAGCGGTGTCAGCTGCAGAGAGAAATTTCCAGAAGCCAAGCCGGCTGTTTACGACAT
Organism: uncultured Enterobacterales bacterium; assembly: GCA_964424565.1. GTDB lineage: Bacteria > Pseudomonadota > Gammaproteobacteria > Enterobacterales > Succinivibrionaceae > Avisuccinivibrio. The sequence goes on from CAYRIZ010000069.1 coordinate 8,566, forward strand.
CCCTGAATGCCTGATCAACAATGCTCAGCTGAGACCAATCGTCTTCCATAGCTAATGACAATGACATAAATGCTCCCCAATCTTACTGCTGTGTTTCCAGGCTACCATCTAGTCAGAGCCGGTTTTTAAGCCAGTGCGGTATAAGCCCCGACGGCCCCGCCTGCCGGAAAATATAGGTAGCGCAGCAGCCTATTTTCCGTGCAGACAGCATGGTTGCCTGCAGGAGACAAGCCCTCAATCACGCCGGTCCTTCTCAGAATTTTGTTGATGACCCTTTTTGCAGCTCAATCTGACTTTTGC
>CAYRIZ010000070.1:0-8682 GCA_964424565.1 uncultured Enterobacterales bacterium
TGGTGCCTACGTTTACGTGTACCTTGGTACGCTCAAACTTTTCCTTTGCCATGTTTATTCTATTTCCTATGAAACAATTATTTGATGCTCACAGATCGTGACACTGGAGCGGGCAGCGGGAATCGAACCCGTATCACAAGCTTGGAAGGCTTGGGTAATGACCATTATACGATGCCCGCATAATTCTTGAAAGATTTAAGACCGGAAATGAGTTGACGGGATGGTGGAGGGGGAAGGATTCGAACCTTCGAAGGAAGAACCGGCAGATTTACAGTCTGATCCCTTTGACCGCTCGGGAACCCCTCCATGGCAAGCCCGTATCCGGACCTGTGCTGCTTTATTCGGCGTTGCGTCATAAAGCGGGAGCAATTATAGCAGAGGTTTGATCTTTGGCAAGTCATTTCAGCAAAAATTTTTTAAAATTTCGTAAATCCTTTGAATTTAAAGGAATTTTTATCGCCACCCCAACCCGGCAGCAGGCAGCGTTCCCCGCCGGTCCGGTCCAAAATTGCACCGGGAACGGGGAATATCTGCACTTTTTGGGGTATATTAGAGCCCTGATGTGCAACAGATCTGATGTCCGGTCTTCCGCAGCTGTCTGTACTGCGGTGGAACTTTCACACAAAAGCCCCCGGAGGGCTGCCTCAGCAAGGCTCCCCGCCAGGCGGTGACAGAAGCAAAAAACATGGAACAACAACTTGACTTTACCTCCCCCTTCTTCAAATTCAGTCCGGAGATCTGGGCTACCTTTGCCCACAGCTCCAATCGTCTGAATTTGACGGAGGAAGAACTCAAGCGCTGCCTGGCCTTCAATGACCGGGTGACACTGGATGATGTGCGCACCATCTACCTGCCGCTGTCTCGTCTGCTCTATCTTTATGAGCGCTCCAGACACAACCGCGCCCGGGTGATCAATCAGTTTTTGGGCAAGGACATAGAAAGCTCACCCTTCATCATCTCCATATCCGGCTCCGTATCGGTAGGCAAAACCACCACGGCCAACCTGCTGTATTCGCTCATACAGGCCTGGCCTACGTCCCCCAAGGTCTCGCTGATTACCACCGACGGTTATCTGCTGCCCAATGCCGAACTGGAGAAGCGCGGCATCATGAGCAAAAAAGGCTTTCCTGTGTCCTATGACGTCAAACGCATCATGAAGTTTTTGATTGCCGTCAAGGAAGGCCGCCCCAATCTCAAGGTACCCAAGTACTCCCATCTGACCTATGACGTGCTGCCGGATGAATTTACCATAGTGGACCGTCCGGATATCCTCATCATCGAGGGTGTAAACGTGCTGCAGAACGGTGCCGACTATCCGCAGGTCAGAAACCGCATCTTCATTTCCGACTTCATAGATTTTGCCATCTATGTAGATGCCCGTGAGGAATTCCTGATCAAGTGGTACATAGATCGTTTCCTCAAGCTGCGTGAAAGCACCTTTGATGATCCGCAGAGCTACTTCCACCGCTATGCCCATATGCCGGAAAAGGAAGCTGTGGATCTGGCCCGCATCATCTGGCAGTCGGTCAATCACACCAATCTGGTGGAAAATATCCTGCCCTGCCGCAACCGGGCCAATGTGATCCTGCAAAAGGGCCTCGATCACAATATTGAGCATATTTATTTAAGAAAGTAACAGGCCTTCCGGCAGCTTACCTCCGGGCACACCAAGCACCTGTGCAGAGAAGAACTGCGCCGTCGCCGGCAGGCGGTGCAGTTTTTTTGTGTCCGGACGGCGGCAGCCCGGCAGAAGGAGAGATTGATGCAGGACAGCCTAAGGCTGAGCCTGCCAGGACTGTATGTGACCGGCGGCCACGGTGGTAAGCTGGCCCGAAGGCAGGATCAGCTGCAGCCGGCCCTGATCATCTATGCCGGCACTGCGCCCGCACAAACTGCTGCCGTCTTCCAATTCCACGGTGAGGTACTGATCGCGCAGATAATCATGCTCCTGCCACAAAGGCATAAAGGGGTGCAGTCCCTCCTGCGCAAAGAGGGCTATATGCTCCCGCAGCGCGGTGATCAGGCGGGCCAGGATTTCATTGCGTCCGGGCAGCGGCTGGGGACCTGCGTCCAGCGCGGCAATCTGCCGGCCGGTGGCAGCCCGCAGAGCAGCATCCTCCCGGAGATTAAGCCCTATGCCTATCACGGCCCACTCCCCGACGCCTGGCTGCACAGCCGGCTTGAGCTCCACCAACATGCCGCATAATTTGCCTTCACCCTGATAGATATCATTGGGCCACTTGATTAGCAGAGGCTGCGGCTGCAGATCGGAGAGGGCGGCAATCACCGCCAGCCCGCAGACTACCGGCAGCCCCAGCATGGCATTGACCGACTGGAATTTCCAGCACAAAGAAAAGGTCAGCTGCCCGCCCAGAGAGCCGCACCAGTTGCTGCCGCGCCGGCCGCGGCCGGCAGTCTGAATTTCCGCGGCCAGCACATCACCATTGACGGCATTGTCCACACAGCGCAGCAGTTCGCTGTTGGTGGAATCGATCAGCGGCACCACCGAAATACGGCCCCGCCCGCTGGTATGCTGATAAAGCTTCTGTTCATCCAGCAGTTCCAGCGGATGCAGCAGACGTACCCGGCTGCGGGAGATTTTAATGTCCTGCGGAAAAGAGCGCAGCAGATCCACTATAAGCTGCAGTTCATCCGGGGAAGCCGCCGCGGCCATGGCCAGATCGGCATAGGACAACGCCACGGAGCTTTCACTTAAAGCCCGCAGGATCAGTCCTGTTTTGCGGCGTATTACCTGATTGCTTTCCACTGCACTTCTCCTTGCCGGCCGTAGAGGCGCACCTCCGGCACCAGCTCTATGCCGAAGCGGCTGTCCACCTCGGCGGCTACATACTGCGCCAGGGACAAAATCTCATGCGGCAGCGCATGTCCGCGGTTGACCAGCACCAGGGCCTGATGCTCCCAGGTCCCGGCATGGCCGTGGGTGATGCCGCGGCAGTCGGCACGGTCAATCAGCCAGCCGGCGGCCAGCTTGAAGATCCCGGGATCTGCCGTGGTAAAGACAGGCATATCCGGCCAGCGGGCCCGCAGCGCCTCTACCTTATCTGCCGGCACCAGGGGATTTTTAAAGAAGCTGCCGGCATTGCCCACCAGATGCGGATCAGGCAGCTTGCCGGCCCGCAGGGCCAGCACAGCCGTGCGGACATCCCGGGCATCCTTTAATTCCTGTTCCCGCAGTCCCTGATAGGACAGGCGGGGCACAAAATGATCGGCAAACTCAAAATGCACGCGCAGCACAAAGAAGTGCAGATCGCGCTGCTGCTTGAACAGGGAATCGCGGTAGGCAAAGCAGCATTCTTCCCGGGAAAGCCGCATGATCTGATGCGTGGTCAAATCATAGACTTCAACGCTTTCAATAAAATCGCCTATTTCCACGCCGTAGGCTCCTACATTCTGTATAGGGGCGGCGCCCACCGTGCCCGGGATGCCGGACAGATTTTCCAGACCGGTAATACCGTGATCGAGCAGATAAGCTATGAAGTCATCCAGGATCTCACCGGCGCCGGCGCTGACCTGGTAAAAATGATCGCGCTCACGGATCTCAATGCCGCGGATATCGGAGATCAGGGCCAGGCCGTCAAAATCATCTATAAACAGCACATCCGAGCCGCGGCCGAGAATAATATGCGGCTGACTGACCTGCACGGAGCGCAGCTGCGCGGGATCACTGACCAGCAGGCCTTCTGCTGATTTGACATTAAGCCCGAAGGTATTAAACGGCAGGAGCGAAAACATCCTCAGGAGATCCTGCTGATGATGCCGCCGAGAGCCCGGATCTTGTTTTCAATCCGCTCATAGCCGCGATCCATATGATAAATGCGGTCCACCACCGTGGTGCCCTCAGCTACCAGACCGGCTATGACCAGACTGGCTGAGGCCCGCAGATCCGTGGCCATCACCTGGGCTGCCCGCAGATGATCCGTGCCCTGACAGAATACTGTATTGCCCTCTACCTTCAGCTGTGCGCCCATGCGGTTTAATTCAGGGATATGCATGAAGCGGTTCTCAAATATGGTCTCCCGAACAAAGGAGCTGCCTTTGGCCAGGGCATTGAGCACGGTAAACTGGGCCTGCATATCGGTGGGAAACCCGGGATGCGGGGCGGTGGTGATATCCACCGGCATGATGTCGCGGCCCTGCATATCCAAAAATATATCAGTACCGCTGACTTCCAGATGCGCTCCGGCCTGACGCAGCTTAGAGAGCACAGCCTCCAGGGCAGAAGGCAGGCAGTCATGACACACTATCTGCCCGTGCGTGGCCATGGCGGCAATCAGATAAGTGCCGGTTTCAATGCGATCTGACACTATGCGGTGCTCTCCGCCGTGCAGACGGCTGCAGCCGCGTATGGTAATGGTGGCAGTACCATCGCCGGTGATGTCGGCGCCCATCATGCGCAGACAGCAGGCCAGATCCACCACCTCAGGCTCCAGGGCGGCATTTTCAATCACCGTGGTGCCTTCAGCCAGGGCAGCGGCCATCATCAGATTTTCCGTGCCGGTCACGGAGATCTTGTCCATGACTACAGTGCCGCCGTGCAGCCGGCCGAAGGGAGCACGGGCTCTGATATAGCCTCCGTCCAGGGAAATCTCCGCTCCCATGGTCTGCAGCCCCTTGACATGCAGATCCACCGGGCGGGCACCTATGGCGCAGCCGCCGGGCAGGGATACCTCAGCTTCCCCCAGAAAGGCAGTCAGCGGCCCCAGAGCCATAATGGAGGCACGCATGGTCCTGACCAGATCGTAGGGGGCGGTTTTATTGTGCACACGGCCGGTTATGGCATAATCATTGTCAGACAGGCGGGTAAACTCCTTGCCCAGAATCTGCAGCAGCTGAAAACATGTTTTGACATCCCGCAGATCGGGTACATTGCGTAAGATTACCTTTTCATCAGTCAGTATGCTGCTGAGAATGATCGGCAGAGCCGCATTCTTGGCGCCGGACACAACCAGTTCCCCTTTTAAAACCCGGCCGCCCTTAATTTCAAATTTATCCACTTAAACCACCACGACACATCAAGTGCTCTTCACTACATCCCCCCTCCTGCCTGGCTGCTTCTGTACAGCCGGCCTCGGGCCACAGGAATATTCACAAGGAGGGTACTGCCGCAGGAGCACCACTGTCAGGCCCCGGACGACAGGAAAAAACAGGCAGATCATAATTTGCCGGACTGCAGATGCGGCATAGGTCAGACAGAGATCAGTTCACATTAGGCCGCAACGCGCTCAGGCTTATACAAAGCGCGCATATTGTACCAAAATACCGGGCTTTTTCAGCGCCGCCGGCAGAGGAACGGCAGCAGTCATCAGCACAGTTATTTTGACATATCAAGGGGAGATTTTTTACAGAAGCGGAAATTTAGGCGCGCGGCCAGGTCAGGCTGCCGGCAGACAACAGTGCGGCGGAGCAAAATCCGCCGCGGGGCACTGCGCTCAGCGCACCAGCCGTTCCCTCTCCGGTACCCGGTGATTGAAGTTGAACGGCGTCACCTGATAGACATAGTAATTCAGCCAGTTGCCAAACAGCAGGGAAGCATGACCACGCCAGGTGCAGGGCGGTGCCAGATGAGGATCATCATGCGGGAAGTAATTGCAGGGGATTTTGGGATTTTTGCCTGCATTGATATCGCGCCTGTACTCCTCGCCCAGGGTAAGCACATCATATTCCGGGTGTCCGGTGACATAAACCTGCCGGCCGGTGGGACTGACGGCCAGGAATACTCCCGCCTCCGGACTGTCAGCCAGGACATGCAGATCAGTCTCCTCTTCTATCACCCTGGTGGGAAAATCCATGTAGCGCGAATGCGGCGCATAGAAGACATCATCAAAACCGCGAATCAGCGGATCTGTGCTGTGGGCCCGGTTGTGCAGGTAAATACCCGAGAGCTTCTCCTGACGCTGAATCATGGGCAGGTCATAGAAGATCTTTAGGGCGGCAGCCACTCCCCAGCAGGAGAACAGGGTGGAAGTTACATGCTCGGTGGACCAGCGAATGATCCGCTGCAGATTGTCCCAGTAAGTCACTTCGGCAAAATCTATCTGATCCAGCGGGGCGCCGGTGACTATCATGCCGTCGTAATATTTGTCCTGAATATCCTCAAAATTGTCATAAAAGGTATCAAGATGGCTCTGCGGAGTATTGCGTGAAATATGCTGATCGACGCGCAGCAGATCTATGTTGACCTGCAGGGCGGTATTGGACAGCTTGCGCATGTACTGAATCTCAGTGGTGATCTTCTTGGGCATGAGATTCAAAAACAGTAGCTCCAGCGGGCGGATGTCCTGATGCTGGGCCCGCTCTTCAGTCATGACAAAGACCTGCTCGGAGGTCAGAACCTGAGCGGCGGGCAGGCTGTTGGGTATCTTAATCGGCATCTTTCCCTCTTCTTTTCGCAGTGTTTTGGCTTATGATTATGAGGGACTTGGCAAAAAATGCAAGCAGGAGCCAATTCATGCAGTTTGAAATAATCTCAACCGGGGATGAGGTGATCACCGGCTTCATCACCGATACCAATGTCTCATATCTGGCCCAGGAACTGCTCAGCTTAGGCATACAGGCCCGCTTCCGCCACACTGTAGGCGATGACCTGCAGGATATCACCACCCTGCTCAGCCAAAGAAGCCGTGAGGCTGATGTGATCCTGGTCAACGGCGGACTGGGGCCTACCTCAGATGACAATACCACCGCGGCGGCAGCCCGGGCGGCAGGAGTGGAGCTTAAGCTCTATCCGCAGTGGCTGGAGCGCCTTCAGGCCTGGCACCGCGAGCGCGGCCGGGTCATGCCGGAAAACAATATCAAGCAGGCCATGCTCCCGGAAGGCTCAGTGATCATAGACAATCCGCGCGGTACAGCCTGCGGTTTTTACCTCAAGATCAACCGGGCGCTGTGCTTTTTTACCCCGGGAGTGCCCTCTGAATTCAAAGGCATGTTCCAGGACTTCATCAAGCCTTATATAGCAGAGCATTTATCAGGCGGTGCCGTCCGGGTCAGGCGCTTTTTCTGCTTTGGGGTCTCGGAATCCAAAATAGCCCAGTATCTGCAGCAGCAGCCTTTTCCCTCTGATGTAATACTGGGCTACCGCTCAGCCTATCCCCTGCTGGAGATCAAATTAATTGAACATGATGCTGCCGCCGCGGAAGATGAATTTGCCGTAAACCTGATGCGCCGCTGCCTCAAACCCTATTTGATCTGCGAGGGACAGCTTGATTTGGGAGAACGCCTTGATCGACTGACCGCTCATGCGCCGGTGGTGATCTTTGACAATCTCTCCGCCGGACTGATGGCAGCGCAGCTGGCCCCTTACTTAAATCTCCACAGCGCCTTTATTTCCACTGCCAATCTGACGGCTGAGCTGCAGCAGGCGCTGCTCGGCAGCTGCCCCTGCCGCTATTTTTATCAGCTCATCCGCGGCAGTGATGCCGAGAGCTTTGAGTACAAACTTTGTGATCTGCAGGAACACAAAACCTGGCATTACCGCTATAAACTCAATATCACTCTAAAGGAGCGCCGCCGGGATACTGCTTCCCTGGTGGGACAAACCCTGCTTTATCAGATCTTAAGCGGCCGGGAATTGCTGCAGCCGGACAATGCGGAATTTACAGTCATTGAGGAGCCCGGGACATGAGCCTGTCTGTCATTATTCTGACCAAAAACGAAAGCCGCAATATCAGGGCATGCATTGAATCCACCCGGGGCCTGGCCGACGAGGTGCTGATCATTGACGGCGAAAGCATTGATGATACCTGTGACATAGCCCAGCAGGCCGGAGCGAGCGTAGTGCTGCTCGACAGCTGGCAGGGCTGGGGTATCAAAAGGCAGGAAGCACAGCTGCATGCCACCGGAGACTATGTACTGTTTCTTGATGCAGACGAACGCCTGACCGCTGCCGGCCGGGAGGAGCTCCGGCTGGCGCTGGAGAAGGCCACAGGCAATGAGATCTTTGCCCTGCCGCGGCAAAATCATCTGTTTGGCGAGAGCATTAAACACTGCGGCTGGTATCCGGACTATGTACTGCGCTGCTTTAACAAAAACCGCACCAGCTACAATGATGCCAGGGTGCACGAGCATGTGATCGTGCCTGCAGACTGCCGGGTGGTTTACCTCAAAGAGCCGCTGCTGCACTACACCTATCAGAGTGTAGGGCAGTGTCTGGAAAAACAGAAAAATTACGCCCTGGCTTTTGCCGCGGAGCGGGCAGCCAAAGGCAAAAAGGTCTGTCTGGGCGGCATCATCCTGCGCGGGATCTTTACCTTTATCCGCGTCTACCTGATCCGCCGCGGTTTTCTCGACGGCCGCTGGGGTCTGTGGAATGCCCTCTCCACCGCTTCCTACAATGTCAACAAATATCTGGCTCTTTATGCCCGCAGTCACGGCAAATGCCTGCAGGATACACAGCCAGCTGAGAGCGCAGAGCCGCAGAGTTCACAGCCTGCTGTAACAGCTGCTGCAGATCAAAACAAAGAAGAGAAATGAGGAAATAAGGATCAAAGGTGCAGGCAGTCCCGGCAACAGTAGCCGGGATACCGGGCCCGGCAGTGCCCGGCCCCAAAAGCAAAAAAGGAAGCACCCAGGCTTCCTTCCGCAAAAATCAATCTTACTTATTTTAGTAAAGGTGGCGGAACGGACGGGAATCGAACCCGCGACCTCCTGCGTGACAGGCAGGCA
>CAYRIZ010000071.1:0-8646 GCA_964424565.1 uncultured Enterobacterales bacterium
TCAACTCTTTCTTCAAAACTAATTGCCATAAGCGGATCTCGTTAACAAACACAGCGGTCAATTCAAAAAACAGTCAGGTTGTATTTTCCATGCTTTTACCAGCGCAGCCCGATCTCTGCAGCTCCGGTACATACTGCAGCATATCCCGCCGGCGCAGGGCGGGATATGGAGCAAATCTGCAGTGCCGGAGCAGTTTTCAGCTGACTCAGCCCTCTGCGCTCTCCTCCGCTCTTGCCAGGCCATGCTGCTCCTCCATGGTAGAGAGCATCAGCTCGGCATCTGAGCTGCCGCGCATCAGGGCAGCCAGGCTGCGGGCAAAGCCCTGCAGCGTGGTGCAGGAAGCAAAGACCTCAGGGGTAAGCTTGAGCTGCAGCATTTCCGACAGATGAGCCGTCAGCTCCATTAAGGACAGGGAATCCAGTCCCAGAGACTGCAGTGAGGTCTGAGCCTTGACCTCATCGCTGCTGCTGCCCATCAGAGCTGCCACCTCAGAGCAGATGATATTAAACAGCGCTTCCTCCAGGGCCGGCCCGTCCAGACTGCTTAAGCGGGTCAGCAGATCTTGCGCGCCTTCAGTACGACGCACATTAAAGCGGGCACTGATCTCCGCAAAGCGGCTGTCTGAGGCCACATCAGCGCTGATGCTCTGCCAGTTGGCCTTAAAGCAGTGATACACCCCGCTGCTGCAGGAGAAGAGATAATCCACAGCCGTGAGCACTTCCTCAATGCTCAGGGCAGCGGTACCCAGACGGCGCTTTAAGGCCGTGAGCACCTGCTCGCGGCCGGACAGCATACCCACTTCCGCCACCGGACCCCAGCCGGCACAGATCACTTTTGACTGCGGCAGACGGCAGCTTAAGGCCGCCACACTGCCTTCCAGGGCGGCATTGGCCGCCGCATAGGTGATCTGACCGGGGTTGCCCATCAGGGCCGCCACCGAGGAGAAGTACAGCACGCAGTCCGGGTTTTCCCGGCTGCTGAAGTAGGAGCTGATATTCCGCAGACCGCACATCTTGACCTGCAGCTGATCGGCAAAATCCTCTGCCGTCACTTCCTGCAGCAGCTTGTCATTGAGGAAACCGGCAGCATGACAAAGCACGCAGACGTGTCCCAAATCTGCCTGCGCCAAAACTGCCTGCACTGCCGCCCCGTCTGCTATATCCACAGCCGCATAATCAAGGCGGCAGGAGAAGGCTTCAAGTTTCTCCCTTAAGGCAGAGAGTTTTTCTGCTGCCCGCTCGGCACTGCTGCGGCCCAGCACCAGCACCCGCTCCACCCCGCACTCTGCCAGATGACAGGCCAGAGCAGAGCCTATGCCGCCCAGACCTCCGCTGATGACGACCGTGCCCTGCAGCTGCAGGGAACCGGGTATAAAGCCTGCAGGATGGCTGCTTTCAACAGGTACAGGCACGGCATCCGCTGCAGTATCAGTATGCTCCGCCAGCAGCTGCTGCAGATTCTGAGTGTAGGCATCATAAAGCCCGCCTGAGGACAGCAGCGTGCTGTCCTTGAGGACTATGAGCTTGCCTATGCCGGCCGAGGAGCGCAATTCAGCAAAAGCCCGGGGAATATCTCCCTCGCGATAGAGATTTAAGGGGATGCTCTGCAGCTGACCGGAAGAGAAGAGTTCGATCAACTCTCCCATCAGCCGGGCACAGAAGGCCGGACGCAGGTTGAGCAAGGCATCGGCATCAACCGCAAAGTAGCTGAGGTTGTCCTTGAAGTGGCGCAGATGCAGGGCGTGATCGGCATAAAAATCGCGCTTGCCTAATTCCACAAAGCGTCCCAGGGGAGCGAGCAGCTCCAGGGACAGAGCAGCCCCGTCGGCATAAAGGGAATTGAGCACTATATCCACGCCCGCGCCGCCGGTGTCTCTTCTGATTTCATCGGCAAAGGCAAAGGAGCGGGAATTGTAGACGTAGTCTGCGCCCAGGCTGCGCAGCAGCTGCCGCTTGAGATCGGAGCCTGCGGTGGCATACACCTTAAGGCCCATCATCCGGGCCAGTTGCAGGGCAGCCAGGCCCACGCCGCCGGCACCGCCGTGGATGAGAATGCTCTCCCCGGCTGTGGCCTGGGCCTTGTATTTCAGGGCGTAATAGGCAGTAAAGAACACCACCGGCAGGGCAGCTCCCCCGGCAAAGGACAAATTGTCCGGCTTGGGCAGCACGGCCTCGCGTTTGGTAATGATGTAGTCCGAGAAGGAAGCAGGAGCAAAGGCCATCACTTCCTGACCGGGGCGCAGATCTGTAATCTGCCGGCCCACGGCTTTGATCACACCCGAGCATTCCAAACCCAGGCTCTCGCCGGCAAAACCATTTTCCAGTGCCTCATCAGGCAGCAGTCCGGCAGCCCACATCACATCGCGGAAGTTCAAAGCCGTGGCTTTGACCTCCACCAAAATTTCATCATCCTGCAGGGCCCGCAGCGGCTCAGGCTGCATATGCAGGCTGGACAGCCGGCCGGGCTTGTCGAAAATCAGCCGGCGGTTGGTGTGCGGCAGACCGTCGTCAGTCTGCTTATCCAGACTGTCTGCCTCCGCCCCGCTTTCAGCCCCCAGTCCGCTCTTTTGCAGCTGTACCTGAGTGCTGAGGCGCTGATTGGGCTCCAGCCAAATCTCCTCATAGCAGTCAGTCTGCAGCCGGCATTCGGCAGTCAGCCGCTGCAGCAGGGCAGCATCGTCGCCATCGCGCAGCACCACTGCCCGGCACTGCGGCAGATTAAGCTCATGGCGGGCTGTACGCAGCAGGGCCAGGGCCGCCTGGGCAATAAAGGCTTTCTCCCCGCGGCCGTCCACGGCCAGGGTCAGCGGCAGTTTGAGGTCAGCCGCCTGCTGCAGCTGCAGCCGCAGGGTATTCAACAGTGTGGCCAGCGCCGCGGCATTGGCATTGGCGGAGAGGATTTCGTCAGGCTGCAGCCATAAACACAGTTTCAGCTCGCCGCTGTGGTGAGCGGCTTCTCCCATCTTCTCCTGCATCAAAGCAGTCAGCTCCGTCCGGGAAGGCGCACTCAGGAAAGTAGCCGCGCTGAGGGCACAACTGCCGCTCTGCTCTAAGAGCTCCTGCGGCAGGGCTTCAGCTCCTGCGGCCACCCACAACAACGTCCCGGCGGCGGCTTTAGGCACTGCACTGCTGCCGGCATCAGCCACAGCCGGTTTGCGCCACAGCTGCGAGATGACGCATTGCTCGTCCGGGGCGGCTACAGCCTCAGCCTGCAGTCCGGCAGACGCGAACAGTCCGCTCAGACGATTTAAAATCTCCTCTGCCCCGGGCTGCGCGGCGGCAGCCATGCAGCTGCAGAGGCTGTGGGCCATGCTGTGCTGTCCGCCGCTGACGGCAGCCAGCAGGCCGCCTTCCTTCAGGCAGGCAGAGAGGGCTGCTCCCAGCACATCTCCGGCACTGCCGGCCGCGGCACTGTGCTCGGCTGCCAGGAAGGCGGCAGCCTTGGCGGAGAGCAGAATAAGATCGGCCTGTCCGGCCATAACTGCCGGTAATTTGCCTTCATTGAAGCAGGCTGCAAAAGCCGCCGGCGCCAGAATGTGGTTTTGCTCGGCGGCATCAGCCTGCCGCAGGGCTTCCATGCGGCTGTCATCTTGTAAAATCAGCTGCCAGCATTCAGCCCCGCCCTGTTTGAGCGCAGCCGGCAGGACCACTTCCGCGCTGTAGCTGACTTCTACTATACGCAGCGGTGCACTTCCGGCCAGTGCCTTTAAGGCCTGCTCCAGCAGCGCCTGCCGCCTGAGATCTGCAAGATCGGCTTTGACTATGCGCTCACTTAAATATGTCAGCTGCGGCCTGAAGACCTCACTTAATCCATCCTCCAGGAAGCTCTCCAGTTTCAGATCCAGCAGCCACAGCAGTTCTGAAAGCACTGCCGCCTGCGGATATTCGGCCAGCAGCGCTGCCGTAAGGCTGCCAAAATCCAAAGGCTCCCTATCGCCGCCGGTGAGCACAAAGGCCTCGTCTTCTTCCTCCCGGGCAAAGTCAAACAGGCACATGCTGCGGCAGAGCAGCAGAGCCAGCGGAGCGGCCCTGTCATCGATCAGCCTGCCGAAAATAAGTTCAGCCGGCAGGGGATCGGGCCCGGACTCTGCCTGCACATGCTTTAAGGCCAGGGCACATAAGGCGGCGGCAAACAGACCGTCGGCCGAGTCTTCATCTGCGAGCGGATAAGATTTGCTTAAGGCAGTCAGCACGGCAGCGGCCTGCTCCACAGCCGGAGAGACTGTATACAGCTCCGGCCGCGGCAGGAGTTTCTGCTCATAAATGCAGGGCAACTGTGCGGCATCCTGCGGCACAGCCAGATAGCGGCAGCCCTGCAGTACACCACAGCGCCTGCCGTCCGGCAGATAGAAGCTGATATCGCAGACTATGGAGCCGTGAGAGGCCTTTGTGATCTCCAGCAAGGCCCAGACATCCTGGCCTGCGGCCGCCGCAAAATAAAATTCCCCGGCCTGACTGGGCAGATACAACTGCTGCAGCTTAAAGCCGGCAGCGCCGCCGGCGGCAAACAACAGCTGCAGCGCGCCGTCCAGACCGGCAATGCTGATCTCACCTGCTCCCTGCTCGCTGTGCATGTCCAATAAGGCCAGAGCCTTGCCGGGGGCGGCATAAAGCTCCTTTAAACGCCTAAACTCCAGCTGATAGTCTATGCCCAGCTCCGCCGCCCGACGGTAGAGGCTCTCAGGCGGCAGGGACTGCATAGAGGATTTAACCGCCGGCAGATCGCAGCGCACCGCCGCTTCCTCAGCCGGCAGTGCCCGGCAGACGGCAGTCTGCGTGAAATCGGCCGTGCCCTGACTGCGCACATTAAAGGTCAGCTCCCGGTCATTTTGCAGCTGTACCAGAAAATCTCTGGGGCCGTCACTCAAATTCACCGGCGAGTAAAGCTGCAGGTTGACCAGGCGCATGGGCATTTTGTTTCTGGCAAAGGCCCGGGCGGCCATGGTGCCGGCACACAAATAGGCGGCAAAAGGCAGCAGCACCTGCTCCTGCACCACGTGACCTGCCAGGAAGGTCTGCTTTTTGGCATCCAGCTCATTGATAAAGGAGCTGACATAAGGTAGCTTGCAGCCCAGAATGGAGGAAATCTTTTCGGGATTGAAGTATTTGAAGCTGTTGTGGCTTTCCTCCGGCCAGAAGATCTTACGGTCAAAGGCATAATGCGGCAGCGCCAGGCTGCGGTCAGAGAGGGCCGGATCGAAATACACGCCCCAGTCGGCCTTAAAGCCGGCGGCCAGCAGCCGCCACAGACTCTCTTTGGTCTGGGCGCCTTCATGTTTGGTGCGGCTGTAGAGGCTGTCCACGGCAGCTGGGTGGTCTGCGCCTGAGGTGATCTGCTTTAAATAAGTAAGCAGAATAGGCCGCGGGCCTATTTCTATAAACTGTGTATAGCCGTCGGCCTGCATCTTCTTTATGGTGTCGGCAAAGCGCACGGCATCGCGCACATTGTGCCACCAGTAGGAGCCGTCCAGCTCACTGCCTGCTACCTTAGCGGCCTTGCCTGCCGAATAAAAATCCAGGATGCCTTTTTGTCCGCACACGCCGGTCAGCGACTGCAGCAGCGGCTCGGCTATGGGATCCATAAAGGCCGAATGGAAGGCATAATCCAGCTTCAGTAGCCTGAAGGCTCCGTGCAGGGCCTTAATCTGCCGGCCGATCGCGTGCAAATCATCCTTACTGCCACTTAAGGTAAAGCTGTCCGGAGCATTGGAGGCCGCCACGGTCACGCCTGCATATTCAGGCAGACGCAGCAGGGCCTGCAGTTTGGCCGTGGGCAGTCTGACGGCAGCCATGCCGCCGGTGGTGGAGGTTTTGCCCTGCCAGTAGGAGCGCTTGAGTACCACCAGGCAGGCATTGCGCAGGCTCAGCGCCCCGGACAGAGCGGCGGCGGCAATTTCACCCACGCTGTGGCCGGTGCAGCCGTCGGGACGGAAGCCGCGGGAGAGCAGCAGCCGCCCTAAGGCATATTCAATGGCAAAAATCAGCGGCTGGGCATTTAAGGGGGCATCCAAATCAAAGGTGGGCTCAGGCTGCAGCAGCATGGCCTGATAATCAGTGCCGGAGAGCGCATGGAGCTGCGCTGCCGCCTCATCAAAGGCCGCTGCAAACTCCGGCAGTGTTTTGTAAAGATCGGCGCCCATGCCGGCATATTGTGAGCCATTGCCTGAACACACCAGGGCCAGTTTGCCCGTGGGAGCGGCCTGACTCTGGATCAACTGGGCCTGCTGGGCTTCAGGCTTTTCAGCGTCGCCGGCGGCACTGTGCAGAGCCTGCAGCAGCGCGCTGCGATCGGAAGCGGCAATCAGCAGTCTCTCGCCGTAAAGCTCCCGGCAGGCCATGAGACTGGCGGCAACTTTATTGACCGGGATATCCGGGTGCTCCTCCAGCCAGGAGGCAAAGGAAGAGGCGGTTTTGGCCAAAGCTGCGGGACTTTTGGCTGAAAGCAGCAGCAGTTCTGCACTGCGATCATCTTCTTTTTCTTTTACTGCAGATTCTTTGGATTCTTTTACTGCAGCTGCCGCGGTCTGGGGCTGAGGTTTGGTGTTGGTCTGCAGCGGAGCACTTTCCAGCAGCACATGGGCATTGCTGCCGCCAAAGCCAAAGGAATTGATGCCTATCTGCAGGGGACCTGAGATCGCGGAGAGATCGACAGGCTCCTGCACCACCTGCAGATTGAGATCGGCAAAGTCAATGCGCGGATTGAGGCGATCTGCCCAGATCTGCGCCGGCAGCTCCCGGTGCTTTAAGATCATCAGGGATTTGATCAAACCGGCCATGCCTGAAGCCGTTTCCAAATGCCCGGCATTGCTCTTGACTGAGCCTATGTAAAGTTTGCGGCCTTTTTCCTGCTGCAGGCGTTTACCCAGGACTGTGCCTATGGCATCGCATTCTATGGGATCGCCTGCGGCCGTACCGGTGCCATGGGCTTCTACATAGACGAGGTGACCTAAATCGCGGTGATCGTAAATGTGCTGCAGCAGAGCTTTCTGAGCCTTGCCATTGGGCATGGCAATGCCATTGGTGCTGCCGTCCTGATTTAAGGCTGCCGCGCGGATGACGCCTATGATGGGATCGCCTGCCTCCAGGGCCTCATCCAGTCTCTTTAAGAGCAGTACGGCACCGCCCTCGGAGCGGACATAGCCGTCGGCATCGGCGGAAAATACCCGGCAGCGGCCGGTGGCGGACAGCATATGCGCCTGGGAAAAGCCGACAAAAGGCAGAGGAGAAAGCAGAATATTGACGCCGCCGGCCAAAGCCATGCTGCAGCCGCCGGCGAGCAGCGCCTCACAGGCCTTGCACAGGGCCGTCATGGCCGAAGAGCAGGCCGTGTCTATGGTCATGCTCTCGCCGTGTAAATCATAAAAATAAGACAGGCGGTTGGAGATGATGGAAAGATTGGTGCCGGTCATGGTATACGGTCCGGCAGCGGCGGCATCATCCGCCCTTGTCATGGCCATATCCGTGGAGGCGGCGCCGATGAAGACGGCAGTATTGCTGCCTTTGACCGCCGAGGGTTTGATGCCGGCGCTTTCAAAAGCCTCCAGCGACATTTCCAGCACCAGGCGCTGCTGCGGATCCAAGGTTTGCGCCTCAAGCTTTCCCATTTTGAAAAAGCCGGCGTCAAACAGCCGCACATCCCCGGTAATGCCGGCACTGAAGGTCACCGAGTGACCGCGGGCTTCCCGTACCGGATGGACAAAACGCTCCGTGCTAAATCTGTCAGCAGGCACCGTAGAGATTAAATCACGGCCTTCCAGTAAAGCCTGCCACAGTTCTTCTGCCGAGCAGATGCCGCCGGGCAGTCTGCAGCCCAAACCTATTACCGCCACTGCACCTGACTGCAGGTGATCAGCAACAGAGTTAGCAAGAGTATTCTGCATAGATTTTTTAATATTAATTTGTTGTACGCCTGAAGCCTTTCCCCGGGGAAAGACCGTTTTGCCATGATCTGATCCAAGCGTGCTTAAGACTTCTGCCTCCTGATGCGGTCAGGCAGGTACAAGCGCATTGCTTCAGCAGTGTGGAATCAGATTTCGTGTATTTTAATACAACATGATAGGACATTTAGGATAAGAGCAAGGCAGACCAGGACAGCAAACAGCCCCTGCCGCAGCAGATTATGTTTTTTCAGTGTGCAACCCCGGCCTGATGCAGCGCAGAGCAGTATAAAAAAACTCCCCCGGCTGCCGGTCTGGTATTATCCTGTATCTTTCCATCATGATCAGCACTGGCTGATTTTAGCATACAAAATTTACTTACATACGGCGTAATACATAAAAAAGACACAGCACTGCCGGCAAAAAGCACCATTGTGGGGCGCTGTCAGGCCACAGCCGCCGGCTCAAATTCGGTCTCAGAAGAGTTTTGCCTCCCCCTCCCGGGAGCTGCAGATCGCCGCAGAAGGATCGACCCGGCTGCAGACAATCGGTGGGCGGCTTCAGCTTGCAGACCTGCCCTTAAGAGATAACAGACCGGCCTTCAGGAACCCAAATCTTGTTAATCTAGTGAAATATTTTTTATAAATTTCTTAAATCATTGATTTAATCGAAATTTATTGTATCATATAGTGTAAATGCATTGTATTTTACTATGTGATAATATGACTACTCAAGATATTACCCCTCCCCAACTCCCGCCGCTCAAAGCT
>CAYRIZ010000072.1:0-8586 GCA_964424565.1 uncultured Enterobacterales bacterium
ATGATACAAAAAATGGCAGCTGAAAATTCTTAAAATCTGCTGCCCAATGTCAGATTACGGTGACTATCCTGCTTTTTCAGCGGCTGGGGCAGCTGCAGACTGCTGTACTGCTGCTGGCCGGGCAGCTGATCTTCAGTCTGATGATTGACCATTTTTCTTTGTTCGGGGCCAGACGCATTGAACTTTCCCTGATCAGAATCACCGCCGTACTGATCCTGGCCTCAGGAGTACTGCTGATATTGACCGAGCGCAGTAAGAGCAGTAAGTCTCATCAGACGGAGACGCGGCCTGCCAAAGACCGCGGCCGGGCGGCATTAGTGTGGCAGTGCACAGGCATCATTGACGGTGCACTGATGACCGCCATCGGTGCTATTTACGGCAGGCTGGGGCAGGAGCTGGGCTCGGCTGTGCAGGCATCCACGGTATCATTTTTCATCGCTGTGGCGGCCATGGCGCTGATCTGCCTCAGACGCGGCCGTATAAAACAGGCAGCGGCAGTATTCAGACAACCTGGTCCCTGGTGGATGTGGCTGGGAGGGATCTGCGGTGCACTGGCTGTATTCGGCAATGCCTGGCTGATTCCGCAGCTGGGAGCCGGTGCTTTCTTCATGGCTTTTTTGCTGGGACAGATGGTGCTCAGCATGCTGATGGAGAGCAGGGGCTGGCTGGGGGCAGCCCAAAGGCACATCACAGCAGCAGAGTTCTGCGGCATAGTGATCATGACCGCCGGAGCTGTGCTGATCAGGCTAAATTAAGCTCGCAGGCGCCGGCGGCTGAAACCAGAAACCAAAGCTTCTTTAGGCGGCAGACCGTAAGAGGTTTTTAGGCGCAGGGGCACTGCGCTGTCTTTCACTTCCCATCAGGTGCGGTCGCCGGCGCCGAGTGGGGGTCCCTTCTCCGTACTCTTCCATCTCATCAGCACTTTCCTGCAGCACAGCACGTCAGCTGCCGGGTACACCTTTCCGGGGAAGTTCAGCCGCCGGGGTCTGCCTTGCCCGGCGGATTTTAAGCAAAAACCTGTTTAATTTTTATTTATAATTGTCGCTGTTGTCTCTTCTTATGGGAGCTGATTGATTATTTTTATTAAAATCCTGCCAGGATGTATTGCTTAAAATAAGATTTAGTGAACTTAAGAAGTTATTACTGTATTTTCAGATTGTTTAAGGTTGTTGATTATGCCATTGATAGTTTACGAATGTCCCAGATATGAATGTCAGCATGAAAACAGACAATTTATCAGAGCTGTACGTTCACTGCATAACTATTTCAGCGGACGCGAAGATCTGGGAGTATTTATTGGAAATATCAATATAGGCAATGCTCTGGACGGCTTGATCATCAAAAATGATGGTCTCATCATAGTCGAATTCAAGGATTTCTCCGGCAGCCTGATGGCAAGACAAAACGGAGAATGGACCTGCGACCATCTTCTCATTCATGGAGGAGCAAATAATAAAACTGTTTTTCAGCAGCTTAAGCTGAATAAAAGATCATTTATCAAAGCTCTGGCAGACCGTCGCCTGCTGAGTGACAAGTATTTCTACTTTGTGCATGTTATGGTGGTACTGACCAGACTGGATAAGGTAGAGTTCGTGGATTTTGACCGCCAGAATCAGCAATGGATCACGGTCACCGATATTGACAAAATCGGCAGTGCCATGGCCCGGATAAAAATGGGCCAGTCTATCAATAAACGAACCGGCAGAAAGGAGCAGCTGAGCTTCAGCAATGATGATATATGGAAATTTCTGCGGCAAATCAGAATTGACGAGCGGGCGCTGATAACTGACTATTCCTGCACCAGCATGATGCCTCCCGATCTGTTTCATGCCGATCAGCCACACAATGGCAAAAATAAATCTCTGGAAGATCTGCTGGTCGTAACTACCGAGAACTGCCGGCAGGCAGAAGAAAAACTCAAAACGGCAGAAGAGACCATCAATTCGCTCAAAAGCGAACATGAAGCCAAAATTAATGAGCTGCGTGCCGCCAGCGATAAAACAGAGGCAGAACTTACAGAGTGTAAAAGTAATCTGTCTGCAGCGCAGGAGCAGATAAAAGCCCTTACCGGAGAAAATACTGAACTGCACAAGCAGATAGCAGCACTGCAAAATGCCCATGAGGCTGATGTTGCTGCAGAACAAGTAACAGCTGCAGAGGAAAATTCCGATCCTCCGCCAGGCGAAAATGCGGCCGAAGGTGATGCAATAACCGCTGACAGCAGTGAGGCTGCGGCAGAACCTGCAGCGGATAAAGACCCCCAGGCTGCATCACCAGAGCAGAGCTGCACTCCTGCACCTGAAGACACGCCGCTGCCACTGCAGACTGCAGAACCAAAAGATGCCGCCGCTGCTGCTGATGCTTCTCCTGCAGAGAAAGCAGAAGAAGCAGAGAAGACCTTCGATACACCGCAGAGCGAAAATGCCGCCGCAGCCAATGCAACAACTGCCGACAGCCTTGAGAATGCAGCAGATCCTGCAGCAGGTCAGAACATGTCTGCAGCGCAGGAGCAACAAGATGAGATCAACAGTCTGGTGCAGGAGAATATGGAGCTGAAAAAGCAGCTTGCAGAACTGCAAAGCGCGGGCGGCCTTTCTGCTCTGCTGGCCGGGCTGAAGGACGCAGTGGAGCATGTGCAGCACCCCGGGGACGGATATGCAGCCGGACTTGATGCCCTGTACGCCGAAAAGGAACAGCTTACCCGCACGCTTTTACAAAGCCAGAGTAATCTGATTGCAGCGCAGAAGGATACCAATGATCTTATGCGGGAAAATATGAAGCTTAAGGAGCAGATTGCCGAACTGAAAGATACCAGTCAGGTTGCAGTGCTCTCCCAAAAGCTTAATCAGGCGACTGCAACTATAGACAGCCTGAAAACTGCCTATGAGAACAAACTCAATGCCCTGCGCGATGATCGTGACATGGTGGTAAAAGATCTTATTGAGAGCAAAAATAATCTGATAGCAGTGCAGAACAATGCCCAGGCTCTGCTGCAGGAAAATATGGAACTGAAAAACAAATTGGGGAACTGAAAAATACCAACAGCTCTTTTCTGTTTGAAAAGCAGAAGGAAGCAAAGGATAATATGAACTGCCTGCAGGCAGTACCTCAATCAAAACTCGATGAACTGCGTGCTGATAAAAATAAGGTTATCAGAGAGCTGATACAAAGTCAGAATAATCTGACTGCCCGGCAAAAAGATGTCAATGTACTTATACAGAAAGGAAAATACAAAGATGAACATGCAGCTTGAACAAAATAATGATGAAATTGCAATGTTTACCCAAAAACTTAAGGAAGCAGAAGAAACTATCAGCAGACTGCGCGCTGAAAAAATAAGGTCACGCTGAGGTTTCAGTGACCTAATCCAACCTTCAGGGGCCTCCCCTCGGGAACAGGGTACTGCCGGCCGCTAAAGGTCTAATACTGCAGTGCGCCATCAAGGCTGCAGCTTCAGTACCAATCATGCTTTTCTCTACGTTCGAGGGCCGCTATGGCCTGCATTTCCTCCGCAGTCAGCTGAAAATCCAGCACCTGCAGATTTTCCTTTAAGTGCTCGGGATCGTGAGAGCCGGGGATCACCGCCACGCCGCGCTCTATATTCCAGTGCAGAATGATCTGCGCTGGGGTTCGGCGGTGCGCGGCGGCAATGGCGGTAATGACTGGATCCTGCAGCAGCTGCGACGTAAAGCCGCGCCCGCCTAAGGGATACCAGGACTGCACCAGCAGCCCCAGCGACTGCAGATACTGCGTGGCCTCCCGATCCTGATAGTAGGGATGCAGCTCATTTTGCACCAGCACCGGCTGCAGCGCAGCCTGCGGCAGAAAGCGATCTATCTCAGAGATGTAGTAGCAGGAGAGGGCCCCGAAGCGGATTTTGCCGGCCGCCACTGCCTGCTCCACGGCCCGCCATGCCTTCAGGTCATTGCCGGCGGGGTGATGCAGCAGCATGATGTCTATGTAATCAAGCTGCAGCCGGCGCAGGCACTCATCTATCACGGCACCAGCCCGCTCGTATTCATTGGGATAGAGTTTGTCGGCCACCAGCACCTCACTGCGCGGCACGGAGGACTGCCGCAGGCCCTGTCCCACCTCAGCTTCATTGCCGTAGAGCGTGGCGGTATCGATCAGGCGGTACCCCAGATCCACAGCCGTGCTGACTGCACGCACGCAGTCCCGGCCGTGCAGGCTGTAGGTACCCAGTCCCACTGCCGGCAGGGCAAAGCCGGACGGCAGGGTAAAGCAGCCCTGATTATTCAGTCTGCAGGGCGTTGAGACATAAGCAGTGCTCATATAAATCTCCTTTTGGCTCAAGTATGTTCCTTTAAGCTAAGCCAGGAATGCTTCTCTGCCTTAAGTTTTATTTCCGGTCTTAGGCCTCATTGCAGGTGGGGCAGAGCAGCAGCCCTGGTCCGAAATCTTTGAGGCAGCTGCAGGCAACGGGGGGCATCCCAGGCAGAGCAAAACTGCATTCCAACCTTCATGCTGCAGCCTTAGGAGCAGAGCCGGCGGCAGGGCGTTCTGCAGCGGCTGTCCCACTGTAGTTTCTGGTTGCTCTTTGCGAGCAGGATCTGCTGTGGTCTGCCTCTTCCCGGCGCTCCTCACCCCCCCCCGGTCAAATACTGCCAAACTCTCCATGATCCGCCGTCTGCTATGCCGCCGGCTGATTCAGGATGCTTTGCAGCCGCTCTGCAAATTCCCTGACCACCGCCGAAGGTGTTTTGGAATAAACCATGCCCAGCGGAATGCGCCAGGGCCACTGCATCTGCATGGTGATCACCCCGGGATGCACATCCTGCCACAGCTCCAGCGTTTCCATCAGGCAGCAGGAGTTTACGCAGGTGTTGAAGCTGGACAAATCATAGAAGTGCGGCAGATCCTGAATCCTGACTTCAGGATGACATTTTTCCAGATCATCGCGCAGCGCATCGAGCACTGGCGAATGTCCGCGCTGCACCAGCAGCAAGGTCTCGCCCTGCAGATCATCCCAGGACAGCGGTCCCGATCCTGCCCGTCCGGCCAGGCGGTGCCGGCGGGGCACCCCTATGGCGCAGCTGATGTCCTGCAGGTGCAGGATATTAAAGTGGTGCTGCCAGGCAGTGCTGTCACAGGGACCGGCAAAACAGTCAATGTCCTGTCCTATGGAGTTGAGCATGGCCTGCAGTCCGGCCGGAGTGTCATCAAAGGGCACCACGCGGATGGAAAAGGGCAAAGAGCCGTCATCTATGCGGGTAAGTAGCTGCATCAGAATGCGGCAGGGGCGCAGGATGGAGGTGCCGATGCGGATGATCTGCCGTAGAGGATCTGCTGTCTGCCGGGCCCGGGTGACGGCAGCCTCGCACTGTTTGATGATCTCCTGGCAGTCCTGGTAAAAGATCCGGCCTGCCGCCGTCAGGGACACGCCCTGAGTGGATCGCTGCAGCAGTTTTACTCCCACAGCCTCCTCCAGCTTGTTGATTTGATTCATCACTGAGGCCGGAGTGGTATAGAGCACGTGAGCCGCCTGCAGAAAGCTGCCCTGATCGGCTGCGGTAATAAAGGTGCCGATCTCCCGCCTGTATATGGCCTGCTGCAAATCCTCTTCCTCCTTTGGCTCTGAGCTTTCCGGCAGTAGTTTTTTGGGGTGGGCCGAAGCCTGCTCTGTCTTTTCCCGAAAAGTTGTGTGCCCGGCAGGGCCGGCGGCTGCAAACTGCTTGGAGAGGAGCTTTGGCCGTCCCGGGCCGGCGCCGCTGCAGCCTTACACTTTCATCCTACTTGGGACAGGCTCTGTGGGCTGTGGTCCGGGTAGTGATCCCAGCCGTTAGCCCCCTCCTTTTTAGCCCCTGTGCACTGCTTCATCTTCCACTGCCGCACTCAGCGGGCGGGGCAGGGTGGAGTGAAACCATGGTGTCTTGATGCTTGTAATGTAGGAGCTTCTGCCTGCAGTCTGCATACCGCCCGGGGACAATACCGCTGCCGGCAGTTGGCTTTTAGTTTTTCTAAAAGCGACTGTAACAAATTGAGATCTTCCCGGTCAATGACCAGGCCGCTAAACTGCCCGGCAGTACAGCCCAAGGGACAGACAGCGTGGAGACAATCACCTTTCTGACTGCGGGAGACGCCTGTTTGACTGACGGCAGGGCGGGAACCGTCATAAGCAGGCAGAACCAGAACACAGACCTCAAAACATCCACAAAACCGCAGGGAGAAACTATGAAAAAGACCATTTTTGTCATCGGTGCCGGCCGCGGCTGCGGCAACAGTACGGCAGAAAAATTCGGCCGCGAGGGCTTCAGGGTGGTACTGCTGGCCCGCAGTGCTGAGCATCTGGCGTCCTTTGCCGCAGAATTTGCCGCCAAAGGCATTGAGGTTTACACCAGGGCCGCGGACGCGGCGGATTTTGCCGGTATGACCCAGGCTTTGACTGAGCTTAAAGCGCAGTTTGGCGTGCCTGATGTGCTGTTCTACAACGTGGGCGTCACTCTGGCTGATGCCGATCTCACAGTCCCCAAAGATGCCGCACTGCTGCTGGAGCGTTACCGGGTGGATGTGGCCGGGGCCTATCATGCCCTGCAGCAGGTACTGGGCGAGGAGTTCAGCCGCCGCCAGGGCGCTTTTCTGGTCACCGGCGGCGGACTGGCCCTGTACCCTATGAACGCTTATCTGCCGCTGTCCCTGGATAAGGCAGCGCTGCGGGCCATGTGTCTGGCGCTGCATGAGGAGCTCAAAAAACAGCAGATCTTTGTGGGTACGGTTACCGTCACCGGGCTGATTGCCCCGGGACAGCCCTGTGATCCGGCTATTTTGGCAGAGGATTTCTGGCAGCTGTACAGCCGCCGCCAGGAATGCGAAATAGTGCGCTGAGCAGCAGGGCACAGCCCGGAGTTCAGGCCTTAAGGCCCGGGCCCGGGCGTCTTGGGCTATTCGTCCAGCTTGAGCTCAGCCAGTCCGCCCAAAGCTGTTTCCTTGTATTTGAAGCTGATGTCCCGGCCGGTCAAATACATGGTTTTGATGACTTCATCGAGTGACACCCGGGGCATGGACTTGCGGTTTAAGGCAATACGCGCGGCAGTGACGGCCTTGATGGCACCAAAGGCATTACGCTCAATGCAGGGGATCTGCACCAGGCCGTCCACAGGATCGCAGGTCAGTCCCAGATGATGCTCCATGGCCGTCTCGGCGGCCACACAGGCTCTGAAGGCATCGCCGCCGAGCACGGTGGCCATGCCGGCTGCCGCCATGGAGCTGGCCACGCCTATTTCAGCCTGACAGCCGCCTTCAGCACCGGAAATGGTGGCATTGTTGCGGTAAAAAGAGCCAATCAGCATGGAAGCGAGCAGAAAATCGCGGGCGCGGACAGCATCAAAGGCAGGATCTTCTGCCTGCAGATAAAGCATCACGGCCGGCACCACGGCACAGGCACCATTGGTAGGGGCGGTAACCACCCGGGCGCCGGAGGCATTTTCCTCGGCTATGGCTATGGCATACAGCGAGATTCGGTCAATTACCGCAAAGGGATCATCTGCAGCCGGCAGCGCCTCGGCCAGGGATTTGGCCCGGCGCTTTAGGTGCAGGGAGCCGGGCAGATAATCCTGAGCGGGATTGATGCCGCTGTGGTACACATCCTGCATCACCTGCCAGATTTGGGCGCAGTAGCGGTTGATATAGTCCTCATCGTGGAACTGCAGCTCATAGCGCAGGGACAGTCCGGCCAGATTCAAATTGTCATCCATACACAGACGCAGGGCCGCTCTGGTGGTATCTATATGGAATTTGTCATCAAATTCGCCAGCCGCAGATTCCGCAGTTGCCGCTGCGGCAAAATCAGCCCGGGTTTTGATAAAACCGCCGCCGGTGGAAAAGTAGGTTTCCTCCGCCAAAACACCGCCTGCAGCGTCCAATGCCTGCAGGGTCAGGGCATTTTGATGCTCGGGCAGAAATTCCGGGGAGAAGATCATGTCGCTGCGGCAGTCAAAGTGAATTTGCAGCCGGCCGCCCAGATTGAGATGATGTTTGACAAAGGCATCATTGACCACCTGCTGCTGCAGGGCGGCAGTGAGATCTTCAGGGTGCAGGCCGGAGAGGCCCCAGAGCACTGCCTTGTCGGTCAGATGCCCCCGTCCGGTCAGGGATAAGGAGCCGTAGAGCGTGCAGACAATACGACTGACTGCCGCAGGTTCAGTGATACAGCGCTGTACAAAGTCAGCTGCCGCCAGCAGGGGGCCCAGAGTATGTGAAGACGAAGGGCCGACGCCTATTTTGAATATAGAGAGATTACTTTCAGCCATGATGAGGGCATTCTAGCCAAAAAGCAGGCGGGAAAAAAGAAAAGGCACAGCGGGGGCCTAAAGTCCCCGGCCTGGTATTTGCCTGAAAATCTCACCTAACAGCCGCAATTTGGTCTCACCCCGGGGATCGGACTCACTTTCCCTGCCAAATTCTCTCAATTGCTCTTAAATTCTCTCTTTGAGGACAGGCTTGTTATCTCCTGCCCAAATCTTGTTGGTTTTACATTTCACTAGCGCCCACCCGCTCACAACACGGGTGGGAATAGGATCAGCCTTTAAACATCTCCTGCAGGTTAAACAGCAGGAGATCTTCTTCGCT
>CAYRIZ010000073.1:0-8371 GCA_964424565.1 uncultured Enterobacterales bacterium
CAAAAGTCAGATTGAGCTGCAAAAAGGGCCATCAACAAAATTCTGAGAAGGACCTGCCGTCATTCTTTACGGCCGCAGTATAGCTCCCGTCGTTTTCCGCCTTAAGCTCCACGGGATAACAGAGATATTTTTTGATATCCATTCGTCTTGTTGTGGTGTGCCGGAAAGCCCCTGCACAGTGCACAGGGGCTTAACCTGAAAAGAAAGTCAATTAACTGCCTGGCTGCAGCCTTAGCTCCAACCGGGCTCCCAGAGCTTCAAAAATCGCCCCCAGCGTTTCCAAACTGGTCGACTTGTAAAGATTAAGCCGCCTGGACAGCAGCTGCCTGCTGATGTTCATATCCAAAGCCAAATCGCTGCAGCTCATCTTTTTGGCAATCAGCAGATTACGGGCAGCAATTTTCAGGGCTGCGTCATAGCCCAGGGATACAGGGGTGCCCTTTTGCTCCAGTGCGGGCGGAAATGGCTTTTTTACTTCAAAATAGCCGGCTGCCAGGTCAAGAATGCCGATCCTGGCGTTTTGTATCAGCTCTTCAATACTGTCCCCGCACACTATCATGCCCGGGGCCTCGCTAAGCTGACCCACATACCCGGCACCGTCTTCCTCTGCAGTTACCTGCAGAAAATAAGTCAGATAACTGTTCACACTGATCATTTCAGCTTGTACCGATGTGCTGCAACCGCTTTACCGCGGCAATATTCATCGGGCCTCCGTTAAGTTGGCCAAAACCGCCCCATTGCGATTTTGGGCCATTCTATCATACAGGCTGTCAATATATTTATCAAACAATGAGTTGACTGCCAATCAAGTATTATCAATGGGTTTAACCTAAAATATATTAGAGGCGTCTGCAATTTACCCTTAATTTCAAGGGCCCGGCCTCCCGCCCCCCCCTGGCTTCAGGAAATCCCCCGCAGCAAAACCTGGCTGTGCCCTGTTTTTATAAAGCAGTGTGTATAAGGCTTATTGCTCTGAGGCAAGCAGGACAATTATGATCAGCCTCAGCTGAAACGTCACTGATGAGTGCTGTACAGAATCATCAGTCATCTTGTTTCCAGGCCTGACGGGGCGGAGATCCGCTCCACTTTTTGTTGGAGGTGCATGTGATATATCCTGTATTCATCGAGCCCGGTGATGACACCCACGCCTTTGGTGTTGTCGTCCCCGATCTGCCTGGCTGCTTTTCAGCCGGTGACACCCTGGACGAGGCTATGGACAACGCCCGTGAGGCCATGTGTTTGTGGCTTGAAGGCTGTATTGATGACGGGCAGCCGGTTCCTCAGCCTTCAGATCCGAATACTGCAATACAAAACCCTGATTACAAGGGATGGTGTTTTGCCATGATTGAAGTAGATCTGTCCTGGCTCTCAGATAAGACAAAGCGCCTCAACATCACTTTGCCGCGCCGTGCTTTGCGGCGGCTTGATCTGCTGGCCAAAAAGTCCGGCAAATCCCGTTCGGGGTATTTGGCCGAACTGATCTATGCCGCCTCCTGAGAGTTTTGCCTCAGGCCGCATATCTGCAGCAGCACACAGGCCCCTCAGGCAGGCCTGCAGGCAACGAATTTAATCACCATGCAGGGCGCAGCTCCCGCGGAGCCGCCCGGGCGGTGCTGTTTGGAGAAGCAATGAACATCAAAGACTATCAGGCGTATCCGGCCACCTTTACCCCTGACGGAGCCGGCGGCTTTAATGTGAGGATACATCACAGCAATGAGGGCCAGGAAGGCTGGAACACCTGCGGCAAAACCTGGCAGGAAGCAGGGGAAATGGCTGTGCAGTGCATTATGGATGCCGCGGCGGCTGATGCCGGGCGGCACGAAATCCCTCATACCGTGCAGGCAGCCCCGGGGGATGTGCTGATCGCACTGCCGGCGGATGTGGCACTTAAAATCATGCTGCGCAATGTGATGTTTGCCGGCGGCATGAGCGTGAGCGATTTGGCCCGCAAGACAGGACGCCGCCCACAGGCCGTTTTTAAGATTTTGGACTTTGCCAAATCCTCAAGGCTTTCTACTCTGGCCCCGCTGTTTGCAGCTGCCGGCCGGCCTCTCAATATCAGCTGCTGAATCTCTGCAGCAGATCCCATACAGGAGCAGGCCCGGGCGCGGAAACCTGGGGCCGCTTTGGATTGTGCCTATCTGCCGGTACGCACGATCCTGCCCTTGGCACCGGTCAGCTGTTCCACGCTTTTGAGCAGCGGTTCCAGAGCCTGCTGCGAGCTGGCAGATCCGGCATAGACCCTGATCATCTGTGTGCCGTTGACGGTGATGTTTTCGGTGTAGGCCTGAATATTGCCGGCATTTAATTTGCGCACCATAGTCTCGGCATTGTCAGCCTTGGAGAAGGCTCCCACCTGAATGGTATAAGCCCCGGACGGAGTACTGCCGGCTGCAGCTTTGGGGGTGTTGCTGCTGACTGGTCTGGCGGCAGGTGCAGGTGCCGGAGAGGGGCTTACGGCCGGAGGATTTTTGGCGGTCAAAATCTCCGTGGCGGCCGGGGCCGGAGCAGAGGCTGGTGCCGGAGTCGCTGCCGGGGCCGGGAGCGGAGTCTCCACAATGACCGGGGCGGCCGCAGTATTGCGGTCAGTCAGCAGTTCAGTACCGGATGAGCTTTCTGTCTTCTGAGCAGAAGAGCTGCTGCCTGTCTGTACGGCAGTGCTTTTGGGCATATCATCAACCGGGGCGAGCAGGGTGGCGTAATCAGGCTCGGAATTGATCAGCAGCCTGCCCTGATCGTCCTGCAGGGCACCGTTTTCATCAATGGCGATCAGATTATCGCTGCCGCTGCTGCCGGAGGAGGAGACAGCAGTATCCCGGCGATCAATCAAAGCCGGTAAAATCAAAAGCAGCAGTGAAAAGATGATTAAACCGCCTACGATGCGGTTGCGTAAAGTTCTCGATACGCTCATGTGTTCTACCTTTGTTTCAGCCAACTACTGTGCAGATGTGCTTTTCTGCCGGAGAAAAGCTCTGGCCTCACCCACAGTGACAAAAGAGCCCAGCACCACGATCTCATCATAGTCCCGGCTCTGCTCCAGGCACAGCTGCAGCGCCTCTGCCACCGTATCCGCACTCTGCAGGGTCTGTTCCGGGCTGAGAGCGGCCAGGGCGGCATTGAGCCGGCCGGCCTGCTCCCCGCGCTCAGTATGCAGGGAGGCAGTGTAAAAATCATCAAAGACAGAAGACAGCAACTGCAGTACGCCTTCAATATCCTTGTCGCGGAGCATGCCTATGACTGCCCGCAGTCTGCCGCCCCGGCCTGCCGCCTGCAGGCGCTGTTTGTGCTGCTGCAGTACCTGTGCCAGATGGCGGGCGGCCGGCACATTATGCGCCACATCCAGGAAAAGCAGCGGACTGCTTCCTGCCTGCTGCATGCGTCCGGGCAGGACTGCCGAGCGCAGGGCACTTTCCACTGCCCGGCGGTCAATTTCCAGCCCGCGGGAGGCCAGGCGGGCATTGAGCAGCCGCACCACCTGCAGGGCTGAAGGCGCACAGATCAGCGGAATAAGCGGCAGCGGCAGATCCTGATATACAGTATGCCCCTGACAGCTTAAGGAAAAATGCTCCCCGTCCTCACTGCAGGCCGCGGCAAAATCCCTGCCCTCGAGAAACAGTTCGGCCCCGCAGCTCTGCGCCTTGTCCTGCAGCACTGCCGCGGCTTCAGGAGGCAGCAGGCCGGCCACACACTGGGCACCGGGTTTGATGATGCCGGCTTTTTCAGTGGCTATGGCAGTAATGGTATCGCCCAGGATTCTGACATGATCCAGACCTATGGAAGTGATGAGCGCTATATCGGCATCAAGCACATTGACTGCATCCAGCCGGCCTCCCAGGCCTATTTCCAGCACCATCAGATCGGGGCGGGCCCGGGCAAAAAGATAAAAAGCCGCGAGCGTGGTGTACTCAAAGTAAGTCAGCTCCACCCCGCCGCGCTGTGCATATACAGCCGCAAAGGCTTCAGCCAGCTCCTCATCCGTCGCCTCCCGGCCATTGATCTGCACTCTTTCGTTGAAGCGCTCCAGATGCGGCGAGGTATACAGGCAGGAGGTCAGGCCGGCGGCCCGGGCTGCGGCATCGATCAGGGCACAGGAAGAGCCCTTGCCGTTGGTACCGGCTGCCTGCACGATCAGAGTATGGGAAAAATCAAGATTAAGGCGCCCTAAAACAGCGCGAACCCGGTCAAGACCGAGTTCGATGTGATTGGGATTAATCTGCTCCAGGTAGGAGAGCCAGTCACACAGCTCTCCTGAAGACTTATTTGACTTTATGCACATAAATCCAGACTGCCGGACAGTTAGATCTTTATCTTGGCCTTGAGGCTGCTGCGGCGGGGGCGGGAAGTGGTGCTCTTTTTGGCCGTATCCTCATCTCCGGCTGCGGCGGCGGCTACAGCAGTGCTCTTCTTTTTGGCTGCCGGAGCTTCCTTGGCTGTCTTGTCTTCATCGGCTATCTGCCACGGGGCCTCCAGCTTCATCAGCTTGGAAAGCAGATCGGCTATGACATCGCGCATGTCCTTGCGGGGGACGATCATATCTATGGCGCCCTTTTCCAGCAGGAACTCGGCATGCTGGAAGCCCTCGGGCAGCTTTTCACGCACAGTCTGCTCGATCACGCGCGGGCCGGCAAAGCCTATTAAGGCATTGGGTTCAGCTATGTTGATATCGCCGAGCATGGCCAGGGAGGCTGACACGCCGCCCATGGTGGGATCGCTCATGACACTGATAAAAGGCAGGCCGGCCTCAGAAAGTTTGGCCAGGGCAGCTGAAGTCTTGGCCATCTGCATCAGGGAAATCAAACTCTCCTGCATGCGGGCACCGCCTGAGGTGGAGAAGCATACCAGAGCCCGGCGCTCCTTCAGGCACTCATTGACGGCCAGGCAGAAACGGGCGCCTACCACAGCTCCCATGGAGCCTCCCATAAAGGAAAACTCAAAGGCACAGGCCACCACCGGGATGCCCTTTAAATAGCCTTTTTCCACAATAAGGGCATCTTTTTCGCCTGTGCTCTTCTGGGCGGCGGTATAGCGGTCGCGATAACGCTTTAAATCCTTAAAGCGGAGCACATCCTTGGGGGCCATACCTACGCCGAGTTCACTGCGGCCTTCCTTGTCCAGAAATGAATCCAGACGGATCCTGGCCCTGATGTGCATGTGGTGTCCGCACTTGGGGCAGACATTCAGATTGCGCTCGAGTTCAGCGCGGTATAACACTTGATCGCAGGCATTACATTTGGTCCAGACCCCCTCGGGGATCTCATGCTTGCTGCTGTTGTCACTCCTGGTCAGGATTTTATCAAGCCAACTCATTCATCAACTCCAAATCAAAACACAAGCCGCTGCATCAGAGCACAGAGCAGTTTTTTGACATCTCACTCTTAAATCCCGGGCTTTACCTGCTGCAGCCTTTTTGCTGCAGGCGCAGACAGTCTTTGTTTCCGCGGCAGCAGACCAAAGCCCACCTTCTGCTGCCTGCAGTCAGTCCGGAACCATCAGTGCCAGTACTGGCTCTGCCAAGGAAGATTGTGCAGGCTGTTTTTCTGCCTGTTGCCAGGCGGATCTGCTGTTCTCCGGCTGAATCTGACTGATTGAGGCTGTTTCTGCCGTCCGGGGCTGAAAGCTCAGATCTGAGATCGCCTCACAGAGAGAGGCAGTACTCAGGCGGCTGTTCCCTGCCGCAAAAATTCTCTTCCGGTACCTGCCTGCTGACACCAAAGACAGGCCTGAAGCGGCGACAGGTACTATTCCTGCAGGCACAACTGCTGCCCCGCCCTTACGGCATTGTGATGCCTATTTTACACTATCAGGCCTTCTTTACTATGAAACTGCCCCGCAAGGTTGATTTATGCGGCATTTATCTGCCTTTTTATGCCGAAAACGGCAGTGGCGGGGCACTGCCTGAGGCCTCAGGTACCTTCAGTGCGGCAGCAGTAAAAAGTAAACAAAGCTCTGCTGCTAAATCAGGCTCCCACCTGACAGCTGGCCAGCACTTCCAGGGCGGCCTGATGCTTCTCCGGGGTCACGCCGGCGCAGCAGGACGGATCTATGCTGATATTCAGCTCCGGGGCCATGGCCTTTAACAGCAGAATATTGGAAATGACGCAGATATCAGTGCAGAAGCCGATAAATTCCACGCTTTCCAGCTCTCCTGCGGCATAAAGCCCGCTTAAATAGGAGGCCAGCTCCACCGACCCGAAGGTAGGCTTTTTGAAAACGCGGGCATTGCGGCCGTCCAGGGCGGAGGCCAGTTCAGGACAGAGCAGCCATCCCTCAGAGTCTTCAATGCAGTGCTCCACTGGCAGTTTTTCGCCCTCTTTGGTGGACAGGTAATCACTGCCGTGGGTGTCCATGGTCACCACTATATCCCCGGCAAAATCTCTGACCTTCTGCACCAGAGCCGGCATGGTCTGCTGAGCTTCCTTACTGCCCAGAGCTCCGGTCACAAAGTCATTTTGTACATCGATTACAGCTAAAACCCTTTTCATGAAGCATCCCCGTGGAAAATCAAAATTTGGCCCATGATAGGGCAAAATCAGGCTGGCTGCAATTTTGCCCCCGGCCGCAGGGAGGATCTGCCTGTATTGGGGCAGATCCTCAGTGAGCAGGCATGTCCCGGCCCTGGCAGACTGCAGGCATTTTTCAGATCCTGCAGGCGGCGCCGGCAGATATATATTTGTAATGCCTGTGGTTTACACTAAACTAAAAGCTGCAGACCCCGGGGGATCTATAAGTGGGTTTCAGCAAGATCCCTGCAGTCAGCGCTCCCAACCTCAAAGCTCAAAGGAAACATGCTCATGCTCATGAAATCAGCTCTCAGCCCCAACACGCAGTCAGTCTGCAGTCAGGATCCGGCCGGCGGCAGCTCTTTCTCCGGACGCAGAACAGGCAGAGCCCTGCTGACCCTGGCGGCGGCAGTTTTGCTGACGGCAGTACCGCTACTGCAGCCGGCAGCGGCACAGGAGGAGGCCGGCAGTGAGATCTGTGTTACCGCAGATAGCCTGCGCCAGAGCATTGATCAGCGTCTGCAGCAGCCGGATCTCCTGGGCAGTGAAATTGCCGCCCTGTTTGACCTGCCGGCCGCACAGCGCAAGCTTATTGTCAGCCATGTCAGTACTCTGGCAGCTGATGAAAAAGTAAGAGCGGCTCTGGCCCTGGAGCTCCCCTCCGACAGCGAAAAATGCCTCAGTGCCGGGGAACAGGAGCTTTTTGAACACAAGCTCATCTCTATGCTCCTCACCCCGGGCTCCCTTACTGCGGCAGCAGGCATGCAGCGTCTGCCGGCCGGTGATTTAAAGCGCCTGATGATCTATCACCTCACCCGGGCGGAGTTTTTGGATGATGTCAGCTGCACGGCCTTTTTAAGCGGCAGTGGCAGACTGGATCTGCAGACCGATCTGGCCGGACTGCAGCAGTTTTTTGCCGCAGTACATCCCACAGTAATGCAGGAGTACCTAAGTCTTACTGCCGCCGCAATCACCGCCCAGGCTCATGAAACCCCGGAGGCACGTCTGCTGGACCTCAAGGATGTGGCTGCCGGTCACCTGCTCTACAGCAAAGCTCTGGAGAAATGGACTGAGCTCAATCCTGAAGCCGGGGCCAGGCTGACCCGTATTCTGCAGGCGGGAGACGATGCCGCACCGGCCGACAAATGCTATGCCGACAAGACCTTTATGATGATTATGCTCTCCCTCAAGGGAGAAACAGGCGATCTGGTACTGCTCTCCTCCCTGCAGCAGAGCACCATGCCGGACTATGTCAAAAGAGCCTTAAAGCAGCCGGTTGAGCGTCAGCGCCTGCCGCCCGGCGCCCTGCTCCTGCGGCCTGAAGAGCCGGCAGCAGAGGCCGAAACTCCGTCTGCAGATCAGCAGCCTGCAGGTCAGCCGCCGCAGGATTAAGCCTCCTGCTCCTCTTTAATTTTCTGTTTTCCACGATTTTGGGACGTTTTATATGGCAGAGTTCAAAATAGTAAATCAACAAGTCAGTGCCGCCGAGCTTAATGCCGCTTTGTGGGCCGCCGCCGATGAGCTGCGCCGCGTGATGTCGGCTGATGTCTACAAGGACTACCTGCTCGGGCTTATCTTCTATAAAGCTCTGTCGGACAGTATGCTCTATGAAGTGACCGACCTGCTGGAGAACAGACGGCCGGACAGTCTGGAGGAGGCGCAGCACATTTATGAGCAGGCCATGGAGGATGCAGAGCAGTGGGCAGATCTGCAGTCCGAGCTTAATCTGATATTCGGCTGCAGCATAGAGCCGCAGTACACCTTTACTGCTTTCTGCCAGGCCATAGATCACAACAGCTTTCTGCTGCGGGATCTTCAGCAGGCCTTTCGCAATATAGAAAATGCGCAGGGGGATGCCTTTTCCGGACTGT
>CAYRIZ010000074.1:0-8120 GCA_964424565.1 uncultured Enterobacterales bacterium
GCCGGCCCCTCTGGGGACTTTCACCCGTTAGATCGTGCCCATGCCGAGCACACAAGAAAAAGGCCGGATGAACCGGCCCTTTAACATTACACTTTAGGAAATTATTGTTGTTTGCTTCTGTATTAGAGGCTGTAGCCACGCTCGCCGTGGGTGGCCAGGTCGAGACCCTCGCGCTCCTCGTCCAGGGTGACGCGCAGGCTGCCGCCGCAGAGCACCTTGGCAATCATGCAGGCGATGAAGGTCACTACACCGGCCCAGACTATGGCAACTACTACGGATACGGCCTGAGCAAAGACCTGACCGCCAATGGAGGAGATGCCTTCATTGAAGCCTACACCGCCCAGGGACGGGGCACAGAACACACCGGTCAGCAGAGCACCAACTATGGCACCTACACCGTGAACACCGAACACGTCCAGGGAGTCATCCAGACCAATCAGCTGCTTTAAGCCGTGTACGCCGTACAGGCAGGCCGGGCCGGCCACCAGGCCGATGATCAGGGCACCCAGAGGAGAAACGAAGCCGCAGGCAGGGGTGATGGCAACCAGACCAGCCAGCACACCGGAAGCAGAGCCTAAGGTAGTAGGCTTCTTGTAAATGATCCACTCAGCGGCCATCCAGGAGAGGGCGGCAGCGGCAGGAGCAATGGCAGTACCAACAAAGGCCATGGCGGAGATGCCGTCAGCAATCAGCTCGGAGCCGGCATTGAAGCCGAACCAGCCTACCCACAGGAAGCCCATGCCGATGTAGGTAATAGGCAGAGAGTGCGGAGTGATCAGGATCTTGCCCAGATCGGTACGCTTGCCTACCACTTTGGCCAGGACCAGAGCGGCCACGGCAGCATCGATGTGCACTACGGTGCCGCCGGCGAAATCATAGGCGTGGAAGACGGAGTCGATGAAACCGCCGCCCCAGACCATGTGGCACAGAGGGACATAGGAGAAGATTGCCCACACGCCGATCACAATCAAAAGAGCCGGGAAACGTACGCGCTCAACCGAGGCGCCCACAATAAGGCAGGCGGAAATGGCGCAGAAGGCACCCTGGAAGATGAACCAGGTGTACAGGGACAGGTCATCGGACAGAGAGTCGGGGGTTACACCAAGCAGGAAGGCCAGGTCCAGATTACCAATCACGGCATCCAGAGCACCGCCGTCGGAGCTGAAGGCCAGGGAATAACCACAGATAAACCATAAGATGATGCACATTGAAAACACAATCAGGCACTGTTCCAGCACAGACATGACGTTCTTGGCTCGAACCAAGCCGCCATAAAAGAGCCCGATGGCAGGAATGGACATCACGATTACCAGCATGGCACACAGCAGCACAAAGCCGTTGGATGCGATATCAGGGGAAGCTGCCTCCTCCGCCAGAGCAGGCGCCAGTGAGGCGGCTGCCCACATAAGCAGTAAAGATGAAAGATGGCGCATAGTTAAAACCTCGCTTTAATTTTGATGTGTTTCCCATCTGCGTCAATTGTTAAAAACCGCCCGTCATTTTGCAAACTGTGTCGCATTTTTTGGCAAAAATTCCCAATATTGATGCATAAACACCCCTCTTTCACCATGTTTATACATGGTTTTCACTGTTTTTGAGCATGTTTCATCAGGGTGCAGCATTGCACCTGCAGATAAAATTACAGACTGCAGATCGCACGAAAGCACAGGGGAAAAAGGCGAGAAAAAGGCGGGAAAATGCTGCTGCCCCGGACGGCGGCAGCAGGCAGAATGAGGAGAAAAAAGCAGGCTCCGGCTTAGATCAGGCCGTAAATGAAGATGGCCAGAATGATGAAGGGCACCACAAAGCGCACATAGTTGTACCACAGCCGGTAGACTTTGTAGTGCATGGTGTGCTGATTGGAAATTTCAGCCAGCGCTTCATCACGCAGCACCCAGCCGGCAAAGATGGTGCAGCCCAGGGCGGTGAGCACAAAACATATATTGCCGCTGAAGTAGTCAAAGGCATCAAATATGCTGCGGCCCATGATGGTGACATCCTTAAGCGGTCCGGCGCTCAGGGCGCAGGGAATATTGCCCAGGATAAAGATCACCCACAGCGTCAGATTGATGGAGCCGGCCGCACGGATCTTAAAGCGCTCGTAGAGCACGGAGATCATCACCTGATATATGGTCACCGAGGTGGTCAGGGCGGCAATGATGAGCAGGATGAAGAAGACCACGGCAAAGAAATTGCCAAAACTCAGCTGCGAAAAGGCTATGGGCAGGGTCTTGAACACCAGCGACGGTCCGGAATCCGGGGCCAGTCCGGCACTAAACAGCGAGGGGAAGATCATAAAGCCGGCCAGCACGGCGATCAGGGTGTTGATCACGCCGGTAATGACCGCGGTCTTGACCATGTCTTCCTTGGCAGAGAGGTGAGAGGACAGGGTGATCATGACGCCAAATCCCAGGGACAGCGCAAAGAAAACCTGCCCCAGCACATCCAAAAAGAGCTGCGGGGTGATTTTGGAGAAATCAGGGCTGAGGTAAAAGGACACGCCCACCGCGGCTCCCTCCAGGGTCAGATTGCGCACCACCATTACGATCAGGCACAAAAAGAGCAGAGGCATCAAATACTTCACCGCCCGCTCAATACCGCTGATAATGCCTTTGCGCAGGATGAGGTAATTGACTATTACAAAGACAAAGGTATAGAAGATGATGGACAGCGGTGAGTTTTCTATGTGCTCCACATAAAAGGCCTCGGTGATCTCCTTGCTGACCGGAGAGGAGAGATCGAGACCACCCAACCCCAGGCCGCCGGCTATGATATTGCAGATATAGGACAGCACCCAGCCGCCTATCACCATATAGTAGGCCAGAATACCAAAGGCTCCCAGGAGCCCCAGGTAACCCACAGCCTTCCACCAGGGAGAAAGCGGCCGGCCGCAGGCACTGCCGGTAAAGGCCGTCACGCTGTCGGCATGAGCCCGGCGGCCAATCACATTTTCCACCAGGATGATGGGCACGCCTACCAGGGCCATAACAATAATAAAGGTCAGCACATAGGCACCGCCGCCATTTTGTCCGACCAGATAGGGAAAGCGCCAGGTGGCGCCGAAACCAATGGTGGCACCGGCCACCGTCAATATATAGGTAAGTCGCGAGGACCAGGTTTGTCTTGCCATAATTGAGAAAAGTAAAACGGCACCGCGGAGAAGCGGTGCCGCCAGGTTGAGATTTTTGCTTAAGCTTTAATTTAGGCTACAAACTTGCGTGCATTGCGGAACAGACGCAGCCAGGGACCATCTTCAGTCCACTCATCGGGATGCCAGGAGTTGCTGACTGCCCGCATGACGCGCTCCGGATGCGGCATCATGATGGTAAAGCGGCCGTCTGTATTGGTCAGCGCCGTAATGCCCAGCGGTGAACCGTTGGGATTGAGCGGATAGAGCTCAGTAGCATTGCCTTCATGATCCACATAGCTGGCACAGGTCAGTCCGGCCTGCAGGAAGGCCTGCAGATGGGCCTCATCGTGGAACTCCGCCCTGCCCTCACCGTGAGAGACGGCTATGGGCATCATGGAGCCGGCCATGCCGTCAAAGAGGATGGAGGGGCTGGAGCTTACTGCCACTTCCACAAAGCGGGCCTCAAAGCGCTCGGAGCGGTTGGTCACAAAACGAGGCCACAGCTCAGCGCCGGGGATGAGATCCTTTAAGGTGGACATCATCTGGCAGCCGTTGCAGACACCCAAGGCAAAAGTGTCGGGACGGTTGAAGAAGGAGGCAAATTCATCGCGGGCGCGGGAATTGAACAATATGGACTTGGCCCAGCCCTCACCGGCACCCAGCACGTCGCCGTAGGAGAAACCGCCGCAGGCGGCAAAGCCCTTGAAGCCCTGCAGGGAAACCCGGCCGCTGAGGATATCCGACATGTGCACATCCACGCAGGTAAAGCCGGCGCGGTTGAAGGCGGCAGCCATTTCACCCTGGGAGTTTACGCCCTGCTCGCGCAGTATGGCCACCTTGGGGGCTATGGAGCCTGCTATGTAAGGAGCGGCTATGTCTTCATTGAGATCGTAGCTCAGCTTCACAAACAGTCCGCGATCCGGCTGCTGCTTGAGCTGATGCTCCTCATCGGCACACTGCGGATTGTCGCGCAGGCGCTGCATCTGATGCGTGGTGGAAGCCCAGACTGTTCTGAAGTGAGTGCGCGGGGCGCTGATCACTTCCAAACCGTCGCGGGTGAAGACAATTTTGTCCTCATCATTGATGGAGCCCACAATAAAGGAGCAGCTGGCCAGACCGTGGCCGGAGAGGATATTCAGGACTTTTTCCTTCTCCTCATTCTTTACCTGCAGCAGGCAGCCGGCTTCCTCGGCAAAGAGCACGCCCAGATCATCGTGACCGAGTTCATCCATGCGTATGGTCACACCGCAGTGGCCGGCAAAGGCCATTTCACAGGCGCAGACGAACAGACCGCCGTCTGAAATATCGTGATAGGCCAGCAGCAGATTCTTCTTATTGAGGAACTGAATGGAATCAAACAGTCCTTTGAGGCGCTGCGGATGATCCAAATCGGCCGGAGTGCTGCCCAGCTGTGAGTAAACCTGAGCCAGGGCGGAAGCTCCCAGACGGTTCTGCCGCTCTCCCAGGGTGACGTAAATCAGACTGGTCTCACCCTTGTCAGTACGCAGCTGCGGGGTCAGGGTACGGCGAATATCATCGCAGCGGGCAAAGGCGGAGATGATCAGCGACATAGGGGCGGTAACGCTGTGCTCCCTGCCGTCCTGCTGCCAGGTGGTCTTCATGGACATGGAGTCCTTGCCTACCGGCACGGTGATGGACAGCTCAGGGCACAATTCCATGCCCAGGGTGCGTACAGCCTCATACAGACCGGCATCTTCACCAGGGTGGCCGTTGGGGGCCATCCAGTTGGCCGAGAGCTTGACGCGGTTGAGCTCGCCTATGCTGGCGGCGGCTATATTGGTTACGGCTTCAGCCACGGCCATGCGCACAGAGGCGGCATGATCCAGCAGGGCCACAGGAGTGCGCTCGCCCATGGAGGCGGCCTCACCGCAGTAGCTGTCGTAGGAAGCGGCGGTCACCGCCACGTCGGCTACAGGCACCTGCCAGGGGCCTACCATTTGATCGCGGGCCACCAGACCGGTCACGGTGCGGTCGCCTATGGTGATCAGGAAGGTCTTCTCAGCCACGCAGGGCAGGCGCAGCACGCGCTCACAGGCTTCCATGATATTGATGCCTGAGGTATTGAGCTGCGGGCTGTGCTGCTCCAGGCGCTGCACCTTCTTGTGCATGCGCGGCGGCTTGCCCAGCAGTACATCCAGCGGCAGATCTATGGGGCAGTTGTCAAAATAGCTGTCATGCAGCACCACCCGGCGCTCGGCAGTGGCTTCACCTATGACTGCATACTGTGCCCGCTCACGGCGGCAGAAGTTCTCAAATACAGGGAATTTATCGGCATCCACGGCCAGCACATAGCGCTCCTGGGACTCATTGCACCAGATCTGCAGCGGGGACATACCAGGCTCATCATTGGGGATGGCACGCAGTTCAAAGCGGCCGCCCACGCCGCCGTCGGCTACCAGCTCAGGCATGGCATTGGACAGGCCGCCGGCGCCCACGTCGTGGATGAACATAATGGGATTGTCCTCTCCCAGCTGCCAGCAGGCATCGATCACTTCCTGGCAGCGGCGCTGCATCTCAGGATTGCCGCGCTGTACGGAGGCAAAATCCAGATCTTCACTGGAGGCACCGGAGTTCATGGAGGAGGCGGCACCACCGCCCAGGCCTATGTCCATGGCCGGTCCGCCGAGGACGATCAGCTTGGCACCGGGGTTGATGTGATCCTTGACTA
The DNA here is from genome assembly GCA_964424565.1 of uncultured Enterobacterales bacterium. Classification (GTDB taxonomy): domain Bacteria; phylum Pseudomonadota; class Gammaproteobacteria; order Enterobacterales; family Succinivibrionaceae; genus Avisuccinivibrio. The sequence goes on from CAYRIZ010000074.1 coordinate 5,820, forward strand.
TGTGCTCGCGGCGTATATTGCCCCAGCCGCCGGCCAGCATGATGGGCTTGTGATAACCGCGCACTTCAGTGCCATTGAAGGAGGAGACTTCTTCTTCATAAGTTCTGAAGTAGCCGCAGAGATTGGGGCGGCCGAACTCATTGTTGAAGCTTGCCGCTCCCAGCGGGCCCTCGATCATGATGTCCAGAGCCGAGGCCAGACGGCCGGGTTTGCCAAAATCATGCTCCCAGGGCTCCACGGCGCCGGGGATTTTCAGATTGGACACGGAGAAGCCGCAGATGCCGGCCTTGGGCTTGGAACCTATGCCGGTGGCGCCTTCATCGCGGATCTCACCGCCTGAGCCGGTGGCCGCTCCCGGGAAGGGAGATATGGCGGTGGGATGATTGTGGGTTTCCACCTTCATCAATATGGGCAGATCTTCAGTGTGATAGCCCCACTCCAGGCTCTGGCGGTCGGGATAGAAACGTCCGGCCCGAGAGCCTTCCATGACCGCGGCATTGTCCTTGTAGGCAGACAGCACATAATCGGGAGTTGCGCTGTAGGTGTTGCGGATCATGCCGAACAGTGATTTTTCCTGCGGCTGGCCGTCAATTTCCCAGTCGGCATTGAAGACCTTATGACGGCAGTGCTCGGAGTTCATCTGCGCGAACATGTACAGCTCTATGTCGGTGGGATCGCGTCCCAGATCGGCAAAGGAGCGGCTTAAATACTCCATTTCATCAGCCGAGAGGGCCAGGCCCAGGGAAACATTGGCTTCCTTTAAGGCTTCCATGCCGCCGGTGCTCAAGGGAATGACCCGGAAGGGCTGCGGCTGCTGATTGTCAAACAAAGCAGCTGCACTTTCCATATCAGGCAGCACAGTCTGCATCATGCGGTCGTGAATTAAGGCTGCGGCAGCTCCGCGCTCCTGCTGGGAAAAGGCCTCACCGTCTGCCTTTTTGAGGTAGTAGGCTATGCCGCGCTCTATACGGTGGATCTTGTCCAGACCGCAGTTGCGGGCTATATCGGTGGCCTTGGAGGCCCAGGGAGATATGGTGCCGATGCGCGGAATCACAAAGAAGAGCTCGCCCTCTTCGGAAATTTCCTGTGACATCGGGCCATAACTTAAAATTTTGGCCAGAACCTGCTGCTCCTGTTCAGTTAAAGCAGCGGTGCAGTCCACCAGATGCACATAACGGGCACTGATTGAACTTACCTGAAGACCGGCGGCGGCAAAAGCGGCGGCCAGTTTGTCAATTTTATAATTGGATAAGGCTGAGGAGCCACGCAAAACTTCCATGATGTACTCTGCCCTGCTGTAAAGAAAATCATCAGCGCAGTATTTTAGCAGATACAGCCCTTTTTTCCTTAATGCCCGCTGCGGCATGGTGCCAAAACTACAGTGCTCTGTTAAGATCAGACCCTGCAGACATTGAAAAAACGAAGATTAAAAAACAACAGGAGGTTAAATATGCAGCGTATCCGCCGCCGCCTGGCCCACAGTGCATCATTAGGGCGCATCAAAAGAAGACACAAGCTCACCCACATACAAAAACGCCGGCAGCGTGAAAGAAGAATTGTTTATTTCCTGCAGGAACGCGACTCCTAAAGCAGGAGCGATCCCAGATCATGGAAGAAATCATTGCCAGACTAAACAGGATTGAAAATGCCCTCACCCAGGCTCTGGAAAGTGAGGACTTTGCCCTGGCTGAAAGTCTCAATCAGGAGAGGCGGGAGCTTATATCCCATCTCAAAACCCTTATGCTGACCGGCAGTGCCCCCGCCCTGCCGCCTGAGCCGGAAGAAGCAGAGGAAAATCGTACTGCAGCCCGGCAGGAACTAATAGCAACCCTGCGCGGGGCTGAGGCCTGACCGCGACTGCCGGCGAGCCGCAGTAAATGGTGCCCCCGGGGCAGCCCCCGGAATAAAAGAAGAAAAATATGACAGGGCCACGTGGTCGCCTGGGATCACGGGGTCCCGCCGGAGGAGCCAAGCCGGCTGTGCAGAAAATTTTTAAAATTTTCTTGACATAGCTCAAACTGTCCTTTAATATATGCGCAGCAATCGCGGGGTGGAGCAGCTCGGTAGCTCGTCGGGCTCATAACCCGAAGGTCGTAGGTTCAAATCCTTCCCCCGCAACCAACTCTTCCAATTTCACAGGCTGCAGTTTCTCCAAGATCGCGGCGACAATGGTTTCATCTAGGCTTCCGGTTCATCCTCAATACAGGGATCCTGGAACTCCCATGCGTTCGTCACTTTCGATACCCTCATCCTCCTCCAAGATCGCGGCGACAATGGTTTCATCTAGGCTTCCGGTTCATC
>CAYRIZ010000075.1:0-7819 GCA_964424565.1 uncultured Enterobacterales bacterium
ACTTACGGATCATCTTACGCAATAAAGCCGGATCTTCTTAACGATAGCCAACAAATATGCGGTTTCAGCCCAAAAGCCTCACCTCAGGGGTGGTGAGGCGGCTATGATCTGATTTCTTTCCAGGAACTGCAGACTGTCCTGCAGATCATCACTTGTGTAGAAACTGTGGTTTCACTTTTCCCGGCATAAAAACCTGGGCTGCAGCCCCGGACTTCAGGCAAAGCTGTCCTGCAGGGCGCAGAGCGTCTCTTCCAGGTAGGTGAGTACTGTAGTAAAGGATTCTTCATCAAGCTCTGCCTGATCGTCCACGCGCTGCAGTTCCTGCAGGGTGGAAAGAAAATCCCGTAGATTGGGATCGCTGATTTTGCTCCTGCCGGTAGTGGACTTTTGTTCAGGATCCAAAGTAAGCCCCAGCATCAGTCCGTAGCAGAGATCGGACAGAGCCTGCAGCCTGGCTGAGGCCGGACCGGATGGCAGCAGTAAGGTAATCTCATTGTGCTCAAAGCCGCTACGGGCATCTATAATCATTTCAGAAACCAGGGCAGTTAATCTGCCCGGCAGCGGTTCGCCGTCATTTAGGATCTGCGCACACAGCTGCTTTATTTTCTTATCCTCCAGACCCGGACGGCGGGCACAAACTCCCAGGATCAGCCCCTGCCACAAAGCAGGGCTGTCATCACTCTGCAGGGCCTTGAAATCAGCGGAAATTTCTGTAAAACGTTGGTGTTCTAAGCGCATAAATTAAGTAAAAGTTGAGCGGTTAAAGACAAAAACGGGGTATAATTCTGGCACTTTTCTCCAATCGAAGAAAGAGGCTCTTTTAATGCATCCCATGCTGAATATAGCAGTACGCGCTGCCCGTACCGCCGGCAATCTGATTGCCCGCAATTTAGGCCGCCAGGATCAATTCACAGTAGAAGAGAAGCGCAGAGATGATCTGGTCACTTCCATAGACAAGGAATGCGAGAAGACCATAGTCTCCATTCTGCACAAGGCTTACCGTGATCATGCTGTCTTAGGTGAAGAATGCGGCCTGATTGGCAGTGCTGATGCTGATTATATCTGGATCATCGATCCGATTGACGGCACCACCAATTTTGTACAGGGTATTCCTCACTGTGCGGTTTCCATAGCCCTGCATTACCGCGGCCGCTGCGAGGTGGGCGTAGTATTCGACCCTATGGCAAACGAGATGTTTACCGCCGCCCGTGGTGAAGGCGCAGCCTTAAACGGCACCCGTATCCGTGTCGGCAGCAAACCGAGCCTGGCCGGCAGTATTATTCACACCGCTCCTCCGGCCCGTTACCGCGAAAAGATGGATGCCTACATGACCGTGTTCCGCCGCCTGGTGGACAACACTGCCGATATCAGACGCACCGGCTGTGCCTCTCTGGATATGGCCTATGTTGCCTGCGGCCGCTGTGACGGCTATATGGAGCTGGGCCTCAAGCCCTGGGATTTTGGTGCCGGTGAACTGCTGGTTCGCGAGGCCGGCGGTATAGTGACCGACTTTGCCGGTGATATTTCCAGATACCAAAAGACCGGCAATATCCTCTGCGGCTCTCCTGCCATAGTCAAGGGCCTGCTCACTGAGGTCACCAAACCCGCAGAACTGCCCGACATCTTAAAATAACACAGTACAGGCCACAGCCCCGGAGCGGGACTGCAGCCTGATACTGCGCGTTTCCCTGCAAAGCCTGCTGCAAGTGGGCTTTGCGTCTTTTGAGGCAGCGCGATCTCAGATTACCTGCACCTCTTCGTCACAAAAAATCCCCTCCGGCTTAACCTCTGCTCTCCTTTGCGCCGCCTGCAGGCAGGGGCGGGCAGGGCAGCATAAAGCAGAATGGGGTCTTAGGTAAAAGAAAACCGCCATACGGCGGTTTTCTCATCAGGAGAGCATTCAGCTCTTATTTTTCAGCCATCAGCTTTATTCTTCAGCAGGGGCATTCTCTGCTGGAGCTGCCGGCTGCTGAGCCTGCTGGCTCTTGGCGGTATTTTTGGCTGATGATTTGGTACCACCTTTGGTGCCGGACTGGCGGCTGCGCGGGGTCCTGCTGGGCGATTTTTTCTGACCGCCGGTGCTGCTGCGCTGACCAGTACTGGTACTGCCGGCATTGGCATTCTCACGGGGAGCACGGGGCTTCCTGGTGCCGGAGCGGCGCGGACGCTTGTTGCCTTCCGGAGCGGCGGCAGGGGCAGCCTCTGCATTTTCAGCCGGGGCCTGGGCCGGGGCGGCAGCTTCGGTATTCACGCTGTCTGCGGCGGCAGGAGCTGCAGTCTGCTCTGCTGGTGCAGCGGTCTCCTCTGCCGGAGCGCTGACTGCAGGCTGTTCTTCCTGCGGCTCCACCACAGCAGGAGCGGGGACGCTTTCCTCTACCACAGCTTCCTTTACTTCAGCCACGGCCGCAGCGGGAGCAGGAGCGGTTTCTTCTGCAGGGGCAGGCTCAGCGGCAGGGGCGCTCTCTGCGGCACTTTCCTCTGCTGCTGGAGCCGGGGCAGGCTGTGCCTCAGGCTCTTCTGCTTTGCTTTCGGCAGGCTCATCCTTTTCTGCGGCCTGGACTGCGGCAGGGGCGGCTTCTGCTGCCGGAACAGCTTCAGCTTCTGCAGGCTCAGGCTGTACCTGCTCTGCAGCTTCAGGCTCGGGATGAACTTCTACTGCAGTCTCGGGCTCGGGCTGTACCTGATCTACAGTCTCAGGCTCGGGCTGGGCTTCCACTGCAGTTTCAGGCTCAGGCTCAGCCACTGCCTCTGCGACGGCCGGCTCGGCGCTGATTTCCTCAGCCGGGCTTTCAGCGGCGGCGGGCTCTGCAGCCGGGGTCTGCTCAATCTGCTCTGCAGGCTGGGTTTCCACGGCAGGGAGTTCTGCACTCTCTGCGGCAGGCTCTGCAGTCTGCGGCTGTGTAGGCTCCTCGGTATTGATGATGTCTGAGGCACAGACATTGCGGGCACCGGCAAAGCCTGAACCCAGAGCGCTGTGCTCAAAATCCGCGCCTTCATTAAGCGGACGGGAGGACAGCGGAGCGCCGAAACTGACCACACAGACGGCAGGCTCGGAAATATCATCAATGCTGTCGGCATCGCGGGCACCGGCAAAACCGCCGATCTGCTCGGAGTGCTCAAAATCCGCGCCTTCACTGTCGGGACGGACGCGGGCGGCAGAGCCAAACTCCAGATCCTGCAGCGGGCCCTCTCCGGCAGGAGAGTCTATGTATTCCACAGCCTTGGGCTCATAGGGAGCTGCGATCAGGGCTGCTGCCTTGCGGGCTGCTTCCTCCTCGCGCTCGCGGGCAAAGGCCAGAGCCTGGGCTTTGGCTATGGAACGCGGAGCCTCGCCGGTCAGCTCATTTTGATCTACTACTGCTGCGGCAGCAGGTGCTGCTTTGCGCTGGCGCTTGTTTTCCGTTCCTTCACTGCGGGTGCGGTTTTTGCCCTGCCGAGGCTGTTTGGTGCTGTTTTCCTCAGCATTCTTGGGCTGACGCCGGGGAGTCTGCTTCTGAACGGCAGCTTTCTTCTGTCCGGAGCGCTCGCCCTTTTCAGCGCGCTCAGGGCGCTCGGGGTGTTCGGCATGCTGCTCGGGGCGCTCGGTGCGTTCAGGCCGTTCGGTACGCTCTCCGCGCTCGGGGCGTTCACCGCGCTCGGGACGGGCACGGCGGTTGCTGCCGGAGGTACCGGCGGCATTTCTGCCGCGGCCGCTGCCGCCTGATCTGCGGCTGTTGCCGGAAGCTGTGCTGCTGCCGGAGCTGCTGCGTCCTGCGGCAGGCTTTCCGGCATCGGCTGCGGTGTCCGCAGCGGCAGGTTTGCTGGATTTGAAGAAGGAGGCAATTCCTTTAATGATTTTTTCGAGAAAGGAAGGCTCCTTGGGCACCTCCTTCTCCTGCGGAGTCGGGTGGCGCGGGGCCTTGACGGTAATGTCGTTGATGGAACCCTGATCTATGACCGGTTCAGCTGCAGCCTGGGATCTGACGGCATCGCTCTTTTCCATCTGGGCTGCCAGAATGTTTTCCTGCATCTGGCGGCGGTGTTCCTGAGTGCGCTGACTGATCACCGTGGTGCTGCTGTCATAAAAGCCGGGAGCATTCTGGCCCAGCAGGCGCTGCACCTCAAACTGCGGCGGCATCATGTGCTGATCGGGGATCACCGACACGCGGATCTTGTGGCGCTTTTCTATTTCAGCCAGCTTGTTGCGCTTTTCATTGAGGATAAAGGTGGCCACTTCCACCGGAGCTATGGCAAACACATTGCCGGTGTTCTTGTGGGCTTCTTCCTCAACCAGACGCAGCACGGACAGAGCCAGCGAGGAGGTATCGCGCACGGTGCCCTGCCCCTGGCACATGGGGCAGACGTGAGCGCTGGATTCCTCCAATGAAGGACGCAGACGCTGACGGGACATCTCCAGCAGACCAAAGCGGGAGATGCGGCTGAACTGTATGCGGGCGCGGTCCTGACGCACGGCCTCGCGCATGCGACTTTCTATCTCGCGCTGATTCTTCACCGGGGTCATGTCGATGAAGTCGATCACTATCAAACCGCCTATATCGCGCAGTCTCAGCTGTCTGGCAATTTCCTCGGCCGCTTCAATATTGGTCTGCAGGGCAGTTTCCTCAATATCGCCGCCCCGGGTGGCCTTGGCGGAGTTGACGTCTATGGAGGTTAAGGCCTCGGTGGGATCGATTACTATGGCACCGCCTGAGGGCAGGCGCACCTCACGCTGATAGGCGCTTTCGATCTGGGATTCGATCTGGAATTTGGAGAACAGCGGAATGTCGCCATTGTACAGGTGCACGCGCTGGGCAAATTCCGGACGGACCAAATCTATTTGATTTTTGATCTGCTCAAAGACATGACGATCATCCACCAAAATCTCGCCTATATCCGGACGCAGGTAATCGCGCACCGCCCGCATGGCAATATTGGACTCCTGATAGATCAGGAAGGGAGCCGGTCTGGAGGCGGCGGCATTCTTGATCATGTCCCAGAGCTTGGTCAGGATGGACAAATCCCAGGCCAGCTCTTCCGAGCTCTTGCCCACACCTGCGGTGCGGACTATGACGCCCATACCCTGAGGAATGGTGATGCCTTCCAGGGCATGCTTGAGCTCGGTGCGCTCCTCACCCTCGATGCGGCGGGAAATGCCGCCGGCGCGGGGATTGTTGGGCATCAGCACCAGATAGCTGCCGGCCAGGGAAATATAGGTGGTCAAGGCTGCACCCTTCTGGCCGCGCTCTTCCTTTTCTATCTGTACTATGACTTCCTGGCCTTCATGCAGCAGGGATTTGAGCGCATTGTGATCAGAAAAGTTGGTGCCTTCAGGATAGTATTCGCGGGCTATTTCCTTAATGGGGAGGAAACCGTGGCGTTCCATGCCGTAATCCACAAAGGCAGCTTCCAGGCTGGGCTCAATGCGGGTTATGGTGCCTTTGTAAATATTGGCTTTTTTGTTGACGTGTTCAGGAGATTCTATGTCCAGGTCATACAGTTTCTGACCGTCGACCAGGGCAACGCGCACTTCTTCCTGCTGAGTGGCGTTAATGAGCATTCTTTTCACGAGAAAAGATTCCTTTGTGTGAAGAGCCGCCTGCAGCGGTGACTGCGTGGGACTTGGGATAAACATTGTCCGCTGTGCAGCGAGACCGGAAAACGGCTTAAGTTTTATAAAAATTATGCCCTCATCCGGACGCGCCGTTCCTTTCAAAAAAGAGGGGTCCGCACAAGTGCAGCCGTAATCTGCCTTATCCGGTCCGGGTTGGCACTATAAGGGGGGAAGGCCGCGCAGGCCGCGGACGCATGAGCTTGTCATGCGGCAGGTTACTGTTAAAAAAAGGCAGGTACCATGACTATCAGGTCACCGTCAGCCTTTTGAGCGCATATTATGCGGCAAGCCCCTTTATTTTTCAACAAATGCGCGCCGCCCCAGGCTGTGCGCCGCCGGGGCTGCCGGAAACCTGGGAGGCAGATCTCAGGCCCGGGCGGAGGCATGCAGATCCCACCCCCGCTGCGGGCGGAACACCCCGGCCAGACTTTCCGTCTCCGGGGCTATGGGCTGCCAGGGCTCAAGCTGCAGCCGAACCCGGCCGTCGGCACTGCGGCCGGCCGTGTACAGACAGCAGGCGTTAAGTCCAAAGCGGTGGTGGCGGGCGATCAGCAGATCCAAAGCCGGCAGATCCAATGCTGCGGCAGTAAGATCGGCCAGATCGCAGCTGAAGATCATCCCGCCGGCCGGAAGATCGGTCAGGCCGGCCAGGGCCGGGCGGCGGATGAGACACTCTGCAGGCAGGGAGGCGGTGCGGGCGTTTTTCAGCAGCAGGGTGCAGCACTCAGGCGGCAGATGATCCTGCATATAGGCTGTTTCCGCCCCGGCTTCCCCGCCGTACTCCAGCGGCCGCGCCCGGACGGCAAAATCAGGCGGCAGCGGCAGGATGCAGCCGCGCACATAAAAGACATCGCCGCGGCGGTAGAGCTTATGCCAGCGCATTACCGGCTGCGGGCCGCCGGGCAGCAGGGCATGTTTCTGCAGGGTCAGGATAAAGCTCAGCTGCCGGCTGCCGGCACTGTGTACCCGGCGTCCGGCAAAAAGTTCAGCCAGGCTGCAGCCCAGCTCCGAGACCAGAGGGGAGACGGCAGCAAGCAGCAGTCCCTCCGGGAGCTGAAAAATGCCGTGCTCGGGATCGCAGCCGCTAAAGTGCAGCTGATGGAGCTTTTCACACAGGGAAGCATAAACAAAGCGGTTGAGGGAATAACCGCGGCAGCTGCCGCGGGCACTGGCGGCGGCATCCTGACAGCCGTCATGCAGACAGTCCTGCAGCAGTGTGCCAAATCTCCTGCCGCAGGAGAGCCGCAGCCGGCGGTTGACGGCGGACAGCGGCCGGGAGGCCGGAGCCATGACCTTGAGTTTGACCAAGGAGACGGCCGGATTGCGGCTGCAGTAGGGATTGTCCTGCCCGCGGTTGAAGCAGAGCTTGAGCTTGGGGGTGCAGGTGCGTTCTATAAAGGCGGACAGACTTTCCCAGCCGGGAAGAAATTCCTCACCTTGTACGGAAAAGATCCTAAAGTCGGTGATCAGCCGGCCTACCTCATGGCACAAAGCCGAGCACAGCAGCTTGAAGCGCAAATCGGCGGCCGGGGCAAAATTGCGCGGCAATCGGCGGTTTAAGCGCAGCAGACTGCCGGCCGCCGCCGTCAGGCTGTGGTGCAGCAGCCCGCCGGGGTGCACATTGTGCAGCCCCTGAGTGGCCGGCAGCACATTGACCTGCCGGGTCAGGGAGATCAGCAGGGGCATGATGCTCTGGTTGAACTCCTGTACCGTCAGCTGCATGGCCGCGCGTAATTTTTCAATCAGGCGCACATTGGCTCCCAGCAGCTCCAGGGTGGAGGCACAGGGATACAGGCGCATGCCCTCCTGATTGACCTGATACAGGCCGGGGGCACTGTCTGAGGCGGGATTAAAGGCCGACGGGGTGCGGCAGATCTGCTGTTCCGGCGCCAGGGAGGCCATCAGCCGGCTCTGCAGATGCAGCAGCTGCAGGGTAATGGGTACCCGCTCACCGCTCTGCGGCCGCAAGTCCGATCCGCTCTCCTCTGCCGCCGGGCAGAGTTCCTCATCATTGGCCGCCGGCAGGCTGTCGTGCAGATGCACCCCCTGCAGGGCCCGGGCCAGCTGCAGGTTATGACTGCCGCTGCCTGAAAAGAAAATATGGTTCAACATGCATCAACTCCTCGTCCACGCAGAATCAGGCCAGGGGCGCAGCTCTGCCGCAGGGCTTTGTTTTCATCTCGACTTTCGGGATTAAATTTCCCGGTTAAACCCACTTCCAGCAAGGGG
>CAYRIZ010000076.1:0-7799 GCA_964424565.1 uncultured Enterobacterales bacterium
ACCCCTTGCTGGAAGTGGGTTTATCAGGATTTTCTTATCCCGAAAGTCGAGTTTTCATTTAATGCAGACAGCCCCCGGGCGGCCGGCACTTCTGCAGACTGTGGAGGATGGGGAAAAACTTTGAGGGTGGGTCCAAAAAGAAGGCTCGTGCCGGCAGAGGTCAATAATTTGGTTAAAGGCAAACTGCCGTCGACCGGAGGCGGGATTGGTCTGTTCTGCCGGCAGATCCATAAACTATTGCGGCGGCTGAGCTGCTGCCTGAAGTGGCCGTTCCCGGCGGGAAGCAGAATTTTCATGTCAGCACATAAGACAATCAGGCAGAAGGGTGAAAAGGGGCCCTGCGGCGGCGCAATTTAGGTTCTGCGTGCGTTAAATCCTTGATTTAAATGGAAATTTTTAAGGTTTATGCGTCCTGATTATGGAGCGGCATAGCAAAATGATCTTGGATCTGTCGAGGTCTCCGCCGGCATAATAAGGCAAAAGGAAGCTGCACCGGGCAGCGGCCGGAGAAGTGAGGATCTACCTATGAACAGTAAAAAAATCCTGAGTGTCCTGTGTGCAGCAGTAAGCATTTCCATTTTTTCTTCAGGAGCTGCTATGGCCATTGACAGCAATACTCATGAAGGCAGTGTCATCAAACCTGCCGCACTGACCCTGGAAACCGCCTGGGATAAGGTTTTCCCGCAGAGCGACCGGGTCGAGCACAGCAAGATCACCTTTGTAAACCGCTACGGCATTACCCTGGCTGCTGATTTGTACAAACCCAGGGGCGCCGAGGGCAAACTCAAAGCCATAGCAGTAAGCGGACCCTTTGGGGCCGTCAAGGAGCAGTGCTCCGGCCTGTATGCCCAGACCATGGCTGAGCGCGGTTTTCTGACCATAGCCTTCGATCCTTCCTATACGGGTGAGAGCGGCGGCTGGCCGCGCTATGTGGCTTCCCCGGACATCAACACCGAGGATTTTCAGGCAGCAGTGGACTATCTGCTCAATCGCGATGATGTCTCCTCTGTGGGCATTATAGGCATCTGCGGCTGGGGTGGTCTGGCGCTGAATACCGCCGCCATTGACACCAGAGTGCAGGCCACGGCTGCCCTGACCATGTACGACATGAGCCGGGTCAATGCCAACGGCTACTTTGATGCCCTCGATGAAGACGGCCGCTATGCCATGCGCGAGCAGCTCAATGCCCAGCGTACAGAGGATTACCGCAACGGGCAGTATAAGCTCGGCGGCGGCGTGGCTGATGTGCTGCCCGCTGAAGTGCCGCAGTTTGTGCAGGATTACTTTGATTATTACAAGACCGAGCGCGGCTATCATCCCCGCTCGCTCAATTCCAACGGCGGCTGGAACATGACTTCCCCGCTGTCCTTTATCAACATGCCGCAGCTGACCTATATCTCTGAGATCCGCAGCCCGGTGCTGATCGTGCACGGGGAAAAGGCTCACTCCCGCTATTTCAGCGAGGATGCCTTCAAGCAGCTTAAGGTTGACAACAAGGAGCTGCTGATTGTGCCCGGAGCCAGTCACACCGATCTGTATGACAACTTTGCGGCCATTCCCTTTGACAAACTGGAGAATTTCTTCAGGGAAAATGTAGATTAAGCCTCAGTCCGCCGGGATCCGGACTTAACTGAGTTCAGATCTTCAGGTCAGCTGCTCTTCCTCCTCCTGGCAGGAAGGGCAGCTTTTTTATGCAGGGGCGGGATGGCTGCAGTTACAGTCCGGCACTCAGCCCGCCGTCTATGGGATAGAGGCCGCCGGTGCAGAAATCGGCTTTGTCTGAGGCCAGGAAATACACCAGCTCGGCTACTTCCTCGGGCGTACCGGCTCTGCCGCGGGCAAACAGGGCATTTTCCTCCTGCCAGTAATCCTCCACGCTTCTGTGGGTTTGAGCAGAACCCTGCTCAAAAATGCGATCCACCAGCGGGGTGGCTATGGTACCTGGGCAGATGGCATTGACCCTGATGTGATAGGGGCCCAGATCCACGGACAGGGATTTGGTGATTTGTCCCAAAGCGCCCTTGGTCAGCCCGTAGGCAAAGCTGTGGGCCTTGCCTATGAAGACCTGATCGGAGGCATTGATCACCACAGCCCCGCCGCCGCGCTCGATCAGCATGGGCACACAGGTGCGCAGGGTGTTGACCGTGCCGTAAATATTGGTGTGGATAATGAGATCGAGCTCCTCGTCGGTAATATTCAGCACTGTATTGGGATGATGAATGCCGGCATTGCAGAACACCACATCAATACCTCCGAAGCGCTCGCCGGCAGCCTGGGCAGCCCGGCGGATATCAGCGTGGATTTTGGTGTCTCCCCGGACAAACTGCACCTGCTCGGAATTGAGCTCGGCGCAGAGTTCGGCTGCCGCCTCAGTGTTCAAATCCATAAAGGTGACGGCACAGTTTTCCTGTACAAACTTTTTTACCGCAGCCCGGCCTATGCCGGTGGAGCCGCCGGTGATAAATACGCTTTTCATGCAGCTTTAGTCCCTGTATTGATTGCATACGGCCCGGACAGAGCTCTGCCCGGGCCTGATTTGGGGTTTCCTGCCGCAGATCTAAAAGCTATAGCTCTACAGAGCTATCCCTTACCTCAGGTTGCGGCTGCGGCGGGAAAGATCTGTTTAGTGCACTTTGCTGCCCAGCGGTGCCTTATCATCCACGGAGAGCAGGAAAATATCGGCCCCGCCTTCACCGGCGGCCAGCACCATGCCCTGGGACAGACCAAACTTCATCTGTCTGGGCTTTAAGTTGGCGGCCACGATCACCTTGCGGCCCTCGATCTCCTCAGGCTTGTAGGCACTCTTGATGCCGGCGAAGACCTGACGGGTTTCAAAGCCCAGATCCAGCTGCAGACGCAGCAGCTTGCGGGCCTCAGGCACCTGCTCGGCCTTGATGATTCTGGCTACGCGCAAATCGAGCTTGAGGAAATCATCTATGGTGATTTCCGGAGCCAAAGGCACGTATTCCTCAGCCTTTTCTTCCTTTTCAGCTACAGCCGGAGCGGCTTTGGCAGCGGCGGCGGCCAGATCCTGCCGGCTGTCCTCCACCATGGCGGCTACTTCCTTGGGATCGATGCGGGCAAAGAGGGGAGTGAACTTGTTGATTTGATGACCCAGCAGCGGCTCGGCAGCAGTGCGGAAATCCAGACTGTCATTTAAGAACTGCTGTGAGTGCTCATAGATCTCAGGCAGGATGGGGGAGAGGAAGGTGATCAGGGCCTTAAAGCAGTTGAGGGCCTGCGTGCAGACCTGATGGAGTTCTTCTTCCTTTCCTTCCTGTTTGGCCAGCACCCAGGGGGCGTGGGCATCGACAAAGCGGTTGGCCTGATCGGCCAGACCCATGATGATGCGCACGGCCTCGGCATAGCAGCGCTCCTCATAGGCCTGCTCCACGCTGCTCTGGGCGGCGGCAAAGGCTGCGGTCAGCTCCGGGTCAAAAACCTTGTCGCTTAAGGTGCCGCCGAAGCGCTTGGTAATGAAGCCGGCGGAGCGGGAGGCCAGATTGACCACCTTGCCTACTATGTCTGAATTGACGCGGGCGATGAAATCATCCAGGGACAAATCGAGATCCACCGGCTGCGGCGTCAGCTTGGAGGCAAAGTAGTAGCGCAGGCACTCAGGCTTTAAGTGCTTGAGATAGGTGGAGGCCTTGATAAAGGTGCCCTTGGATTTGGACATCTTGGCACCGTTGACCGTGACATAGCCGTGGACAAACAGTTTGGTGGGCAGACGCAGGCCGGCGCCCTTGAGGTTGGCAGGCCAGAACAGGCTGTGAAAGTAGAGAATATCCTTGCCTATGAAGTGATAGAGCTCCTTGTCCGAATCCTCTTTCCAGAAGGCATCAAAATCCACGCCGCTTCTGCTGCAGAAATTCTTGAAGGAAGCCATGTAGCCTATGGGAGCATCCAGCCAGACGTAGAAGTACTTGTCCTCGGTATCGGGGATCTTAAAGCCAAAATAAGGGGCATCGCGGGAAATATCCCACTGCTTCAAGCCCTGGGCAAACCACTCCTCTAGCTTGTTGACCAGCTCAGGCGGCAGCACCTGCTTGACATAGTCATGCAGGAAATCATTGAATTTGGGCAGATCGAAGAAATAATGCTCGCTTTCCTTCAAGACGGGGGCGGCACCGGACACGGTGGAGTAGGCATCCTTGAGCTCGGTGGGATCGTAGGTGGCCGAGCAGACCTCGCAGTTGTCGCCATACTGATCTTTGGCACCGCAGCGCGGGCAGGTGCCCTTGACGAAGCGGTCGGGCAGGAACATGTTTTTGACCGGATCGTAAAGCTGCGAGATGGTACGGGTAGTGATATAGCCGCGCTCGCGGAGCTTGAGGTAAATCTCCTCGGAGATCTGACGGTTTTCCTCGGAATGAGTGCGGTAGTAATTGTCGTAATTGATCAAAAAGCCGGCAAAATCAGCGCGGTGGCTTTTGCCTGTTTCCTCAATCATTTCCTCAGGAGAGATCCCCTGTGAGGCGGCCTTGATCATCACCGGCGTGCCATGACAGTCATCAGCGCAGACATAATAGACTTCATTGCCCACAGCGCGCTCAAAGCGCACAAAGATATCTGACTGAATGTGCTCCAGCATATGCCCCAGATGTATGTCTCCATTGGCATAAGGCAGAGCTGATGTAACCAGCATAGAACGTTTACTCATGGCAAAACCTTTTTCTCAGCATAAAAGAGCTGCAGCAGGCTGCAGCATATAAATTAAATTCTTGGATAAAGTGACAATAATGGAGGGTATTTTAACAAAAAGCAGCGCTCAGGGTGCTGCAAGCGCCGGACCCGCCGCCGGGACGGTAGCAGGAGGCGCTGAGTGAAAGGTTACTTGAAGAACATCCTGGGGTTCAGTTGCGCGATGATCACTGCCGCCAGCATGACGGCACAGCCGGCATATTCCCGGGCAGTCAGGCTTTCATCGAGGATGAGTGAACCAAACACGGCGGCCATAACCGATTCCAAGGACAGGATTATGGTGGCAATGGTGGGATTCATGCCGCGCTGGCCCACAATCTGCAGGGTATAGGCCACGCCGTTGGACATGATGCCGCACCAGAGCATGGCCGGCATGGCTGCCTGTATGGTGGCCATGCTGAGATTGTGGTCGAACAGCAACATGGTCACCAGGCCGCAGGCGGCGGCGACAAAAAACTGCCCGCAGGAGAGCATGACGCCGTCCACTTCATTGACATAGCGGGCAATCAGCAGGATATGCACGGCAAAGGCCACCGCGCAGATCAGGATCAGGGCATCACCCAGCTGCAGAGTGAAACTGCTGTCTTTAATGCAGAGCAGATATATGCCTATGACGGACAGGATCACGCCCAGCAGCACAAAGAGATTGGGCCTGCGTCCCAAAAAGAGCGAGATCAGCGGCACAAAGATAATGTACATGGAGGTGATGAAGCCTGCTTTGGAAGCTTCGGTGTACACCAGTCCGCACTGCTGAAAGGTCTCGGCTATGATCAGGCAGACGCCGCAGGCCAGGGAGCCCTGCAGCAGCAGGCGTCTGTTGGTCTTTTTCAGCGGGGCCTCCAGACCCTGCCGCCGCAATTTTTTAATTTCGCGGCGCTTGAGCCAGGCTATGAGCGGAAGCAGCAGCAAAGCGCCGATCAGGGTACGGAAAAAGGTAAAGGTAAAGGGGGCCACATGCTCCATGCCTATGCTCTGTCCTATAAAGCCCGAGCCCCAGATGGTGGCAGTAATAAAGAGCAGGATGGATTGTCTTAACTGAAACACAGGTCAAAATTCCGTGCTGCCCGGCAGCCGTACTGCGGTGGAGCAGGGCTGCCGGGGGATTAAACATGAAATTTTATTCTACAAGAAAAAGAGCAGGCAGCCTCATGGAGACTGCCCGGGTTTAAGGCTTTTTTTAATCTGTACCTTGCTGCCACTTAAAATCCCCCCGCAGCGGGGAGATTTGCGGCAGGTGTCTCGGCTTTTTTAAGCGGCGGCTTTCTTCTGGCCGGCGGTGCCGTTGGGATCGCGGGTGCTGTTGTACCAGTGCAGCAGGCTCATGATGCAGATCAGCATGATCACGGCCACGGCCAGGCTTAAGAACACATTCTGCGTGATGCCGGCGGTAATATAGCCGCCTAAGGCACACAGGGCGGTCAGACAGGCATAGGGCAGCTGTGTGGCCACATGATCTATGTGCAGGCAGCCCGATCCGGCACTGGACAGAATGGTGGTATCGGATATGGGCGAGCAGTGATCACCGAAGACTGAACCGGCCAGAGTGGCGGACAGGGCAATCACGGTCAGGCTGCTTTCCGGATCTATGGCCTGGGCTACGGATACCACTATGGGAATTAAGATACCAAAGGTGCCCCAGGCGGTGCCGGTGGAGAAGCTCAGGAAGCAGGCGATCATGAAGATCACTGAAGGCAGCATCATGCCGGCCAGTCCGGCATCATCCTGCACCAGGGAGCTGATGTAGACCTGAGTCTGCAGCAGGTCGCGGCAGACGCCGGAAATGGTCCAGGCCAGTACCAGGATCATATTGGCGGGGATCATGGCCTGTACGCCGCGCAGCATGCCCTGCATAAAGGTCTTGAGATCGAGCAGTCTGCGGCTGGTGAACTGAATTAAGGCTACCAGCAGGGCGGCAAAGGAGCCCAGCACCAGAGCCGGACCGGCATCGGTATTGCCGAAGGCGGCGGCTATATTGTGGTAGGCCGGATCGTCGCCCCAGTAACCGCCGCAGTAAAGCAGGGACAGGGTGGAGAAGACGATCAGGGAGAGAATGGGGATCACCATGTCGATCACGCCGCCGTCGGCATGCACGGTCATCTCATCTGAGCCTGAGCTGTTCTCATGAGTTTCCTCACCGCGGGCGGCGGCAATTTCTGCCCGGCGCATGGGACCAAAGTCAAATTTGCCCACACAGACCAGCAGTACCATTACTATGGAGAGCAGAGCATAGAAATTCCAGGGAATGGTGGCTATAAAAGCATCCATTTCATTGGTAAACACACCTGTGCTCTTTAAATTGGAACCCACAGCTGCGGCCCAGGAGGAAATAGGGGCGATGATGCAGATAGGGGCGGCGGTGGCATCAATGATATAAGCCAGCTTGGCGCGGGAGATCTTATAGGTGTCGGTGACCGGACGCATTACCGTGCCTACAGTCAGGCAGTTGAAGTAGTCGTCAATGAAGATGAAGACACCCAAACCCGCGGTAGCCAGCTGTGAGCTGCGTCTGCCCTTGATTTTGCGGGAAGCCCACTTGCCGTAGGCCCGTGAACCGCCGGCCATGGCTATGACATATACCAGCGAGCCCAGCAGGGAGCAGAAGATCACGATGGAGAAGTCTACCTTGTCGACCATGAGGGTAAAGGTATGTTCCACCGTGCGGATGATAGGCATGCTTTCACCCATGCCAAAGGAATAAATGCAGGTACCGGTCAGAATGCCTATGAGCAGGGAGGAGAAGACCTCCTTGGTGACCAGTGCCAGGACCACTGCAATGATGGGGGGAAGCAGGGATAAAAAGCCTGCATAATACGGTTCCATTGAATTACCTCAATTTGCCATTAAATTGCATTAATTTAGTGCGTAAAGCATGGTAAAAAACGGGCGGATTATAACACAGCCCCGCAGCATGGGTATTTTTCGCTGCAATGCGCAGCAATACGGGCTTTTTTGGTGCATTTTCCGCCGTGAATCAGGCCGATTCGGCACTGCCGCGCGGAGAGGGAAAATGATGTGGTGAGTGGTGAGGGGGGGGGGGGGAACCCAAATCTTGTTAATCTAGTGAAATATTTTTTATAAATTTTTTAAATCATTGA
>CAYRIZ010000077.1:0-7586 GCA_964424565.1 uncultured Enterobacterales bacterium
CCAAACCCCTTGCTGGAAGTGGGTTTAACCGGGAAATTTAATCCCGAAAGTCAAATTGTTATGAATAAGCGTATTTTCCTGTCTTTTGCCCTGGGAGCCTGTTTATTTGCCGTTACTGCCTGCAGCGTCAATCTGCAGCCCATTCAGACTTTCACCGGTAACATTCCGGCCGGCATTACCCAGGATGACATGCGCAAAGCTGTTTATGAAGCCGGTATCGCCCGCGGCTGGACCCTGGAGGTTATAGACAAGAACACCATCCGTGCCACCTATGCAGCCCGCAGCCATCAGGTGGTCAGCGATGTGATCATCACCGGCGACAGCTACAGCGTACAGTACATCAGCTCCAGAAATATGGATGCCGCAGACGGCCAGATCCATCACAACTACAACCGCTGGGCCAGAAATCTGTGCCACGATATTCAGGTCAAGCTTACCACCCAGGCTGCCCTGTCTAACTAACACTGCCTGCTGTCATGCACGGTTACGACAAGGAAAAGTTCTCGGCCCTCGATGCCGTCAGCTGGGCGCAGGTAATATGCTTTGCGCCCATGATGTTTAAGGCCGCCGTGGCCCTGAAAAAACTGGGTCTGCTCAAGGCTCTGGAGGAGCATGCCTCCGGGCTGACTGCCGCCCAGGCAGCCGCGCACTGCCACATTTCCGCCTATGCCGCGACTGTTCTGCTCGATATGGGCCTTTCTGCCCGCATAGTGCTGAAACAGGATCAGTGCTACAGGCTGGCCAAGACCGGAGCTTTTCTGCTCAACGATCCGCTGACTGCGGCCAATCTCGATTTTACCGAGCATGTCTGTTATGAAGCCTTAAATTATCTGGATCAGTCCCTGCTGCAGGGCCGCCCCTGCGGACTGCAGGTATTCGGGGACTGGCCTTCCATTTATCCGGCCCTGACCAGCCTGCCTCCGGCAGCCCGGGACAGCTGGTTTAAGTTCGATCACTTTTACTCAGACAGTGCCTTTAAGCCGGCTCTGCGTCTGCTGCAGCAATTCAGCCCCGCGCTGATCTTTGATGTGGGAGGCAATACCGGCAGATTTGCCGCCGCCTGTCTGCAGCAGCTGCCAGCCTGCCGGGTGAGCATTTTGGATCTGCCCGAGCAGATTGCCGCCGCCAGGGGCAATAAGGCTCTGGACACAGATCGCATCAGTTTTCAGGAAATAGATGTGCTCTCCGCTGCGGCTCTGCCGCAGGGAGCTGATATCTGGTGGATGAGCCAGTTTCTGGACTGTTTTTCCACTAAGCAGATAGAGCAGATCCTGACTAAGGTTCATGCCGCCATGAGCCCTGCAGCCAGGCTGTGTATTCTGGAGCTGTTCTGGGACAATCAGCGCTTTGCCGGCGCGAGCTTTGCCCTCAATGCCACCTCTCTTTATTTCACTGTGCTGGCCAACGGCAACAGCCGCTTTTACAGCCGCGAGGAATTTGTACCGCTGCTGACCCGCTCCGGCTTCATCCTGGAAGCTGAACAGGCCAACCTGGGACTGGGGCACACCCTGCTGATCTGCCGTAAGGATCAATCATGAAGCTGTCATTTAATATTGCAGGCTGCACAGCCCTCTATCCTGGTGCCGGCAGTGAGCCGGATTCCTTTGCTCTCTGCGGAAAGGTGGATCCTGCCGCCGGGCTGCCCAAATGCCGCCGCATCCCCATCATGACCGCCCGCAGGCTTACCGCCGGCAACAGGCTGGCTTTGGAGTGTGCGCTGACCTTAATGGAGCAGGAACAGCCTGCCGCCCTGCTTTTTGCCAGCCGGCATTCCGAACTGGAGCACAATTACCGTATTCTCAAGGCTCTGGCAGAGCAGCAGGATGTGTCTCCCACCGATTTCACCATGTCTGTACACAACAGCGCCGCCGGCTCACTGACCATACTCAAAAAACTGCCGGTGGTCAGTTCTGCCGTCTCCGCCGGAGCCGACAGCTTTGCGGCCCTGCTCACCGACGCCTGCGGCATGCTGCAGGACGGACTTGACAGTGTGCTGGCTGTGTTCTTTGACAGCACCATTCCTGATTTTTACAGGCCATACCTCAGCCCCGGCGACGTCAGCTGGCCTTATGCGGCGGCCCTGCTGCTCCGGGCAGGCAGTGAGTGGACGGTGGAGCTACAGGCTGCCGAGGCTCCTGCTGCATCGGGTCCCGAAGAAAGCGTGCCGCAGGCCCTGCAGTTCTGGCGGCAGCAGGCCGACGGGCAGAGCGACTTTATCCTGCGGGGGCAGCGCTTTGATCTGCACTGCCGGCCGCAGCAGACTGCAGCAGAGGACAGGCTGTAAGATGCAGCAGGCAGTAAGGCTTTACCGGCTGATCGCCACCGGACTGTGCTTTGCCCTTTTTTATACAGGAGGGCTGTGCCTGTCCTTGTGCTGGTTTCATCTGCTGCAGCTGTGCGTACGCAATGCCGGCCGCCGGCAGCATCTGGCACGCCGCAGCATCAGGCTGAGCTTCAGATTGTTTATCTTTCTGCTGTGCTTTTTAAGACTAATTCGCCTGGAGCTGCGCGGCATGGAGCAGGTATGCGCCGATCGCGGCTGCATCATAGTAGCCAATCATCCCAGCCTGATCGACTATGTGATCATCGCCTCGCTGACGGACAATCTCAACTGCGTGGTCAAATCCCAGCTGCAGCACAATTTCTTTTTAAAAGGCGTCATCAAATCAGCCCACTATGTGGCCAATGATGATCCGCAGCAGGTGCTGGAAGCCACGCAGCAGAGCCTGGAGCGCGGGGAAAATCTGCTTATTTTTCCCGAAGGCACCCGCACAGACCGCAGGCTGCCGCTGAAACTGCACCGCGGGGCGGCCGTGCTGGCCGTCAAACTGCGCAGTCAGCTGCGCCCGGTCACCATATCCTGCTCCGAGGAATTTTTAACCAGACAGCGCGGCTGGAGTGCCGTGCCTGAGCATACCCCGCACTATATTCTCACCGCCCATCCCCTGCTTGGCGTGGAGGATGTGCATAAAGAAGACGATCCCCCGGCAGAGGAACTGCCTGATTCCATTACCGCCAGACGGCTGACCCGCCGCCTGACCGAGCTGTTTGCAGCGGTCTGAAGATTTACCGATCATTTATTTTGACAGGATGAGTTATATGAACCTTGAAGAGCAGATAAAACAGCTGATTATTGATACCCTTAATCTTGAGGGCATGACCACTTCCGACATCAATACGGAAGATCCTCTGTTTGGGGATGGGCTCGGGCTTGATTCCATCGATGCCCTGGAGCTGGGACTGGCCGTCAAGAGCACCTTCAATGTGGTGCTCAGCGCCGAAAATGAGGAAATGCGCGCCCACTTTTATTCAGTAAAAACCCTGGCAGACTATATCCGCTCCACGCAGGCGGCAGCCGGGAAAGCTTAAGGCAGGACAGGATCAGCCTGCTGCAGATGAGGGAATGAAGCAAAGGAAGCACGAAAATGGATAAACAGGAAATATATGCCGAAATCAGCTCCATGATGACCAGAATGTTTGAGGTGGATCCTGAGGATATCAGGCCGGAGGCCAATCTCTTCACCGATCTCGATCTGGACAGTATTGATGCCATAGACATGGTGGTGCAGCTGCAGAAGCGTACAGGCAAAAAGTTTACCCCCGAGCAGTTCCGCTCGGTCAAAACCGTGCAGGATGTGGTAGACGTGGTCCATCAGCTGCTCAACGCCGACCCCCAATAAAAATTGCTGCGCAAGATCTTCCAAGTCAGCTGCACCCTGCTGGCCCTGACCTGGCCGCTCATCATCTTTGCGGCCCTGCATTTTGGGGTCTGGCAGCAGGTACTGCCGGTGCTGGCACTGCTGCTGTTGCTGCGCCATCTGCTGCAGCGCCGCCGGCCGGTTTCCGGGGAACAGAAGATAAAGCAGCGCCATGCCCTCAGACGCACCTCGCTGATCCTGAGTGTGCTGATGCTGCTCCTCTGTCTGGCCGGCAGCCTCTGCCGCAGTCCGCAGCTGCTGTTGTGGTATCCGGTGGTAGTCAATGTACTGCTGCTGACGGTATTTTTCCGCTCGCTTTATGCCGACAGCACTGTAGTGGAATATCTGGCCCGGCTGAGCAATCCCAATCTGCCGCCTGAGGGAGTGGTCTATACCCGCCGGGTTACCAAAGCCTGGTGTCTGTTTTTTACCGGCAACGGCCTTATAGCCCTCGCCACTATCTGCTCAGGCTCCCTGGAGCTGTGGACCCTCTGGAATGGTCTGCTCTCCTATATGTGCATAGGACTGATGGCGGCCGGCGAATATTTAATCCGCAGGCAGGTGTTGAAAAAAGCAGACCGCCCCAAGCCGTCTGCTGAGGAGAAAGTGCTGTGAAAGCAGATCCCACTCCCAAAATACTGCCTTTTGCCCACTGGCTGAATGGTGAGCCGGACCGGGTGATGTTTACCTGCAGCACCGCAGCCCTCACGCAGGCAGACACCGTCGCTGCCGCCCGGGCTGCCGCAGCACAGCTGCAGGCCCTGCAGCCGCAGCCGGGGGAGACTGCCGCCGTCATGACCGGCAGCAGTTATGCCTTTTTGTGTGCTCTGGCCTGCTGCAGCCTGCACGCCCTGTCTGTACTGCTGCCCGGGCACAAAAACTTAACCCTGCTGCGCCGGCAGGCAGCACAGTGCCGGCTGGTGATCACCGATGATGAACAAGCAGCCCGGGAAGCCAGGGATTTGGGCCTGGCTGTGCTGTTTCTGCCGCAGTTTCCGCTGCAGCCGCGGTCTGTATCCGCCGCCGGCGACGGACGACTGCCGCTCGATCCCAATCTGCCGCTGACCCTGCTGACCTCAGGCTCCACCGGTCAGGCCAAAGCAGTAGTCAAGCCCATAGCCTGCCTGGATAAGGAGGCGGCACTGCTGTCCGGGCTGCTGCGCTCTGAGATCAGCGGCAGCACCGTGGTGGCCACAGTGTATCCCTTTCATATGTACGGGCTGACCTTCAGCATGTTTCTGCCCCTGGCCTGCTCCCTGCCCGTCAGAGTGCCTATAGTGCATTACAGTGAAGAGCTTTGTGCCCGGCAGGAGCCAAAGCTGCTGCTCATAACCTCGCCTGCTTTTCTGCAGCGGCTGGATTTTGCCCTCCGGCCGCCGGCTGTGGCCCTGGCCGTTTCCGCCGGCGGTCCCCTGCCCCCTGAGCTCAGAGCCAAATTCAAAAACTGGTGCGGCGCCGACATCATAGATATATACGGCAGCACCGAGACCGGGGTAATAGGCTTCAGGCGCGGTCAGACCGCCGACGGGGCTTTTACCCCGCTGCCGGAGACAACTCTTACCGCTGGAGCTGTGCCCAGACTGCATTCACCTCTGCTGCCGCAGGGCAGCTGCACGCTGGACGATCAGCTGCAGCTGCTGCCGGACGGCCGTTTTCTGCTGTGCGGCCGGCAGGATCGGATAGTGAAGATAGATGAAAAGCGCATTTCCCTGCCGGCGGTGGAGCAGTATCTGCTGGGCACGGGGCTGTTTTGTGAATGTGCGGTCCTGCCGGTGCAGCTTAAGGGCCGCCGGCAGCTGGCCGCCGCTGTGGTATTAAAAGATCAGATCAGAAGCCGGCAGCTGCAGCAGCATCCCCGGGAGAAACTGCTTTTTCTGCAGCAGCTGCGCCGACAGCTGCAGGAGCAGGCGGCCGCCGGCTTTGTCCCGCGGCGTTTTGCCCTGCTGCCTGCTCTGCCGCGCAATCTGATGGGCAAATTGGATCATGCCGCACTGGAGGAGCTCTTTGTGCCCCGGGACGCGGTCTCCTCACCGCGGAGGGTGTGATGTATCCTGAAATTTTGGAAGTAACTTTACCTCAGGCTCTGCCGGCGGACACGGCAGCAAGTGAAACACAGGAACTGCGCCTGCAGCTGCGGCTGCCGGAGGATTATCAGTGGTTTCAGGGCCATTTTCCGGCCCGCGGCGTCCTGCCGGCAGTGGCACAAATAGATTTGGTCATGGCCGCACTCCGGGACTATATGCAAAGTCCGCTGCGCTTTGCCGGCATCAGACAGGTCAAGTTTGTCAAACCCATGCAGCCCGGACAGGAAATCATCCTGTGTCTGCGGCTGCAGCCGGCCAAACTGCAGCTGCAGTTTTCCTTTGCCATTGTCCGCGGCAGCACTGTGCAGACCGCCTCTGAAGGCAGGATCAATTTATGCCTGTAAACCCGCAGCCTTCTCTGGTAGTCATCATCCCCTGCTTCAATCACGGCAGTACCATCAGGGCCGTCATGGACTCCCTGCGCCCTTATCAGCTGCCGGTGATCATTGTAGATGACGGCTGCAGTGCCTCAGATCGTGCCCTCATAGCCGAGACCGCCGCAGCTTATGCAGACAGCTGTACGCTGCTGACCCATACCAGCAATGCCGGCAAGGGAGTGGCCATCTGCACGGCGCTGCAGGAAGCGCAGCGGCAGGGCTTTGCCTATGCCCTGCAGATAGATGCCGACGGACAGCATGATGTACAGGCCGTACCGCGCCTGCTGCAGCGGCTGCAGGAAAAAAGCGCCGGCACGGCAGAGACACCTGTATTTATCTCCGGCCGGCCGGTTTATGACAGCTCCATCCCCACCGGGCGCAAAATAGGCCGCTGGATCACTCATTTCTGGGTTTGGGTGGAAACCCTGTCCTTTAAGATCAAGGACAGCATGTGCGGCCTGCGCATCTATCCGGTCAGGGAAACCCTGGCACTGTGCCCGCAGTGCGGCCGGGGCATGGATTTTGATACAGAGATCATGGTGCGCCTGTTCTGGCAGGGCATTGAACCGGACTTTCTGCCGGTCAAAGTGATCTACCCGCCCCACGGCATCTCCAATTTCAAAATGCTGCAGGACAATATCAAAATATCCCTCATGCACACCCGTCTGGTCTGCAGCATGCTGCTGGCCCTGCCCAGTAAGGCCGCAGCTGCCGTCTGCGGCAGCAGGAGGCCTAAATGAGCAAAACCTCCAGTCAAAATAAGCCGGCGACACAGCACTCTGCCGCCTGGGCGGAGATCCCGGAGAAAAAAGGCCTGCTGGGCATGAAGATCATGGTGCGCTGCTGTACTCTGCTCGGCCGCCGGGCCTTTGGGCTCCTGCTTTATCCTGTCATCCTGGTATTTTATTTAAGCTCGCCCCGGCACCGGCAGGCCTCACAGCATTTCCTGCGCCTGGTGGAGGAAAACCGCCGCCTGCGTGGTCTGCCGGCTGAGCCCCGCCGGCTCTCTTCTTTCAGGCATTTTTACTCCTTTGGGCAGACCCTGATGGACAAGATCCTCTCCTGGCAGGGCCGGATGCAGCTGGGACGGGAGGTCTTCTTTGCTCCCGGAGCCCAGGAGGTACTCAATGCCTGCCCAGGCGGGCAGATCATGATGATCTCCCACCTGGGGGATGCCGAATTGTGCCGCGCCCTGGTGGCCGCCGGCAGACTGCGCCAGGTCACGGCTCTGGTGTTTCACCACAATGCCAGGCGCTTTGCGCAAATCATGCGCGAATTTGCTCCCGGCTCCGAGCTCAACCTCATTGCCCTGAGCGATTTCGGCCCTGAGCTGGCCCTGACCATACAGGATTTAATCAAACAGGGTCATATTGTGGGTCCTTCTCAGAATTTTGTTGATGGCCCTTTTTGCAGCTCAATCTGACTTT
>CAYRIZ010000078.1:0-6986 GCA_964424565.1 uncultured Enterobacterales bacterium
TCAACCCCTTGCTGGAAGTGGGTTTATCAGGATTTTCTTATCCCGAAAGTCGAGACTATTATAAATGACAGGTGTTTTCTGCTCCCCGATGCCTCAGCCTATGATTTTGGCATCCTCAATTCCCGCCTGCATATGTGCTGGATGCGGCTGACCAGCGGTAGATTAGAATCCCGGTACAACTATTCCCGCGACCTGACCTACAACACCTTTGTCTGGCCGCAGCCCACGGCCGCGGAAAAACAGCATATTACAGAGCTGGGCGAGAACATTATCCTGCTGCGGGAGGATTACCTTTATTCCACTCTGGCCGATCTCTATAACCCGGAAACCATGCCGGATGACATCAGGGCAGCCCATGCCGAACTGGATGCAGCGGTGGAAAAGCTGTACCGCAGCAGACCTTTTGTAAATGATGAAGAGCGTACTTCCTTTATGCTGAAGCTGTATGCCGACACCATTGCCAGGGAGAATAAAAAATGAGCGTTACTACTGAAACCATGGTCAGCGTGTCCTGCCCGCAGGACAATCAGAGTGTTCAGGAAAATGCCATGGGCATGCGTGAGATGCAGGCCCGGGCTTTTGCCAAACGCCATGCCCGCTTTCTGCTGATTAAGGCTCCGCCGGCCAGCGGCAAGTCCCGGGCCCTCATGTATCTGGCCCTGGACAAGGTACTGCATCAGGGCCTCAAAAAGGTAATCGTGGCCGTACCGCAGATGGCTATAGGCTCCAGCTTCAGAAGCACCGATCTCAAATCCTCCGGCTTTTTTGCCAACTGGGCGGTGGATGATAAATACAATCTGTGCTACCCCGGCAGTGACAGCAGCAAGGCTCAGGTAGTGCTCGATTTTTTGGCCGATCCCTATGCCCATTACCTGGTCTGCGCCCACCCCACCCTCATCAACTTCTTTGACAAACTCGAGGACAAGCATCAGCTGGATCAAGCCCTGATAGCCGTGGATGAGTTTCATCATGTCTCAGCCGAGGAAGGCAACCGTCTGGGTGCAGTCATCCACTATCTGATGAACCATACCAAGGCCCACATTGTGGCCATGACCGGCTCCTACTTCCGAGGAGATCAGGTACCGGTGCTGGATGCCCAGGATGAAATGCAGTTTGAGCAGGTAACCTACACTTACTATGAGCAGCTGAGTTCCTACAAATACTTAAAATCGCTTTCCATTGACTATGCCTTCTATGACGGCCGCTGGACTGAGGCCATCACGGAGATTTTGGACCCCCAAAAGAAAACCATTATCCACATCCCACCAGTCAATTCCCGGGAATCCACCAAGGACAAATTCAATGAAGTAGGTCTGATTTTGGATGCTCTGGGAGAGCATCAGGGACCGGACAATGTCACCGGTATCTATAAGATCAAATGCTCTGACGGCTCCATACTTAAGGTGGCAGATTTGGTCACTGATACGGCACCGGCCCTGCGTACCGCCACCCTAAATTATCTGCGCACCCATCAGGACAAAGATGCAGTGGACATCATCATTGCCCTGGGCATGGCCAAGGAAGGCTTTGACTGGCCCTGGTGTGAACATGCCCTGACTGTAGGTTACAGACATTCGCTGACCGAGGTGGTGCAGATCATCGGCCGGGCCACACGCGACGCTCCGGGCAAAACCTCCGCCAGGTTTACCAATTTGATTGCCAAACCTGATGCCCTGCAGGAGGATGTGGGTGATGCCGTCAATACCCTGCTCAAGGCCATCTCCCTGTCTCTGCTGATGGAGCAGGTGCTGGCGCCCAATGTGCACTTTAAGGTGCGCAACCCTGATGATGAAAAAGACGACAAAGACAACCTGCAGATAACTAATCCAGGCGGCGACATTACCATCACCCTGCCGCCGGGGCCGGAACAAAGAAAAACCCCTGAAATTGTCAAAAAAATTCTGCAGGACGGCACCGATGAGATTATTGAAAAATTCCTGACCAATCAGGAGAACCTGGAAAAGACGGTACTGGTCAACCCGGTCACAGCTGCTCTTATTCTGCGTGATGAAGTACTGCCGCCGATTATTGACAAGCTGAACCCGCAGGCAAATTTGACCACGGCAGATCTGGAGCTGATCGCCACCGCGGTGCTGATAAAACTCAACATCATCAACAACACTACCAACCTGCCGTTCCCATGGATCAAGACCACCACGGACACAAAAGATGATCCTGATAAACCCGAACTACCAGTCACAAATCCTCCTGTGAACCTGCCGATAGCAGAGCCGGATACCACCAACCCCAGCTCCATCCTGCACGTGAGCAATAAGTTCATCAATCTTGATGAATTGGATATCAACCTGATCCTGAAAGTGAACCCTTTCCAGCGGGCCTATGACTTTATCTCGCGTAATCTCGATCCGAATACGTTCAGGGCCATTCAGGCATTGGTGGTAGGCCAAAAAGCTAAAGTCACTAAAGAAGAAGCTCTGCTGCTGTGGCCGCGCATTAAGGAATTCGCGTTGAAAAACCACCAGCCGCCCAGTCCTGATGCCGACGATGCGTATGAGCGCCGTCTGGGTGAGGTGCTGGAATATCTTAAAATCGAAAAAGCGAGAGCCAAAAATGAGCACGGCTATAGTAGATAAAAACCGGCGCTTCCACACTCTGGAGGAGGTTTTTGCCGATGATGATCTGAACCTGATAGGTGAGGTCGAAGTGAGGGAACCTGGCCTTGTTCTGGAGGATAAACTTAAGGAAAAAGACAGGGAATTATTGGACTATGTCAAAAAATTCCAGCGTCTGCCTGCAGAAAACGGCGATTTGCCTGAAAAGCGTCTTTACAGGCGCCTGCAGGCCATGCAAAAAAGCGAGCCAGAGCTGGCGGCAGCGCTCCGGCAGATGGCAGGCGGTGGCAGTGAATCGGAGGGCTCTGCAACCCCGGCTGCAGCAGAAAAGGTAGAGCCTTCGGCAGCAACAGAAAAGATCTATCAAAGCTTGGACGACATCCTCAATGAAGATGATGATCTCGGCCTGCTCGGTGATACCTCTGTACTGCAGTCTTTAATCGCCACCCCGTCAGACCGTCCCGTCAGTAGGCCCAAAGCAGCTGATTTTATTGCCAGAGCCACTCCCTGCCGGGACTTTTTCAGGTATAAGCCTATTTTTGATGAAGTGCGTGCCGCTCTGGCTTCCCATGATCTGATCATGCAGCGCCGGCGCGGTTACTACGTCGACACCTTGGAAGAAGGGCAGATCTTTGTACTCAAAGGCATATTTGTGCTGCTCTGCTACTGTGATCGGGAACATATTGAGATCAAAAACCACAGAAGAAACTTCCGCATTGATCTGGTTTATTCCACCGGCAATGAAAACAATCCCATAGCCTACACCTTTTTAAAATCTCTGACCTCAGATACCGAAGGCATGATAATCAATGCCGCTACGGCACGCGGTGAAGAGCTGCTGGCCGGCATCAAAAAACAACTGCAAGAGCTACGAGAGGCCAAAGAACAGGCGGCAACCGCCCAGCAGACCGTATCCGGCTACATTTATATACTGCACACCAAAAGCCAAAATCCGGCCATACAGGAGTTTCTGCAGCACAGTCATCTGGTGAAGATAGGCTACTGCACTACCCCCGTGGAGGAGCGCATCAAAAATGCCGCCCAGGAAGCAACTTATCTGTATGCCCCGGTAGAAGTGGTAAAGACGTACCGCTGCTACGGCAATATAGATGCCCACAAATTTGAGCATCTGGTGCATGCCGTCCTGTACCGGCACCGCTTTCAGCCGGTGGTAACTGATGCCAAAGGCCGCCGGCACCAGCCCCGGGAATGGTTTACGGTAAGCGCTGAAACTGCCTGCGAGGTGGTGGATCGCATCATAGATCACACCATCATGAACTACAGGATCAACCCGGTCGACGGCAGACTGGTCAAAGTGTCCTGACGTCGGGGCGGCTACTTAATGCCGCGTCACACCGGGCCGGAC
This sequence comes from uncultured Enterobacterales bacterium, assembly GCA_964424565.1. Lineage (GTDB taxonomy): Bacteria > Pseudomonadota > Gammaproteobacteria > Enterobacterales > Succinivibrionaceae > Avisuccinivibrio. The sequence continues at coordinate 3,940 of CAYRIZ010000078.1, forward strand.
GGCCCGGCTGATTTTCTTCGACTTGAAGTGGAAAAATGGAGTGGTGGGGGAAAAGAGACTCGAACTCATACACCTAGGGCGCTAGAACCTAAATCTAGTGCGTCTACCAATTCCGCCATTCCCCCACTGGGAAAATTCTGCTTCTTGATGAAAGGAAGGATATGGGGTGGCTAGTGGGGCTCGAACCCACGACAACCGGAATCACAATCCGGGACTCTGCCAACTGAGCTACAGCCACCATGACAGGTTTTTGGGTGAATTGATTACTGGCGCGTCCTGAAGGAGTCGAACCTTCGACCCACGGCTTAGAAGGCCGTTGCTCTATCCAACTGAGCTAAGGACGCTCCCAACTGGACACATTTGGTCGGTGATAGAGGACTTGAACCTCCGACCCCTTCGTCCCGAACGAAGTGCGCTACCAGACTGCGCTAATCACCGAACTCATGTGTAATCAACGGGTGCATATATTACAGTCGACCTGCCATCTCGTCAAATGATTTTTTAAAAATTTTCTGCTTTTTGTTTTAACTCTTTGATTTTAAAGGAAATTTTATCCAATCAGGGGTTATTTCATTTTTCTGCGGCGGCTGTCTTTTGCCGCTCTCCGGCCTTTTATCCCCGGAACAAAAGGCAGATAATGCAGACAAAGATATTTCCGCCCCCGCAGCGGGGCTTTGTTGCTTGCAAAAGGAATAACTGTCATGTTTGGATTGGATGCAGCCGAGCTGATTTCCACCGTGATAATTCTCATTATCTGCGGCTGTGCAGCCGGTTTTCTGGCCGGACTGCTGGGCATAGGCGGCGGCGTGGTCTTTGTGCCAGTGTTTTACTTTGTCTTCATGAAGGTCTTCAAGGCCGATGGTGATACAGCCATGGTACTGGCTACCGGCACCTCGCTGACCTGTATGATACCCACGTCAATTTCGGCGGCTTTGTCGCAATATAAAAGAGGCAATACAGATCTTGAGGTCATCAAACGCTGGGCGCCCGGACTTACTCTGGGCGTCATCTGCGGCGCGGCCATTTCCTCAGTCTGCGGCGGTGAGTGGCTGGCCATACTCTTTGGCTCAGTGATGATTTTAAACAGCATCAACACCCTGCTGCGGGCCAAAGCCAAACCCATGTTCGCCGGACTGCCGGGCAAATTCGGCCAGAGTGTCATAGGCTTTTTAATAGCCGGCTTCTCCGTCATGCTGGGCATAGGCGGCGGCACGCTGACCGTACCTGTACTCAATGCCTGCTCCGTGGAGCCGCACAAATCCATAGGCACATCCTCTGCCGTATCGCTTTTTGTGTGCATTCCCGGCGCCCTCATCATGATCTGCACCGGCGTTACCCCGGACAGTGCCCCGCTGGGTACCATAGGCCTGGTCAACCTGCTGGCTGCCGTCTGCGTAGTGCCTATTTCCGTGCTCTTTGCTCCTCTGGGCGTGCGCTTTGGCCGCAGGATCAGCCCGGTAACCTTAAAGCGCATTTTTGCTGTAGCCCTGTTTGTCGTGTCACTGCGCATGCTGCTGGGAGCCCTGCTGTAAATGCGCTTTTTGCGGGCTGTGCTTTGCAGCCTGCCTAAAGGCTCATATAATACAGCGGTCTGTATACGATCAAAGGAGGATCTGACTGATGAGCGCACAGCTGATTGACGGCAAGGCCATAGCCAAGGAATTGAGAGCAAAGCTGCATGAGCAGGTGGCAGCACAGACTGCACAGGGAAAGCGGTCGCCTGGTCTGGCGGTAATTCTGGTCGGAGCCGATCCTGCCTCACAGATCTATGTCAGAAACAAGCGCCGGGCCTGCGAGGAAACAGGCATAGTGTCCTTCCCGTACGATCTGCCGGCTGAAACCACGCAGGAAGAGCTGGAAGCAGTGATTGAGCAGTGCAATCAGACCCCGGAGATAGACGGTATTCTGGTACAGTTCCCCCTGCCAAAGCACCTCGATGAGCGCCGGGTGATTGAAAAGATCCTGCCGCAAAAGGATGTGGACGGCTTTCATCCCTACAATGTAGGCCGCCTGACTCAGCGCATTCCCCTCCTGCGTGCCTGCACTCCCAAGGGAGTGATGACCATGCTGCAGCACAGCGGCGTGGATCTGCTGGGCATCAATGCCTGCATAGTGGGTGCCTCCAACATAGTGGGCCGCCCCATGGCCCTGGAGCTGCTGCTGCAGGGTGCCACCGTGACCGTCACCCACCGCTTTACCAAAAACCTGGAAGAGCATGTGCGGCAGGCCGATCTGCTGATTGCCGCCGTAGGCAAGCCCAAGCTGATCCCCGGTGACTGGATTAAGGACGGTGCCGTGGTAATAGATGTGGGCATCAACCGCCTGCCTGATGGCAAATTATGCGGCGATATAGACTTTGAGAAGGCAAAGGAGCATGCCTCCCTCATTACTCCGGTGCCGGGCGGCGTCGGCCCCATGACCGTGGCCACCCTGATGGAAAACACCGTACAGGCCTGGCAGGAACACCTGCAGCTCTAACCCCGATCCCTCGCGCTGCCGCATCCGCCGGCAGCGCAGTACCGTCCCGCCGGCCCTGTCCCCTGCCCTGCCATTCTCTTTTCCCGGCCATTTGCCATTCTCATATCCCCCTGCTGCCCCTGCCCTGCTCCGCCAGATCCCATACGGCATCCCCGTTCTCGGAGTCTGCTGCCCTCTTCCGTAAGCTTTAAGACCGCCTGCAGACAGCCGGCAGAGCACAGGCCCAGTACGGACTGATCCGGGCAGAAAAAAAAACCGCCTGCGGCGGCGCAAAAAAGCAAAGAAAAAGAAGAGTAAGCCTTGGGATACAGGCAGAGAAAGGCGCCGGCCGGGCAGGCAGATCCGTGCTCCGGCGGCAGAAAAATCTGAGAAACCGCCCGGGATGGCGTCCCCGGGCGTTGCATCAACTAAAAGATGCGGTAAATTGTAAAGTGCAAATATCAGATGAGGCTGAGGCCTGCGGTTTTACCACCAGGCTTCGGCCTGTACGCCAAAGTTCCACTGGGTTTCATACATCTGGAACTTTTCCAACTAGTGTTTAACTGCATAAATTCGTTAATGTATTACGA
>CAYRIZ010000079.1:0-6627 GCA_964424565.1 uncultured Enterobacterales bacterium
AGCGAAGAAGATCTCCTGCTGTTTAACCTGCAGGAGATGTTTAAAGGCTGATCCTGTTCCCACCCGTGTTATGAGCGGGTGGGCGCTAGTGAAATGTAAAACCTACAAGATTTGGGTCGCGGCAGCGCGGCGAAAACACAAACAGCAGCAAAAGCAAAACGCCTGCTGCAAAAATGAGATAAATGAAGAAAGTAATTCATCTAGGAGGAGTGGTCGGCGATAAAGGATTCGAACCTTCGACCCCTTCGTCCCTAACGAAGTGCGCTAACCGGACTGCGCTAATCGCCGACACTTTAGATTGTTGTTCACTCAGCTCTGCTCAGCGAACGGCGCTCATTATAACCAAAAATCGCAGCCTGTAAAGCCTTGACGCAAAAAATTTTTCTTCTCCGCGGCAAATCATTGATTTTACAGGCTTTTTTCTTATGGCTCTGCCTGCTTTGCCTTTCTTTACAGCAGGCTGCCGGTGCGGCAGCCTGTCCGGAAAAGTCCGGAGAGCTGTGTTAAGAGCCCAGGAAGTTGAGGCAGTTGCGCAGAATCCTTCTGCCGAAAGTAGTCAGCACGGATTCAGGATGGAACTGCAGGCCGGCCAGCTTGTAGGTCTCGGAGTAGAAGGCCATGCACAGGCCGTGGGTTTCGGCACACACTGTGAGGCTCTCCGGGATATTGGCGGCCACCAGGGAGTGGTAGCGGGCAGCATGCAGCGGATTGGGGATACCCTCAAAAATGGGCACAGCAGTGTGCTCAATCATGGAAGTCTTGCCGTGAAAGATCTCCGGTGCCCGCACTATATCAGCTCCCAGCGCCCGGGCTATGGCCTGATGTCCCAGGCAGATGCCCAGCATGGGGTAACGGCCTATATTGTCATGAATGATGGGCAGCAGATTGCCGGCATCATCAGGCGTGGACGGACCGGGGGACAGCACCAGGGCAGCAGGGCCATTTTTGGAGGCTTCATCGAGCTGCTCACGGATAAACTGCACCGGGGCATTGTTGCGGAAAATCTTCACATTGGCACCCAGGACGCAGAGCTCGTCCACCAGGTTGTAGCTGAAGGAATCAAAGTTGTCTATAAAGATGATGTTCATTATTTTGCTGCCTCACTTTTTGCCACGGCCAGCAGCACTGAACGGGCTTTGTTCAGGGTCTCATCGGCCTCGGCCTGCGGATCGGAATCGTAGACTACGCCGCAGCCGGCCTGGATTTGGGCTATGTTGTTCTTCACCAGGGCACTGCGGATCACAATGCAGGAATCAAAGGTGCCGTCTGCACTTAAGATGGCTGCCACGCCGCCGTAGAAACCGCGCTTTTTGCCTTCATAGCGGTAGATGAGCTCATGGGCCTTGATCTTGGGGGCGCCGGAGAGCGTGCCCATGTTCATGGCAGCCAGGTAGGCATGCAGGGCATCGAGATCGGGGCGCAGCACGGCGGTGACATCGCTTACCAGGTGCATCACGCTCTGATAGCGGTCCACGTGCAGCAGATTGGAGACATGGCGGGTGCCGGGTTCGGCTATACGGGCCAGATCATTGCGGGCCAGATCCACCAGCATCAAATGCTCGGCTATTTCCTTTTTGTCTGTGCGCAGCTCCAGCTCCAGACGCTCATCCAGATCCCGGTCCAAAGTGCCGTCGGCATTCATGCCGCGGGCTCGGGTGCCGGCTATGGGGCTGATGGCCGTCTCGCGGGTGGCGGCATCAAAGCGCAGGGCAAATTCCGGGCTGGTGCCGAAGAGCACAAAGTCCTCATCATCAAAGAAGAAGGCATAGGGTGAGGGGTTGTCGCTCTTGAGGTAGCTGTAGGCCAGGAAGCTGTCATGGCAGGGTATACGGAAGGTGCGGGAAGGTACCACCTGAAAGATATCGCCGCAGCAGATATGCTCCTTGAGGGCATTGACCATGGTGCCGAACTGCTGATCATCCAAATCAGCCGTAAATTCCGGCAGTCCGCTCAGCTTCACCGGCGGCAGCTCCATCTCAAAATCCCGGCTGTCGATCAGGGCTTTGACCTGCAGGGCGCGCATGCCCAGGGAAGTATAGCTCTCGTCGTCAAAGGCAAAAAGATTGATGGACAGGGTCTGGTCTATGTGATTTACCACCACATTGAGATCGTAGAGATAGAAGCACAAATCGGGAGTGTCATCCTGATCCGGCAGCGGCTCGAAATGCTCAAAGGTACGGATGAAATCAAAGGAAATCAGACCGGCCAGGGTCAGCGGCGGGAAATCCTGGAACATCAGGCGGATTTGCCTGAGCACATCCAGCGGAGCCGGGGCTTTGAGACGGGCGGTTTCGTCCATGCCGGCCGGGGGCTCGGGGAAGGTGACGCTCAGCGTGCCGTCCGGCTCTGCAGTAAAGGCAAAGTGTGCCTTTAAGGCTTCACATACTGCCTTGCCGTTGTCTGAACGCGGAGTGAGGAAAACGGTGCGGCCGCGCACCACGATTTTCACGGCGCAGTGAAGGCCGATGATGCTTTGTTTGCCGCTTTTGTCGCGTACTTCTGCGGACTCAAGCAGCATGGTGCAGGGAGCTCTCAATATCTGATAGAGCGCATGCACATTTTTCTGATATTTGGCATTTAGGGTTAAAGCCTGCATTTTTCAGCTCCTGTGGTGCTTTAAGCAGGCCTGCATAAAACAAAACCCGCCTAAAGCGGGTTATTTGGTTTCAGACATCAGCATAAACCCGCCTCTTAAGCGAGCTGCCACCATGAATCACGGTTTGTCTGAAATTTCATTTTTTCTCCAGGGAAAATATTTACTGCCTATAAACTAAAGGCAAAGCTTTAATTTGTAAAGCTGTTTTTGCCTGCTGTATTTTATGCACCAAAATAGCGCACGCATAACTGGTTTCGCTCCTGCAGTGCAGATTTCAGATTTGATGCCTGATCGGATACAATGCCTTACAGCGCGCTGTTTCCTGCTGCCCTTTGCAGGGCAAGGCCCGGCGGCCTGCAGTCAGGAGGCAGGGAAAACAGCGGACTGCCGAAATCTGACTTTCAGATTTGAAGAATTTTGCTTATATGGTTTCAGATTTGTATTTCAAATTCTTAATAATTTTAGATTAGTATGCTTTGATTATTTATGAAATTTTGATCTGGATTCCATTTTTTTCGGGGATTGAAGTCTGGCCCGATTATTGCTTTATTTCCCCGGTATTCTGGTATTCTGTAGTAGTTGTATAAAAGAGGTTCTGTTATGCACAAGAAAGGATTAATTGCTTCTTCAATTGCTGTGTGCTGTGCTGCTGCTCTGGCCTTAACCGGCTGCGGTGGTGATTCCAAGTCTAATGAAAAGACTCTGCTCAGACTGTCCCACACCCAGGTAGAGACTCACCCGCATCACCTGGCTTCCGTGACTTTCAAGAACTATGTGGAAAGCAAGCTTGGTGACAAGTATGAAGTGCAGATTTTCCCCAACAGCACTCTGGGCGCCAATGAAAAGGTACTGGAGCTGATCAAGCAGGGCGCTGTGCAGTTCCTCGTTATTTCCACCAGCAACATCGAGGCTTTTGATCCTACCTACTCTCTGTTCTCCGTTCCTTACGTCTTCACCTCCGAGGAAGCCTACAACAAGTTCATCGCTGATCCTGAGACCCTGAAGATGATGAACGTCAATGCCGACAAGGACGGCTTCTACTCCATCGCCGCCTTCACCGCCGGCTCCCGCAACTTCTACTCCACCTCCCCGATTAGATCAGTGGCAGATCTGACCGGCAAGAAGATGCGTGTAATGGCTGGTCCTACCAATGTGGCCATGATGAACGCCTTTGGTGCTGCCGCCTCCCCGATGAGCTTTGGTGAAGTTTACTCTGCTCTGCAGCAGTCCGTGATTGACGGCGCCGAGAACAATGAGCTGGCCCTGTCCGACCAGAAGCACGGTGAAGTGTGCAAGTACTACACCTATGACATGCATCAGATGGTGCCTGATCTGCTCGTAGCCTCCAAGAAGTTCTACGATCAGCTGTCCCCTGAGGATCGTCAGGTATTTGATGAAGCCTGCCGCGAATCTGAGAAGACCGCCTTTGAGTCCTGGGACAAGGCTGTGGCTGATGCCAAGAAGACCGCCGAGGGCATGGGCGTGGAATTCATCACTGTGGACGTAAATGATTTCCGCAACAAGGTTCTGCACCTGCATCAGGAACTGCTGGAAGCCAATCCGGCCATGAGACCGCTGTACGAGGCCGCCGAGAAGTTCAATCAGGCAGTAGCTAAGTAAGTCTCCGGCAGGCATTCCGGAACCTGGGTGTTTCGGGATGAAAGCCTGATACGATTGCGCATTAACTCATTTAAGAATTCCAGGCTGTAGTCTCCGTCTGCAGCCTGTTTTTTCCCTGTCGGCAGTCCGTTCCGCTGCAGCTGCAGGTGCCTGTCTGAAGCTGTTTTTCCTTCCATCATGCAGCAGCCTGTGCTGGCACCAGCCAAATGCAGTTGCAGAAAAATCTGCCGGCAGGCTCTCCTGCAGATTCTCTCTTCTTTTCCCGGTTTTGCTCTGCTGCCCTGGAGCCTGATTTGCCCGCCCAAAAGCTGTGTTTGCTGATCTTTGAGATCTGCTGGCGGTCAGGCGGTGAGTGGTCGGAAGTATGGGGAGGCGGGCCTGCCTCCGGCGGCAGGAGGAAAGGTGGACTGAAGGCTTACCAGGACCACTGCCATCCCCGGGAGCCGGGGATAGCCTTGAGCTGAAGAAACTGCCTGCAGCTCAGATCAGTCGCGCAGATTTTGATAGCTGGTGGAAAAAGGATCGGTCAGACCAAGCAGGAGAGCGGCTGATTCGCGATCTCCCAGGCGGGCTGCCTGCTCCAGCAGCCGTGCTCCCAGCAGCATGGTGGAGCGGTGCTGTATGAAAAGACGGCCGGCCGCGGCTGAGCCTTCCTTTTCGCCGCTTAGATTGATAGTGCGCTGCAGCCAGAAGGCGCCGTCGGTCAGATTACCCCGGGCATAAAACTTCTGTGCCAGCTCGGCTGCCGGCATGGGGTGCGTGACCATGGCCTGCTGCAGTTCAAAGTGATGCAGCTGCGCGGCTTTGTGGGCACAGCTTTCAAAAGCGGAGTTGATCCTGTATTCCTGCAGGGCCAGCGGCTCGGAAAAATCAGGATCAGTGCGCGAGCTCCTATAGCTCTGCACTATGTCATTGAGCTCGCTGACATCGCCCATGATGCATTTGAAGCAGCTGAGCATGAATTCCCGCTGCAGATCACTAAGTCCGGCAAAATCGATCCGGCGTTCCTCGTTTTCTGCGGGCTGTACCAGCAGTTCCTGCCCTTCAGTTTCATCAATACTGCAGCCGCAGAGCAGTCCGGCGGCAAAAGCGGCGGCAGCAAGCAGGCAGAGCCTGCGTAAGCGTTTAGCGGCCAATGGTGGAAGTAGCCTCCGGGTTGGCTTCAGGGGCCTCAGGCAGCGGATAATCCGTTTCCTCCGCCGCCGGCAGTGCCGGGCCGCGGCCGGCATTAAACTCAGCCGGGCGGGTAAAGTCACCGGAAATGTCCACCAGGGTGCTGCCGGAGAACAGTACGATCAGATTCTTGATCTGCGGATCACCCCAGCCTTCACGCAGGAAATGCACGTAATACCAGCGGCTGTTGTCAAAAGGATCAACCAGCATGGGAGTGCCCAGGATATAACGCACCTGTTCTGCACTCATGCCGTAACGCAGCATGTCTATACGCTCCTGCTCCACGAAATTGCCCTGGGCCAGATCGGCGCGGAAGGCACAGCCGCCGAGGCTTAAGACACCGGCAGACAGCAGGGCTGCCAGTGCAATTTTCTTTAACTTCACCATAATCTCTCGCGCACAAGCCCGGGATCTGCTGCCCGGGAAGGAGCGCTGTTCTCCTTTTAAACTGTGTCTGTTCCGGTTGGAAATAGATAATACAGGTCTGGCCTGCTGCTTAATGCGTTTTAATTTTAGCGCACAGCAGGGCTTTGCAAAAGACGGCGGCGCAATTTGTCAGTTTATCCCTGACGGCTGTACGCAGACCGATCCCTCCTTCAATACCAAACAGCACGCTGATAATCCTTTTGCACAGGTGGTGCAGTATGCCGCCTGTAACGAGTTCAGCACTTCCCGTATCCCCTCCCGTCCTCTTATGCGTACCGCAGTCTCCATCTCTGGACGCAGCCGGGCAGCTGATCTCAATCACCGGGGCTTTATATCCATGGCCGGCAAATGCGCCAGGCACACTGCGGCGCAAGCTGCGGATAAGCAAAGCCCAAGGTGAGAAGGCAGGAGCCATGGCCGCGCCTCCGCTGATTGATACAGGCTCCATGATTAAGGCCGTGGGCTATAAGGTGGAAAGGAAATGACAACAGAAGAAGCACGCGCTTTTGCTGCCGGATATGCCTTTGCCGCCGGCCGCCGGTTCCGCCGCGGCATGGCCATGGATACAGACCGCTGGGTCACCGCCAAACCCAACGGCCCGGACAAAAAAGGCCGGCATTTCAAAATCAAGGAAGAAACAGGCGAGGTGCTGGCCGGTTTCGGCGGCAAATTCAATGGCCGGCATATATCAGCCATCAGGCAGAACGGCAAATATGAAGAGCATGGCGCGGGTATGGTGATTTACCGCGACCATCTGCTGACATTGGGCAGCAGATTTTAAGAATTTTCTAAAATGAACTTTTCAGCACCCC
>CAYRIZ010000080.1:0-6453 GCA_964424565.1 uncultured Enterobacterales bacterium
GCAAAAATCAGATTGAGCTGCAAAAAGGGTCATCAACAAAATTCTGAGAAGGACCAAGAAAATGCAGAGACTGGTAAATGATCCCACCCGTTATGTAGATGAAATGCTAGACGGTCTCTATGCTGCCTGGCCCGAGCGGATTACTTATGCCGCCGGCGATCCGCGCTGTCTGGTCATTAAACACAAAACTCCAGGCAAGGTAGGTCTGGTCACCGGCGGCGGATCGGGGCATCTGCCGCTCTTTCTGGGCTATGTAGGTCAGGGTATGCTCGACGGCTGCGGTGTAGGCGGCGTGTTTCAATCCCCCAGTCCGGAGCAGATTTTGGAGATCACCCGCGAGGTCAGTCAGGGCGCCGGCGTGATCTATATCTACGGCAATTACGGCGGCGACATCATGAATTTCGGCATGGCCAAAGACATGGCTGAGCTGGAAGACATTGAAGTACGTGAAGTCATAGCCGGCGAGGATGTGCTCTCCTCCCCCAAAGGCCGGGAAGACAAGCGCCGCGGAGTGGCCGGTATTTTCTATGTTTACAAAATTGCCGGCGCGGCCGCCGCAGCCATGCTGTCCATAGATGAAGTGGAGCGTCTGGCCCGCAAAGCCTGTGCCAATGTGCGCACCTGCGGCATGGCCCTCTCTCCCTGCATTATCCCGGAAAAGGGCAAAGCCAATTTTGAACTGCCGGAAGGCAAGATGGAAATAGGCATGGGTATTCATGGCGAACCGGGCATCAGGCTGGAAGATCTCAAAAGCTCCGATGCCATAGTAGAGCAGATGCTTACTGCCGTGCTCGAGGATCTGCCCTATCAGGCAGGAGACGAGGTCTCCGTGCTGGTAAACGGTCTGGGTGCCACCCCGCAGGAAGAACTTTACATAGTCTTCCGCAAAGTCTCACAAATGCTGGCCGATCAGGGCATCAAGGTCTTCAATGCCTATGTGGGTGAATATGCCACTTCCATGGATATGGCCGGTATGTCCATTTCCCTGCTGAGACTGGACGATGAACTCAAACAGTATCTGCGCATGCCTTTTGACACCCCTTTTATGCGGCAGGCACAACTGTAGGAGGCAGTCATGAGCATAGATAAAGCCAAACTGCAAAGTGCCGTCGGCAGATGCTCTGCCTTAATGGAAGAAAACAGGCAGTATTTGATCGATTTGGACTCTGCTCTGGGGGATGGTGATCTGGGGCTGACCATGACCGCCGGCTTTGCTGAGGCCAAAAGGTTCATTGACCAGAGCGCCGAGACGGATCTGGGCAAACTTATAGCCCAGATGGGCATGGCCATATCCCGTAAGGTTCCCTCCACCATGGGCACCCTGGTGGCCAGCGGCTTTATGAGCGCCGGCAAAGCCGTTAAAGGAAAAACTGAGCTTACAGACACTGATCTGGCTGACTTTTTCACCGGCTTTGTGCAGGGAGTGATGAATCGCGGCAAAGCAGCTCCAGGCGATCGTACCCTGGTCGATTCCATATATCCGGCCGCTCAGGCCTTAAAGGAGGCTCTGGCCGCCGGAAAAGATCTGTCTGCCGCCCTGCTGACAGCGCAGCAGGCAGCTGCCGCCGGAGTGGAGGCTACCCGCAGTATGCAGCCCAAATTCGGGCGGGCGGTGTATTACGGCGATCAGGTGCTGGGTAAGGAAGATCAGGGTGCCGTAGTGGGATGTCTGATTGTGACGGCCTTAGCCGAATCTCTCAGCTGATGCCGGGGACCAGACAGCCTCAAAAGGAAAACACACAGCTGGCCGGGAAACTACACTGTTCCCCTCCCCTTGTCCCGGCCGGCGGCACAGCAGACCCCATGGCGCATCTTTTTCCCCTGCAGCTGCCCGCAGCCACCTCTCCCCGGCCTTACAATAAGGCTTCAGACAATTTTTACTGCGGTGGAGGGAAAGTCCATGCCGGAAGAAGAACTGCTGCTGAACAAGTTAAGTCAGCTGACCGACAGAATTTACAGCTGGGATCAGGCCAGGCAGAAACTGTATCAGCAGGATCGGGAGGTCACGCAGCATCTGCTGCTCTCCGACCCGCTGCGGCTGCAGCGCCTGCTGCAGACCCTGCGCAATCAAAATCAGCCGGTGGCCCTGACCTCAGGCAGATCGGTGGGCGGGATCTGCACGGCCTCAGGCCGCTGTATCCTGGTCGGACCGCTGGATGAAAAAGGCATGGAGGATGCGGCTGTGCTGCGCGAGCGCATCCGCGGGATCAATACCCTGCTGGAGCTGTATGCCAGCTTTGAACTGCGCACGGCCGAGCGCAATCAGCCCTTTAATTTGGAAAAATTCAAGGATTTTCTGCAGCAGCTCAAAGCCGACAGTAAGATCCCTCTGCCCGATTTGAGCGATGTCATTTCCGCGGAAACCCCGCACAACTCCTATGCCTATGAGCTGGGGCATCTGGAAGGCATCACCCAGGGCAATCCGGAAAAGGCCCTGCGCGCCCTCTTAAGTCCCATGCACGGTCAGGAAGGACGCATGGGCTTTACCGATCTGCGCCATCACAAAAACAGCGCCATCATCAATGCCGTGCTGGCCGCCCGCGCCGCCATCCGCGGAGGTCTGCCGGTAGAGACGGCCTATACCACTGCAGACTTCTTTATCCTGGCGGCGGAAATGTGCCGCAGCTGTGATGAGGCAGTGCTGCTGCGCCAGACCATTACCTACCGTTTTGCCGCGCTGGTGCAGGATATACGCGATCGGCAGAATCAGGATTTGAGACCGCAGGTCAGACAAATGGTGCAGGAACTCGAGCGCCGGGTCTTTCAAAAGTGCGACCGCAGTGAGGTGGCGGCAGCGGCAGGCTGCAATCCTGACTATGCCGACAGGATCTTCAAGGAAGATTTGAATATGTCCATCATGGATTATCTGCGGGAATTACGCATTCGTACAGCCCAGGATCTGCTGGCCGGCTCCCGCCTGAAAATAGGCGAGATTTCAGCTCTGCTGCAGTTTTCCTCCACCAGCCATTTTGCCCGCGTGTTCAAAAAACTCACCGGCACCACGCCGCTGGATTTCCGCGCCCAGAGCTGAGATTAGGAAAGAAGGCGCGGCGAAAAGCTGCAGCCTGCAGGAGGCTGCAGCAGGTGCCCGAAATCAACACACTTTCAGGCAGAAGTTAAAGTCCTGCGTTTCATTGTGATTGACATAGGGCTCGAGCACAGGAGAGCCCCAGCTGTCATCACCGCCCACGCCCATGGCCCGGCGGGCTATTCTGACTACAGTTTTAAGCGGCGGCGGCAGTTCACAGGCATGATCGGCCTGCTCCAGTTCAGCCGGCGTCCAGTGGAGCACGGATACGGCAGGGAAATCAGCCCCGCGCAGCACCTGCAGGCCGCGTCCTGACTGATCGCTGACGCGCAGCAGGCTGATATGCTCATGATTGCCGCACTCCTGAGGTTTCAGGTAAGGCACAAACTGTTCTGCCACAGTACTGCGGAAGCGGCCTATTTTGGCACCGGGCAGACGATCGGGGTAATTCTCCTCCGGGCCGTAACCTATGAATTCCAGATCGCTGCAGTCGCCGTTTAAGGTCAGCAGCATGCCCATTTCCGGCATATCGGGCAGTCCCTCAGTCTTATCGTAATGCATGTGCACATTGATCAGTCCGCGGTGATCAACCCTGAAGGTAACCTGCAGGGCAGCGCGGGGAATGGTGCAGAGCTCATAGGCAAACTCAATGACCGCGCAGTTGTTCTCCCTCCGCCCGCACATGGAAAGACAGCGGGCATAGGCCCCGGCATTTTTCCACACTCCCAGCCGGAAGGGCATGCGATTGCCCTGATCATTGTCTGTGGGTGCCCGGAAGAAATTAAGCTGTGCCGGACGCTTGAGCAGTTCGCGGCCCCGGCAGTTGAGGCTGACCAGCCCGCCCTTGTCCTTGCTGAAGAGATAGGAAAAGCCCTCGCCGTGCACGCCTATATTGTTGACTGTTTCCACCATGTCCACGGCGGCAGTACAGTCAGGCTGCGGGGCCTGCATTTCATGCACCACCAGCTGTGCCTCGGCTATGGCATGGCCGGCTTCAGCCCAGGGACGGGAAACAGGATCGCACACGGCTGCCTCCACCGTCAGCGTATCCTGAGGATCTGCCTCCCAGGAAGACAGCGGCAGATCGAACACTGCCCTCTCCCCCGGCGGCAGCTGCGGGTGCAATACCTGTCTCTCCACTACCTGGCCGTTGCGGACTACGCGGACTATGAGATCAAACTCACCAAGATCAGTGAAGAGGAAATAATTGCTTACCTTAAGCTGCAGGGCGGGCAGCGTGCCTGTAAATTCCAGTTTGAAGTTTTGGTAATTGCTTTTGACTGCGGCCAGCTTGGGAGAAGGTCTGCGGTCGGCAAAGAAGATGCCGTTGCCGGAGAAATTGTAGTCAGTCTGCCGGTCGCCGCAATCACCGCCATAGCCCAGATACTCCTGCCCCAGACAGTTTTTCACCACCATGGCCTGATCGCAGAAATCCCAGATAAAGCCGCCCTGATACAGCGGCTCGCGATGGGCAAGCTCGGTATAGCGCTGCATGCCGCCATTGGAATTGCCCATGGAGTGGGTGTATTCGCACATGATAAAGGGCTTGTCGGGATGCTGTCTGATATAGGCCTCCACCTCCTCGGCCGGGGTATACATCTGACTTTCCATATCCGAGGTTTGATCAAAACGGCGGTCGCGGAAAGTTCCCTCATAATGAACCAGCCGGGAAGGATCGCGGTGGCGGAAATATTCGGCCAGCTCAAAGATGGTACTGCCGGAGAAGCTCTCATTGCCGCAGGACCAGATCAGAATGCAGGGATGATTTTTGTCGCGCTCGAGCATGGCCTCACCGCGGGCGAGCACGGCCTGCCGCCACTGCGGATGCCCGTCGGGGATGGTATGCTCCGTATATACTATTTTGCCGTCTATCTCCCAGGTACCGTGGGTTTCCATATTGGTCTCATCTATGACATACAGGCCCAGCCGGTCGCAGAAGTCATAAAAACAGGAACTGTTGGGATAATGCGAGGTTCTGACGGCATTGATGTTGTAACGCTTCAGCAGCAGCAGATCCTGCCAGATCTCCTCCTCACTTAGGGTACGGCCGTGGCGCGGGTTAAATTCATGCCTGTTCACCCCGTTGAACACTATACGCCTGCCGTTGAGGCGCATGATGTGATCTGCTGTAAGCTCAAAGCGGCGTACGCCCACCTGCTGCTCAATATATTCACTCACCCTGCCGTCGGCTCCTGAGACCTGCAGCTGCAGCTGATAAAGCTCAGGCTTTTCCGCGCTCCACAGATGGGGCCGGTCCAGGGTAAAACTCACCTGCCCTGCGGCGGCTGCGGCCTCAGCTGCCGCCACTTCCTCGCCCCGGTAAAGCAGCCTGGCTTTGATGCAGCCGGCAGCGGCGGGCTCGGCCATCCTAAAGGCGCAGCTGACTGCAGCCTGGGAGAAATCGGCATTGAGCTCACAGGAGATCTGCACATCATCGAGATGCAGCTCCGGTTTAGTGTAGAGATACACTCCGCGGAAGAGGCCGGAGAGCCGCCAGAAATCCTGATCTTCCAGATGGGAGCCGGAGGAGTATTTGAAGACCTGCACACACAGTCTGTTGTGCCTTTCCTGCATAAAGGGGCTTAAATCAAAATAAGCCGGGGTAAAGCTGTCCTCGCTGTAGCCCACAAAATGCCCGTTCAGCCACACGCACAGGGCGCTGTCGGCACCTTCAAAACAGATGAACACCCGGCGCAGATCCCAGTCTGCAGGCTTATCAAAGAAAGTGACATAGGAGCCTACCACATTGCGCTTCTGCGGCAGTTCCCCCGGGAGTACCTGCTCATAACCCTCCCAGGGGTAGATCTTGTTGGTGTAATGCGGAATGCCGAAGCCCTGGGTCTCAAAGTGCCCCGGAACCTGAATAAAATCCCAGGAGCTGACATCAAAATCAGGCTGCTCAAAACCGCGCGGCATGTTCTGCAGGGTGCGGGCAAAGTGAAAGCGCCAGCTGCCGTTGAGGCTGTGCCTGAAGCTGGAGCGGCCGCAGGCTGCTTCCGCGGCATTTTTAAACCATTGATGATCGCTGTGCGGCGGCAGGCGGTGCAGCTGAAAAACAGCAGGATCCTGCAGCAGAGCGTAATCAAAGCCGGTATAGCTCATGTTTTCTCCTCAGTGATAAAAGCTCATCTGATTTAATCTTAGTGAAAAAAACACAGCCTTCAGGTATGTAAACGACTTTTCAGATACAAAAGTCCAGGCGGGCGGAAAATTTTTGACCTGCATCAAAAAAGCTGTGCTGCAGCCGGCGGAAATATCCAAAAAGTAGGAGGCGTATCCAGGCCAGCTCCCAAAATTCCCCAGAATAACTGCGGATTTTTACCTAAAACAGCTGAAACAGGCTGGAGGATTACAGCAATGAGTTCTGAAATTGGTCCTTCTCAGAATTTTGTTGATGGCCCTTTTTGCAGCTCAATCTGACTTTT
>CAYRIZ010000081.1:0-5311 GCA_964424565.1 uncultured Enterobacterales bacterium
AAAGTCAGATTGAGCTGCAAAAAGGGCCATCAACAAAATTCTGAGAAGGACCAAAGCTTGTGTACTGCACAAGAAACTTGATGTGCGTTATGAAGACGTTCCGGAAGTGCAGATTACCACTGCGGATGAAGTCAAAATCAAAATGCAGAATGCCGGCATCTGCGGCTCTGATCAACATTACTACATGCATGGTCAGAACGGGACTGCCATTGTGGTACGTGAGCCTCTGGTTATAGGCCACGAGGGCTGCGGCATTGTGGTGGAAACAGGTGCCAATGTTAAGGGCATCCGGGCAGGCGATATGGTAGTGCTCCGTCCGGCCCGTCCGTGTTTTCGGGATGACTGCTGGTACTGTCGTCACCACATGTATACCTACTGCGAAAATATGCGGCACATGGGATCTGCCGCTACCATGCCGCATGTACAGGGACTGTTTGCCGAGTATGTAGTGGCTCATCAGGCACAGTGCCGGGTGGTGCACGATATGTCCCCTGAAATTGCTGCCTTTGCCGAGCCTATGGGTATTGCCTACAACGGTGTACATCGTGCCGGTAATTTAATAGGCAAAAACGTGCTGGTTATGGGAGCCGGAGCTATAGGCTGTCTGTGTATTGCCGCCGCCAAAACCATGGGGGCAGAGCGGGTTACGGCCATAGACATCCGTCCTGAAGTGCTGGAAATTGCCAAAACCATGGGAGCAGATGAAGTCTGCAACTCCAATGAACACCCCGAGCAGATTGCCAAGTGGTCAGAGCATAAAGGCTTTTTCGACTGCTGCCTTGAGGCCTCAGGCGATGGCCAGGCCTGTGAAAGTGCCATGCGCATGGTGCGCCCGGAGGGAGTGATTTCCCAGGTGGGAATGTTTGCCGGCGGTCAGGAGCCCAAAGATCTGGGAGCTTTTGCCACCAAGGGTTTGAGATGGAATGCCGTGTTTCGTTTCTATGATGAATTCGGACCGGCAGTCAATGCCCTGCAGATGGGGCTGATTAATCCTCTGCCTCTGCTTTCTGCCAAATTCCCGGCCTCTGAGATTAGGCAGGCTATAGAAACTGCTGTTTTACCGTCAACTGTCAAAGTGCAGATTTACTTCTAATTCAGGTAGCGTCCGGTAAAAAGTCAGCGAGGGGAGGGGCTGTTATATGGCCCCTCTGCAATTGCTGCTGCTGCCCGGGAAGGCAGAAACTTTTCCCCGGGCAGAGTTTGTGAACAGCAAGATGGTATACCTGAACTTTAGTCCTCAGTCCTCATCCCTGGTCTTAAACACGGCTCCCTGGGAGGCGGAAGCTGCATTGTGCCTGTAGTGATAGAGATACCCTTCAGCTTTGGCACAACGATCCGGCACGTTCTCCTGCCGGCGGGCGGCAAAGTCCACCGCGGCATTGATGGTGCCGGCGGCAATATCAATTTCTATTTCATCCCCGTCTTTTAAGTACTTGATGGGACCGTCATCATAGGCTTCAGGGCAGATATGGCCGACAAAGCAGCCATTGTTGGATCCTGAAAAACGTCCGTCGGTAATCACACAGACTTTGGAGCCAAGCTTCATGCCTACCAGCAGTTTCATGGCTTTGTACTGTTCAGGCATACCAGGACCGCCGCGGGGACCGGCATTGCGGATCACCACCACATCTCCTGCCCTGACCTTAAGGGCCCTGATCCCGGCCAGAGCGTCGTTTTCATTTTCAAAAATAACAGCCCGGCCTTTGAAGTAATGCGCCTCTGCCGGTATGGCTGAAGGCTTGGTCACCGCTCCTTCAGGGGCCAGATTGCCGTGGAGTATGGCAATGCCCGGCACCTGATGTACCGGATTGGCCAGAGGATGGATCACCTCAGGATCGCGGTTGCGGGCCTGCTGCAGATTCTCGGCCACAGTTCTGCCGGTACAGGTGATGATATTGGTGTGCAGCAGCTCTTTGATTTCATTCATCAAAGCCGGTACCCCGCCGGCATCATGAAAATCAAGCAGGGTATAGCGGCCGGCCGGGATCATGGCTGCCAGATGCGGCACCAGGGCGGCGGTACGGCCGAAATCATCCAGGGTAAAGTCAACCCGGGCTTCATAGGCTATGGCCAGCAGATGGAGCACGGCATTGGTGGAGCCGCCTATGGCTGAATTGACCATGACGGCGTTTTCTATGCTGGCCCGGCAGACTATATCGCGTGGTTTTAGATCCAATCTTACTAATGCTGCCGCGGCCTCACCTGTTTTGAAGGCCGCCTGCAGGCGCTGAGAATAGACTGCCGGAATGGCTGCAGTGCCGGGCAGGGCCAGACCCAGGGCCTCAGTCAGGGCAGCCATGGTATTGGCTGTGCCGAGCATGGCACAGGAGCCTATAGTAGGTACGGCATTGTTCTCCAGCCAGTCAAACTGCTCCGAAGTGATCTGGCCTGCCTTGAGGGCTCCTTCAGACTGCTGAATGATGGAGTGATCTATGCTGTCGCCCCCGTAGGGATTACCGGCTTTCATGCGGCCGGGCAGAGCCGGACCGCCGTTGATGAAGATGGCAGGCACATTGGCCCGCAGAGCTCCGATCAGCATGCCGGGAATGATTTTGTCGCAGGATCCGATCAGTACCAGACCGTCCAGCCGGTGAGCATGGCACATGGTCTCTATATCGGCAGCTATACTTTCCCGGCCCGGCAGAATATATTTCATGCCGTCGTGAGCCATGGCTATGCCGTCGCAGGCGCCTATGGTGCCGAATACCAGCGGAGTGGCTCCGGCGGCGTAAATGCCCTCCTTGGCACGTTCTGCCAAAGCCTGCAGATTTTTGTGCCCGGGACAGATTTCATTGAAGGCACAGGCCACGCCAATCAGTGGTTTTGCCAGTTCGCCGTCAGTTATGCCGGCGGCTTTGTAAAGGGCCCTGACGTTGGCCCATTCCGGTCCTTTGAGGATGTCTTGACTGCGCATATTGGCTCCTTGGGGTTGAATGCTGCTGAGGCTGAGTTACTTATACCCTACAAGGCGGGATCCGGGGCAGATTTTATTCACAATTTTAATAATGTCTTTCGGGAGCGCCGGCGCGGGCGGCAAACATCGGCGGGTGAAGAGCGGGAGCAAAAGGGGATTTGGAGCGGTCACGAGATCCCGCCGTACTGATATGAAGGTTTAGTCTGCATCTGCTAAAATGTGCCCACAATTTTCTGCATAAGGTAGGTTTTCTGCTGATGCTTGCAACCTTGCTCCTTAAAATCAAACAGGGCAGCGGTATTTATGAACTGCTGCGCTTTGTTTTGGTCGGCGGCCTGGCCACCCTCACCGATCTGACGGTGACAGTGATCATTTTTTTCTGCTGGCCCTGGCTGCATGAAAATCTGGTCACCACTGCTGCTTTTGCCACCGCCTTTTTTGTTTCCTTTTTCGGTCACCGCTATGTGACCTTTCGGCAGCATGGCAGCATGTTCCGCTTTTTTGTACTGCAGGCCAGCATGCTGATGCTGCGCAATCTGCTGGTGCTGCTGATGGTGACCTTCTGGATGCGCGGGCTGATTCCCATCATCACTTCCATGGCAGTGGTGACGCTCATTACCTACTTTATTTCCAAGTACAAAGTTTTCAATCAGGCAGGGTGAACACATGCGCATCGCACTGGGTGTTGAATATGAGGGCCGGCATTATGCCGGTTTTCAGCGGCAGAATACTGCTCCTTCCGTACAGGGAGAGCTGGAAAAGGCTCTTTCCTTTGTGGCAGCCGAACCGGTCAGCCTCTGCTGTGCCGGCCGCACTGATGCCGGTGTCAATGCTACCGGGCAGGTAGTGCACATTGATGTCAGTCATGACCGTCCCGACAGGGCCTGGGTACTGGGCAGCAATACCAGGCTGCCTCCGGATATTGCCGTGACCTGGGCCCGGCATGTAGATGACAGCTTTCATGCGCGTTTTTCCGCCCGCGCCCGCCGGTACCGCTATATACTGCAGGCCACCCCGCACCGTCCGGGAATCATGCAGGAGGGAGTGAGCCACTACCACGGCACCTTTGATGCCCAGGCCATGCACGAGGCGGCACAGATCCTGCGCGGTGAGCATGATTTTGCTTCCTTCTGCGGCGCAGACGATGAAAGCCGCTCCACTTTCCGCTGCGTGCACTTCATAGAAGTCAGTGCCCGCGGTCCCTACATAGTCTTTGATATAGCGGCCAATGCTTTCTTAAACCACATGGTCAGAAACATAGTGGGCTCGCTGCTGCTCATAGGTGAAGGCCGCCGGGATGCCGCCTGGCTGGCAGAGGTTTTTGCCGCCTGCGATCGCACGCAGGCCGGACCTACAGCCTATCCCAATGGTTTATATCTGGTTGATGTGACTTATCCCTCCTCCTTCAATCTGCCGCGCCGGGAGCTGCTCGGACCGCTGTGGTTGTAGAGAGGGCGGCAAATGATTTTGCCTGCCTCAAGAGAGGAAATATCTTCTTGTGAGGTACAATATTGACAGGAAAAAACATGCCCGGGACTGGGTGACAGAGAGAGGGTATCTCGTCACAGATCTGGAGTTGTTTGTACTGGGGTTTAGAAAACGTTGTACTATTCCGGCGTTTTAGTAAAGGACAGATCATGCTTACTTTGCCAAATACTCTGACATTTCTGCGGGTGTTGTTGATTCCGGTTTTCGTGGTGCTTTTCTACTGGCCTACACCGCGCTCCAATCTGCTGGCCGCCTTTGTGTTCATTCTGGCGGCGGTTACCGATCTGCTGGACGGCTATCTGGCCCGCCGGCTGAAGCAGACTACCAGGTTCGGCGCCTTTTTGGATCCGGTGGCCGACAAGATCATGGTCTGTACTGCTCTGGTGCTGGTGGTGGACTGGTACTCGGTCAAGTCAACCCAGGCCTTCTTTCATGGGATCAATTTGTGGATCTCCATTCCGGCCATAGTGATTATTTCCCGTGAAATTGTAGTTTCAGCCCTGCGCGAGTGGATGGCGGAAATAGGCCGGCGCTCTGCCGTGGCAGTCAACTGGGTAGGCAAATGGAAGACCACTATTCAAATGTTTGCCATAGCCGGTTTGATCTGGCGTTTCAATGAGTTTGTGATTTATGCCAGCATAGGCCTGCTGGCTGTGGCCACCGTGCTGACCATATGGTCCATGGTGATGTATCTGAAAGCAGGTATAGTCACCATGTACGAAGCGCCAGACAGTGCTCCTCGTCCTGCTGCTATAGCCCAAAAGGATCAGCAGCCTGCAAAGCCCGAGACTGCCGGGGAAGACGACGAAGGCAAAAAGAGCATCTGAAGAGAAGAGCGGTAAATTTACCTAAGATCAGCTGACATTGGGCAGCAGATTTTAAGAATTTTCTAAAATGAACTTTTCATCA
>CAYRIZ010000082.1:0-4633 GCA_964424565.1 uncultured Enterobacterales bacterium
ACTTACGGATCATCTTACGCAATAAAGCCGGATCTTCTTAACGATAGCCAACACAAAGCAGCCGACACTAATGCTGCTGCAGTCAGAACTGCAAACTTCTTCATAAGACAGAACCTCCAAGTTGATTATTTTAATTCAACAATAATTCTAAACACCTTGGGCTGTTTCCTCTAAGGAAAAAGATCACATTTTTGAGGGCTGCCACAAAATCCCCAGCAGCTGTTCCTGCCGTAGTTTTGGCCTGATTTTCCGTAAGTTTTTACCAGCCGGCAGCAGCCAGACTCGCGGCGGGCAACAGGATGCATGCCGCATATTTGGGCTGCTGTGGCTTTAAGGAGGATCTTGTGGTGACAGCCGCGGCGGTGTACTGCGCACCATCTGCGGCTATATGTGAAACAGTTTGGGTGCAGACAGAATGTTTGCACCCGGGATGGGAGGCTGATATTTTGGCTTCTTTTATTCTGCCGTGCTGCGGCCTTCTGCCTGATTGCCGCCCTGAGGTTGTGCTGCCTGCTGGCCTGGGGCACTGTTGCCGCCGGCGGACTCAGCCCCTGCCGGGCTGTTGTTGAAGATAATGCCGTTTTCGCTGTAGATTACTCCGCCCTGCAGCCTCTTTTGTATGCTGCCGCTTACAGCCCTGGCTACAAAAACCGGACGATGTTTGGTTTCCTCGGCTATACGGCCTATGTACTCGCCCAGCACTCCTATGGAAATGAGCTGTACCGAGCCCAGAAACAACACCACACACATGGTGGAAGCATAGCCTGGTACTTCAATACCGGAAATCAGGGTGGAGGTAAAGATATAGATCATGTAGACCAAAGACAGCAGGCCTATGCCGGCTCCTATATAAGACCAGACGCGCAGCGGCAGCGAGGAAAAGGAGACAATGCCGTCCAGGGCAAAATTCCAAAGCTTCCAGTAATTCCACTTGCTCTGCCCGGCTGAGCGCTGCGGGCGGACATAACCTATGCCGCGGGAGGTGAACCCCGGCCAGGCAAACAACCCCTTCATGAAGCGGTTGCTCTCATGCAGACGGCGCACGGTTTTGACCACCCTGCTGTCCATGAGCCTGAAGTCACCTACATTCTGCGGAATTTTGACCTTGTTGGAGAGCTTGTTGAAGACAAAGTAAAAACCGCCTGAAGTCATGCGCTTCATCTCAGTATCCTGGGAGCGGTCAACCCGGACGGCATAAACATGCTCTACCCCCTCGTCCCGCCACAGGCGGATCATCTCGGCTACCACCTCAGGAGGATCCTGCAGATCTACATCTATGGGGATCACCGCATCGCTGTCCACCAGATCCAGTGCCGCCGTCATGGCCGCTTCCTTGCCGAAGTTGCGGGACAGTTCAATCAGGGATATAGGCAGTTCCTGTTCGGAGGCCATTAGTTTTTTGATGATTTCCACCGTACGGTCGCGGGAACCGTCATCGACAAACACTATTTCCAGATGAGGCAGTTCCTCCCGGAGCTGTGTTTTGATCGCAGAGACAAAAAGCTCTACAGTTTCTTCTTCATTGAAGACGGCGGTGATCAGTGAGACACGGTAATTTTCTTGCGGCATGACACTCCCCTGCTGTCCTGTAATGTGGGACAGCTGCGGCCTCAGCGGCAGCAGCTGTGCTGATGAGTGAAGTTTAATCGGCTGGGCGTATTTTTTGTGCTCAGTCCGTCAAAAACTCATGTCTGGAAGAAGAATTGTTTTTGAAATGACCGCCCAAGGCCGTGGTGGTGGTCAGGGAGGTGGGATCCTTGATGCCGCGTGATTTGACACAGTAGTGCGTGGCCGTGATGGACACAGCCACATTGCGGGTGCACAGCAGGGTCTGCAGGGCCACCAGGATCTGCTGGGTCAGGCGCTCCTGCACCTGCGGCCGGCGGGCAAAGAACTGCACTATGCGGTTGATCTTGGACAGGCCTATGATCTTTTTGCCCGGCATGTAGGCTACCTTGGCGGTGCCGTCAATCACCACAAAGTGATGCTCGCAGGTGGAAGTGACGGTAATGTCCTTGACCTTGATCATCTCATCTACATGCATTTTGTTTTCGATCAGGGTGATCTCGGGGAAATTGCTGTAATCAAGGCCGGAGAAGATCTCATCCACATACATTTTGCCCACCCGGAACGGAGTTTTGCAGAGACTGTCGTCAGACAAATCAAGTCCCAGGGTCTCCATGATGGTACGCATGCTCTGTTCTATGCGTTCGCGTTTCTGCGCGCTGGAAAGTCCGTTTTCAATAAGCGGGGTCTCAAGTCCCCGTGCAATCAGGGCCTGCCGCACCAAAGCGGCTTCAGGGCTCAGCTGTTCTGCCATTTCAATAGTACCTGCACATCTGTTCGAGGTTGAAACTTAAGTGATAATGTCTGATGCCGTGTTCTGCTGCCAGAAAATCCCCCAGGGCCTTAACTCCCGACTGTTCGGTGGCATGATGTCCGGCGGCTATGACCGGGGTATGGAACTCTGCGGCAAGCTGATAAATCTGCTCGCTGACATCTCCGGTGATCAGCACATCAAAGTCCGGCTGCAGCTCATGCTCCAACAGGGAAGATCCTGAGCCAGAGCAGATCAGGGCCCGGCTGATGCACTGCCTCTGCAGGGCAGCCTCATTCAGCTCATAAGCGCCCAGCAGCTGTACCCTGGAGACCAGCTCACGCTGCAGCGTGCGGCACAGCTCATCGAGGCTGCGGGGGACGGCAAAATCGCAGATCATGGCAATGGAGGTTTTGTCGCCGGGGATTTGATAATCAAAGGAGCGGGCCTGCAGCAGCCGGCAGAGATTGGCATTGTTGCCAAAGCGCATGGAGGCATCAAGCGGCAGATGAAAGGCGGCAATATTGAGGCCGTCGCCCTGCAGGGCTGCCTTCAGGCGGGCCCCGGCCGGGCCAACAGCCCGGGGATCGGCTCCGCGCCAGTACAGACCGTGATGCACCAGCAGCAGATCTGCATGCAGCTCCCTGGCCTGCTTGATGGCGGCAAGTGAGGCATCAGTGGAGGTACAGATCACGCCTATCTCCCGGGAGGACAGGCTCTGAAAATCAGCCTGTACCTGCAGACCGTTATAGGAGACATCCTTAAAATCACTGCATTCCAGCAGTGTGTTGATTTCATCAATAAGCTCAATTACATTCATCAGGCTCTGCTCCCTGTTTTCTGCGGCCAAACTCCCCTGCAGGCGTGTGCCTTTCGGTCCCTGTCTTAGGCTGCGATCCCTCAGCCTGACCTGACCTGCCGCGCCGTGCGGGCATGATAGCACGGCAGCCGCCGGGGCGATAAAATCCTGCGGTCATTTTATTTGGGCTGTGTATATTTGTTCTGCCTGGTGTCTGCTTTGCTTTAAACAGGCACTATGTTGTAATTTTTGAGGCAGAACGCATGCCCCGATCACGGCATTCTGCAAAGGAAATAAGCACAATGCCCTGCGCCAAAGTCAAAAAGCACCCTGGTCTTAAATCACTGCAGATAGTTTCAGGGGGAGGCCGCCTCCCCCTCCCCTTTTCAGGAGGTTGTATACATGACTGATTTCTCCTATCCTGCCCTGCTGGAACCCAATGGAGCGGGCGGTTTTGTGATCTCTTTTCGGGATATTCCTGAAGCCCTGGCGGAGGGTGACACCGTAGCCGAAGCGGTCCGGTACGGCCTCTATGCAGTGGCCGGCGCTGTAAATCTTTATATGCATGAAGGCCGCGCAATGCCTACTCCTTCAGCCCCGAGCAGCGGTGAAACCCTGATCCCGCTGCCGGCGGCCATGGTGGCAAAAATACTGCTGCATCGCGCCATGAGAGAGGCCGGAATCCGTCCGGCTGATTTGGCCCGTAAAATGAAGGTAAGCCAGCGTGATGTCAGCCGGCTACTCGACATCTGCCATGAATCCAAAATCAACAGTGTGGAAAAGGCAGTCAACTGCCTGGGATACAGGCTGAATATAGGTATTACCCCGCGGCTGCCTGACTGACAGGAGAAACCATCATGCCATATCACACAATGGAGCCGTCCCCATGTCCGCACTGAGTGATGGGTATATTTTTGACCTGATCTGCAGCAGAAAACTGAAGATTTCTCCCCTCATGGTGGATCACCTTCAGCCTGCAGGCATTGACCTGACCCTGGGACCTACTATGCAGGTCCTGGCCTGGGACAGCTCAGCCGGCCCGGTTGATGCAGCCGGCGCCGAGCCCGAGATAAAATCCGCTGCACATGATGTCGACATCTCGGGGGGATACGACCTGCAGCCGGGTGAAATAGTCACTGCTCATTCGGCCGAAGAGCTGAAGCTCCCGTCAAATGTGAACGGAGTAATAGTAAACCAGGACAGCCTCGCGCAGCTGGGGCTGAACGCTGCCCTCAGTCAGTACCTGCCCCCTGGCTTTCACGGGCATAAAGACATCGTAATCAAAAACGAAAGCCCCCATGCTATCAGGATCAAGGCAGGGCTCAGAATATGCCAGCTGCTGCTGTTCCATCTGCTTTCGGACCCCCGCAGAACTTACGGCGCCGGACATTATGCTGAACACCCCGGGCGTCCTTACCGGTCAGAGCCCACAGACAGCTCTATGGCCTCTTATATGGATCAGCCTCGACTTTCGGGATTAAATTTCCCGGTTAAACCCACTTCCAGCAAGGGGTTGA
>CAYRIZ010000083.1:0-4492 GCA_964424565.1 uncultured Enterobacterales bacterium
GGCAGGTAAGCCGCATGGCTGGAAAAAGTAGTACCTAGTTGGAAAAGTTCCAGTGTACTGTAATCCCCCCGCTTTCCAAAAATTTGTCTTTGTATTGCGGCACCGGGCGTTCTTCATTAAGATCACGATGTTGAGTTGTCCCGGGGCAACAGGTGCCCCTCTTTGATACAGTTAATAGAAAATTATGTTCCTTACAACCATTGTCACCAAGATAATCGGCAGCAGCAATCAGCGTACTGTCCGCCGTTTGTCCAAAATTGTCAGACAGATCAATGCCCTTGAACCCAAATATCAGGCTCTGCAGGATGAGGAGTTCAGGCAGCTCACCACTTCTTTCAGACAGCAGCTCAACGACGGAGCCACCCTGGAGAGTATCCTGCCCGAGGTTTTTGCCGCCGTACGTGAAGCCTGCCGCCGTACCCTGGGACTGCGACCCTTTGATGTACAGCTCATGGGCGGTATGGTGCTCAACTCCAATCAAATAGCCGAAATGAAGACCGGTGAAGGCAAGACCCTGACTGCTCTGCTGCCCTGCTACCTCAATGCCTTAAGCGGCAGGGGCGTGCATGTGGTGACCGTGAACGATTATTTGGCCCGCCGTGACGCCAACTGGTCACGGCCTTTTTATACCTTCATGGGCATGACCGTAGGCTGCAATATTCCCGGCATGAGCCCGGAGGACAAGCGCGCCGCCTATGCCTGCGACGTTACCTACGGCACCAACAATGAGTTCGGCTTTGACTATCTGCGCGACAACATGGCCTACACCAAGGAGCAGAGAGTGCAGCGCGCCCTGCACTATGCCCTGGTGGACGAGGTCGACTCCGTGCTGATCGACGAGGCCCGCACGCCGCTGATTATTTCCGGTGCCGCCGAGGACGGCTCCGAGCTCTACCGCCAGGTTGATGAACTCATTCCCAAGCTGGTGCTGCAGGACAAGGAAGACACAGAAGACTGGCACGGCGACGGTCACTATACTGTAGATCTCAAGCTGCGCCAGGCCTATCTGACCGAGCGCGGACAGATCTATGTGGAGCAGCTGCTGCGCGAGCGCGGCCTGCTGGGAGCCAATGATTCCCTCTTCTCCAGTGCCAACATCATAGTGCTGCATCATGTAATGGCCGCCCTGCGTGCCCATGCCCTGTTCAAGCGTGATGTGGACTATGTGGTGGAAAACGGTCAGGTCATCATCATAGATGAGCACTCCGGCCGCAAGATGGAAGGACGCCGCTGGTCCGACGGCCTGCATCAGGCAGTGGAGGCCAAGGAACACGTGTCCATCAGGGCGGAAAATCAAACTCTGGCTTCCATTACCTTCCAGAACTATTTCCGCATGTATGAGAAGCTCGCCGGCATGACCGGTACGGCCGATACCGAAGCCTACGAGTTCCAGCAGATCTACGGTCTGAACACCGTGGTGCTGCCTACCAACAAGCCCATGATCAGAAAGGATCTGCCCGATCTGATTTATCTGACCGAGCAGTCCAAGTATCAGGCCATCATCAAAGATATTAAGGAAACCGTAGCCCAGAACCGCCCGGTGCTGGTAGGTACCATATCCATTGAGAACTCAGAAAAGCTCTCCCGCCTGCTGGATAAGGAAAAGATCCCCCATCAGGTGCTCAATGCCAAATACCACGAAAAGGAAGCCCATATTGTGGCCCAGGCCGGACGTCCGGGCACGGTGACCATAGCCACCAACATGGCCGGCCGCGGTACCGATATTCTGCTGGGCGGCAATTATCAGGAAGACATAGATGCCCTGGGACCCAATCCCGATCCCCAGGCTGTAGAGCAGATCAAGGCCGAGTGGCAGGAGAGACACAATCAGGTGGTGGCCGCCGGTGGTCTGCACATCATAGGCTCGGAGCGCCATGAAAGCCGCCGCATAGACAATCAGCTGCGCGGCCGTGCCGGCCGTCAGGGTGATCCCGGCTCCTCTCGTTTCTATCTGTCCATGGACGACAATTTGATGAAGCTGTTCGGCTCGGAGAAGCTGAAGAACTTCATGAAGCGCATGGGCATGGAGGACGGTCAGCCGCTGGAGCACAAGCTGGTGACCCGCGCCATAGAATCGGCACAGCGCAAGGTGGAAACCCGCAACTTTGACATCCGCAAGAATTTGCTGGAGTTTGACGATGTGGCCAATGAGCAGCGCAAGGTCATTTACGAGGAGCGCAATGCCCTGCTCGACGGTGAGGATATTTCCGATACCATCACCAAGGTGCGCGAGGATGTCTTTGACAGCGTGATCAGCGAGTATATAGAGCCCAATTCCCTGGTGGAAAACTGGCAGCTGCCGGAGCTGGAGGCCCGCCTCAAGCAGGACTTCAATCTGGATCTGCCGGTGGCTCAGTGGGTGGAAGAGGACAGCAAAGTGGTGGAGGATGATGTGCGTCAGCGCATCATAGCAGCCGCTGCCAAGCAGTATGAGGAAAAGTGCAGCCTCATAGGCGAGGAAAATCGCAAGCGCATAGAAAAGGGCGTGATGCTGCAGTGCATGGATATGCTGTGGAAGGAGCATCTGGCTGCCATGGACTATATGCGCCAGGGTATAGGTCTGCAGGGTTATGCCCAGAAGAACCCCAAGAACGAATATAAGATCCAGTCCTTCAACCTGTTCAGCCGCATGCTGGACAATCTCAAGTATCAGGTGATCCGCACACTCGCCCGCCTGCAGATTCAGATGCGCCGTCCGGAGCTGACTGAAGAGCAGAAAGCCGAGCTGGAGCGCCGCCGCCAGGAGTATGAACAGGCCCGTCTGGCCATGGAAGCCATGGCGCAGCAGCAGAAAGCCCAGGGCGGCGCTGACGCCTTCAGGCATGTAGGGCGCAACGATCCCTGCCCCTGCGGCTCAGGCAAAAAGTACAAGGACTGCCACGGCAGGATAGCGCCTACCATGTCGTCCGCGGCTCCGGCCCCGCAGTCACAGCCGCAGAGCGGATCTGACAATCAGATTTAACATGATAATGTCTCCTTTCAAGCCCCGGATCTTCCGGGGTTTTTTTGTGCCCGGAGCTGATGTGGTACGCCTGCATGGTGGTACTACATAAGACATAAGAGGGCAGAATTTTGAGGACAGCAGGGCAGGCTGTATAGAGGAGAGCGGGGAGTGCAGATCAAAAAAGCGGCCCGAAGGCCGCCTGTCTAGGAAAGGAAGTTCATTAGTGGAGAGAGTGAGCCCCGCCAGGATGCCGGGGACTTTCTGCTTAAGCCGTAAATGCCTGGGCGTAGGCGGTAATGGCCGAGGCAATCTGCAGCGGAGTGCCCTTGTCGGCACGGATCACCAGATCGAAATCCCGAGGGGAGCCGAACTTGTGGGCGGTGTAGTGCTCGTAGTAGGCGGCGCGCTTTTTGTCTTCCCGGTTCAGGGCATCCAGACCTATACCGTTGTACATCTTTTTGGCATAGTCCTTTCTGTACTCATCTGAGGCGTGAATGAACACGTTGACGGTGTTCGGGTGGTCGGCGAGTACGAAATTGGCGCAGCGGCCCAGAATCACGCAGCTTTCCTGCTCGGCCAAACGGGCGATCACAGCAGATTCAGCATCAAAGATCTGCTGATTGAGCGGCTTTTCACCACGCATGCCGAAATTAAAGAAGGAAGTGAAGTCCAGACCCAGCGGCGGTACCTCAGACTCCAGCTGCAGCAGTTCCTGCTCAGAGAGATTATTGATCTGCAGCTGGGCTGCGGCAATGTGAATTAACTGGCGGTCATAAAGCTTAACGCCCAGCAGTTCGGCGCAGTGAGCTGCAATCTCACGACCGGCTGAACCATATTGTCTTGAAATAGTGATGATGGTTTTACCCATGATCTGCCTCGCTTTTTGGAATAACTGCTCAAAACTGCACGATCTCTGACTGTTTGATTTTAAACATCAGATCCTACAGCCCCGCATAGGGTCATCTGGTCTGCAGCAGGATAAAAATGGCTTTTTTCAGCCGTTTGTGCTCTGCAGACAGCAGCAATAATACCCGTGAGCGCCGGCAAATAAAATGCATTGTTTTGACCTCAAAGTATATATTTTTGACCACCTTTATTTTTCTGCCGCCCCATCCGGAGTCCCCAAACACTCTCCGGCGCGGGCCCTTTGCCCCGGTTGCCGCCGGCGCTGCTATGAGGCGGCAGGGCTGATGCAAAAAACTTAAAATCCCGGTTGACATGAAAACCTGCTTTTGATTTAATAAGCGCCGTTGCCCAGATAGCTCAGTCGGTAGAGCAGGGGATTGAAAATCCCCGTGTCGGCAGTTCGATTCTGTCTCTGGGCACCACGCAGTCAGCTGTGATTTCCGCTTTTAGTGCCCAGATAGCTCAGTCGGTAGAGCAGGGGATTGAAAATCCCCGTGTCGGCAGTTCGATTCTGTCTCTGGGCACCACGCAGCAGACAGCTGTATCATCCCTTCCGGATTTCCCCCCTTTTTTCTGCACAGTTAAATACTCCAAGATCGCGGCGACAATGGTTTCATCTAGGCTTCCGGTTCATCCTCAATA
>CAYRIZ010000084.1:0-4212 GCA_964424565.1 uncultured Enterobacterales bacterium
ACTCTCGCGAACTACCCCCTCAAAGTAGCGTGTCTACCAATTCCACCACCTGGGCATGCAACGAGGGAAAATGATAACACAGAAATTTCTTTTGTAAAGATGCCGGCAGAATATTTTCCGCGTCCAGGCTCCGGCCAATCTCGGCACAAAAAGAAAAACCGCCATACGGCGGTCTGCTGTGGTCTGGTGCCCAGGGCGGGACTCGAACCCGCACTCTCGCGAACTACCCCCTCAAAGTAGCGTGTCTACCAATTCCACCACCTGGGCTCAATTGACGGCAGAGATCATAGCAAAATTTTTTATTTTGTAAACACCCGGGCCGCGCTTTTTTCCACCGCCCGGCCGCAGTGTACCCGGCTCTGCCGCCGGAGAATGACATCAATAGGCAAAATCCAGTTCAGCCTGGGTGAGCAGCTGCGTTTCCCTGCCGGTCAGCAGCTTGTTGTATATGGCATCGTACAGCAGCACATTCTGTACATATTTGCGCGTCTCCAGGAAGGGAATGTTCTCCACATACATGGCGGCATCACGCTTCAGGCCGTCCTTGGATTCCCAGCGCGGGATGCGGCCCGGCCCGGCATTGTAGGCGGCTGCGGCCAGAATGCGGTTGTTGTGGAAGCGATCGAGCATGTCCCGCAGATAGGCCGTACCCAGGCGCACGTTGACCTCAGGATTGGTCAGGCTGCCGGTGCCGGCATAGCTCCAGCTGCGCTGTTTGGACACCAGGCGGGCGGTAGCCGGCATCAGCTGCATCAGCCCCACAGCTCCGGCAGGTGATCGGATGACCGGGTTCAGCATGCTTTCCTGCCGCGACACGCCGTAGAGCAGAGACAGCGAAACATTAAGCTCGCTGGCATTGCGCTGATATATATCCTTATAGACTATGGGGAAGCGGTAGGCCAGGGCATCCCAGCGCCTGGAGCTGACCACGCTGTCTATGGCCAGACGGGAATTGCCGTTGCGCAGGGCCCACTCGGCCATCAGCAGAGCGGTATCTTCAGCTGAATATTTGGCAATTTCGCGCCACTCATGTATGTAATTGGCATCATCCATGGCATAGAGCTCAAAAAAGCGCGTCACTGCCGGATCGCCGTGCAGCCCGGACGGCCAGCTTAAAGAAGGATCCAGGATCTGCTGATTGTAGGCCGCCTTAAGACCCAGCTCCTGGGCGGCCAGAAAACCAAAGAAACTGCGATCTGCCGCCACCTCGGTCAGAATGCGCCGGCCTTCTTCCTGGCGCCCCAGTTCCAGAGCAGATCTGCCCTTCCAGTAGCGCCAGTTGATTTCAGAGGCAGTCTCCTGATCTACATGATCGAGCAGCTGATAGACTATGTCCCACTGCGCAAACCATACCGCCCGGCGCAGCCGCTGTTCCCTGATATAAGGGGACCAGCCCGCAGCCGGCAGATGCTGATCTACCCAGGTGACTGAGGACAGCGGGCGGCCGCGCTCGAGAAAACGCAGGGCTATGATCTTATATATGCCCACCATTTCAGCTTCAGAAGGCTGAGCCCAGGCCATGAAATCATCCAGTCTGGTTACGGCATCATTGGGATTGAAATTGGCATAGCGGCAGAAAGCCAGCACAGCCACGCGCCTGTCGGCGGCAGTATGCAGCTCTTCTGCGAAAATCTTCTCCGGATCCTGGTAAAAATACATCTGCGCCCTGACCCGCTCGGCATAAGGACCGGAGGCGAGTTCGGCCGTCAGGCTCTGCAGCAGGCCTGATTTGTCGGCCCGCGACACATAGGCGCGCTCAAAGCGCTCGAGCTTGAGGCGCTCGGAAAGATAGCCCGTGCTGTCATACAGGGCAATCAGGCCGGTGCAGGCGGCAGGTCTGGTGTTTAAATCCAAATAGAGCTGATTGGCAAAGGCCACGCTCTCAGCGCTGCCGTGCCCGCTGCGCCAGGCTGCTTCATAAAAGCGGCACTGTGCCGCCTTTTGTTTGGCTGAAAGCTTGTCATAGGCAGAGCTGTAAGGCCTTTGCCCGCCGTACAGCTGATAGACCAGGTCAAATTCCCCTTCACCTGAAAGATATTCTATATATTTGCTGCGCAGCAGCTCTCCCAGCTCATGCTGCCGCCCGGAATTGATGAACTCCAGCACTGCCGGGAATTTGTCCACCGCCGGCGTGTCGGAGAGCAGATAATAGTCCAGCCATACCGTCAGGGGATAATCCTTTAATATGCCCTGCATCAGCTGCCTGGCCTGGTCTGTATCGCCCTGCCTGATGGCCAGTCTGGCAGTTCTATAAGCCTCGCGTCTGATATCGGTGACGGAGACGCTGTCCTCTGCTGCGGCAGCAGCTGTCCCCGAGGCGGGAATGCTGCGGGAAGCGTAAAGCTGATTTGCCGCCATGACAGAAGCTGAAAAGAACGCGGCGGCGGCAAGAAAACAGGCTGAAGCAAATTTAATCATGATACTTACTGTGCTGCTCTTTGGTGTGTGGTGATCCTGAAAGCCTGCATGTCCGGCAGAGCAGGCGGGCTGCCAGGAACAGGCCCTGGCCAGTAAAGGAAGGCCGGGCAGTAAAGCCGGCTGTGGGTTCATTGTAAACGCAATCTCGTATATTTTTCACGGCTTTCCGGCGGAAAATACGACCATAAGACAAAAAAGGCAGGTTCTGGAAATTGCCCCTCCCCTGCAAAGCCACAGCTATACTCTTTTTCCGGCAGCAGTAGCTGAGCTCCTATTCTGACCTCCTCCCCCACATTTTTCTGTACCCCAAAGCCAGACATTTGTGCCTTTTTTCGCTGTAACCACACACTGACCTTCATCCTGGCGCGCTTTCCCTCAAAGCATAAGAGACGAACAGAACGCCCTTTTCCATATATCAGCTGCCCACTACGAAACACTACAGCCCTACTGCCAGCCACAGGTGATGAATCAGCGCTTAACATCTGCAGCCGCAGCCTGGCAGTGTATTCGTCAATAGTCTCATGCGGCAGTGTGTGCTGATGTACTGCCACCGGACTGTTTCCACTTCTGTGTTTAGGCAGCGCCGCTGCCTGCGCTGCGGCGGCTGTGCCCTTATTGCACCTGCGTGGTCCTTCTCCCTGAAGCTCAATCCTGATGGCATTACAGGTGCTCAGCTTCATGTCCTCTATAGTAGCAGGCCTGCTGCAGTCCACAGATTTTGCCGGACCTGGAATGCCAGGCTGAGTGCTGACTATGCTACCCAGCTGTTTACCGTCTTCCAGAAGATTAAAGAGCCCCGGCGCCCATTCCTGATTAAGTGTATGCAGTCCGGGAGCATTCAGGATCAAGCCCCGGGCTCTTTTAATTCTGCCCCGCCGCCTGCGTCCGCCGGGATAAGCTGTTGTCTGCAATTCATCCGGCAAATCCCCGGCATTGCAGCAGAGTGTGCTGATGCCCATGCTGCAGCAGCACAGTCCTGTGAAGCAGTCAAATTTAATGGCTGCAGGGCATCCTAAGGCGTGCAGGATATGAGATCAGCTGTTGCAGGATATGAGATTTTCCATGTCTGTGATGCTTTACCTATCATGGCGGCTTCAGGCATAAAGCGCCTCAGATTCATCAAAACAGTCTTTAAAAGTGAAGATTTGCCATACAACTTTGGGCAGATTTGTCTGTCTGCCGGTGCCTTTTAGTTTCATATAATGGTACAAACCAGCATGATCCTGCCTGCAGGTCTCACCGGCACACGGTCCCAATTTCAAGTCTTCTCCGCCTGCATTCATCACCCTCGGACCAGGGCAAAACAGCCTCATTCTGCAGTGGTGCAGGTTTTGCAAAAGCACCAATTTTGCAAAAGCCAGACCAGGCTGCACAATGGTTTTCCGTCGCATTCCAGTAAAAACCGCTTTTTTTATATCAATTGAGATCGACATATGTATGGTTTATTATCGCGATAGAGGATGATTAAAAAGAGGGTTTGACAATGATAAAGCAGACCGCAAATGCGATCACCATGTTGAAAAAGGCGTATATATCAGTCTATATACACGCACGCAGGGCAGATTTCCGTGCCTCAGCAGCGGCACGCGTAGCCAGAGTGAAAACAGCACTGGCTGTTCTGGGAGGAATGCTGCTGGCCGCAGCCGGCAGTGCCAGCGCACAGACCTCATACAGTACTGTGACGGGCAGCCAATCATCAAATGATTCACTTATAGTCAAAGTAGATTCTTCAGGAGATTCAGCCTAAAAGTAGACTTCAAGACGACCCGTTAATTGTCCCTGTATCCTTTCATG
>CAYRIZ010000085.1:0-4077 GCA_964424565.1 uncultured Enterobacterales bacterium
AGTTTTAAAAAATTTAAAAATTCTAGATGCTTTCAGTGCGCGATCTTGGAGAACCCTGCAGGGTCTTTTTTCGTTTCTGGCCCCCTGCTCCCCGCTTTGCCGTCTGGTCAGTCATCAGGGCTCAGGAGTGGCATGCAGCCTTATTGCGGCTTTTCCACCCAGCCATCCCAGCCGTCTTTGGCATCCCATTCGTCTTCTTCTTCGCAGTCTTCAGCCGGCTGCAGCGCCCTGAGCAGCTCAAAGGCCAAGTCCATATCATCACCAGGTTCGGAATACGGTTTGGCATAACGATAGGTGAATGTTTTGGGGTTGTGGAACAAAAACAGCGGCCAGCCGGTACGCGCCGGGACGGGGCTGGGAGGAGGGGCAAAATAATAGACTTCCTCATCCCCCACCGTTCCCAGAAAATAAGTGTCATGGCTGCCAAGGATCGAGCCGCCGGCTCCGGCCAGCACGCCGGCAGGAAGGTCATCGAGCTCCAGCTTTCGCGGAGCTGGTTTGATTTCTCTTCTTTGCATTTGGTTTTCCTGCCTCTGATAAAAGTGTTCTGAAAACTGAAAACAGGAAGGCAGATCTCCTGCCGGCGGTAAGTCTTTACAGACGGGTATCCTGCCAGTTTTTGCAGACATCCACCCAGCCCTGGTTCTGCGTGTAGAGCTCCAGCTCATCCGGACTTAGTTCTATGGCACTGTTGCTGCTGCCGCAGGCGGGAAAGACGGTGGCAAAGCGCCGCAGGGAAATATCCAGGTAGATCTCCACCCCTTCATTGACTGCAAAGGGACAAATGCCTCCCGGGGTATGCCCCACCAGCTCTGCCGCCTCCTGCGGGCTCAGCATACAGGCCTTGGTGTGAAAGAGCGCCTTGTATTTGCGGTTTTCTATACGGGCATCACCGGCGGCTACAATCAGCAGGGCTCCGCCGTCCGGCCGCCGAAAGGACATGGTTTTGGCAATACGGGCCGGCATGGTACCCAGGGCCCGGGCCGCCAGCTCCACGGTGGCAGAGGAGGAAGTCAGCTCCATGACCCTTTCCTCCTGTCCCAGACTTTTGAAATATTCCCTTACCCGCTCTATGGACATGATGTGGTTCTCCCCGCTCGCTAAATCAAATCCGCCCTTACATAAAGCTCGGCAATCAGGTGATTTAAAAAGGCGCTGCACAAGGTATTGAGATCTTCATTGAAGGCTGCAGCCAGCTGCTTCTGCTGTGAGATGAGCTCCAGCTCCTGCCGCAGGGCTGCAAACTGTTCAGACAAATCATCCCTTATATCCTGCACCAGGGACTGCACCAGCGGCTCTTCAAAATTAATCTGCCTGGCCAGCAGCTGACTTTTGAGGGCGGCATTTTCATTGTCATTGAGCACGGCATCGGCATACTGATCGAGTTCATGGAGCAGAGCCTGATTGACGGCTGACAGAAAGTCATAGAACTCGGAGAAAATCTGCTGCTTGAAATGCTCCGGACGCGGCAGATCGTGATCATCCACCACGCTGATGGAAAGCAGGGCAAAAGGGGCGCTGTCTACCGCAGCAGGGGTGATGACTGCATCTTCCTGAGCCTGCCTCAGAGCGGCCGGATCCGGCCGTGAGTGACTATGCTGCTGCAAATCAAGCTTCACAACAAAACGCATGGCAGTGTCTCCTTTTCTCCTGCAACCGCCTTCTGAGCCGCATTATAAGTCAAAGCCTGCAGGCGCCCCTGCGCTTTGTGCCAATTCTGCAGCAGTGGTCACATCACCTGCCCGGCAGAACACCTAAAATCACAACATCAATTTTGCAAAGGAGTTTTTCTTATGAGCTGCATGTACTGCGATCCCACCAATGAAGTAAGAAACAATATTTTAATTGAAGTGGGTTCCCTGCCTCATTCCACTCTGTTCATTCTCAAGAATCAAAATCACCTGGGCCGTGTGGTACTGGCCTTCAACAAACATCATGGCGAAGTTTATGAGCTCACAGATGAAGATCGCTGCGGCTTCTTTGCTGATGTGGCAAAAGTAAGCAAGGCTGTGGCCGAGCTGTTCCATCCGGACAAGATCAACTACGGCATGTTCGGTGACACCGTACCGCACCTGCATATGCACATGGTGCCCAAGTACAAGGATCAGCTGCAGTGGGGCCACTTCTTCTGGGACAAGGGCAATCCTGAAGTCACCCTGACCGACGAAGAATATGCCAAGATGAAGCAGCAGTATAAGGACTTCCTCGGCATCTAAGTCCGGCTGTCCAGGCGGGCGTCAGCTGCCGATGCAGCGCGCTCCCTGCTGATTTAGGATCAACAAAGCCGTCCGGAGGAGGACGGCTCTTTTTTACCCGTATTACCCGTAAAACACCACAGAGCGGCGGCCTTGGGCCCGGGCTTCAATATGCCCGCGCCGGCGGCTGATTAATAGAAGCCGGAGGGAGTTTCGGCCAGGTTGATGACTATGTTCTTGCACTGAGTGTAGTGCTCGAGGATCATCTTATGGGTCTCACGGCCTATGCCGGATTCCTTATAGCCGCCAAAAGGCGAGCCCTCGGGGATCTGATTGTAGGTGTTGACCCACATTCTGCCGGTCCTGATGCCCATGGAGACGCGCAGGGCCCGGTTGATGTCCCGCGTCCAGACACCGCCGCCCAGACCGTAAATGCTGTCATTGGCTATGGCTACAGCCTCCTCCTCGGTCTTAAACCTGATCACGCAGGCTACCGGCCCGAAGATCTCCTCCTGAGCCACGCACATATTGTTCTGCACATTGCCCAGCAGGGTGGGAGCCATAAAGGCACCATGGGCCAGCTCACCCT
This sequence comes from uncultured Enterobacterales bacterium, assembly GCA_964424565.1. Lineage (GTDB taxonomy): Bacteria > Pseudomonadota > Gammaproteobacteria > Enterobacterales > Succinivibrionaceae > Avisuccinivibrio. Next base: position 2,785 of record CAYRIZ010000085.1, read on the forward strand.
CAGTCAGCCTGACGCCGCCGGTTAAGATCTCCGCGCCTTCCTGAACGCCAGTATTGACGTAACCTAAGATCTTATTGAGCTGTCCCTCATTGACCTGCGAGCCCATCATGGTGCCTTCAGCCCAGGGCAGGCCCACTTTGACGGCCTCAAAGCGCTTGATCAGCTCGGGGACAAATTCATCGTAAATGCTGTCCTGCACCAGGATGCGGGAGCCGGCGCAGCAGACCTGTCCCTGATTGAACAATATGCCCAGCTGTGCGCCGTCCAGGGCCTGCTCCATGCGCATATCCTCAAAGAAGATATTGGCCGACTTGCCGCCCAGCTCCAAAGTGGACGGAATCAGCCGGCGGGCGGCGGCCAGGGCCACCTCCCGGCCTACGGCAGTGGAGCCGGTAAAGGCCAGCTTGTCAAAGCCGGGATGCTCCAGCATGTAATTGCCGGAGCGGGAGCCGCTGCCGGTTACCACATTGAAGACGCCGGGCGGAATGATGTCAGCGGTAAGTTCAGCCAGCCGCAGCACGGACAGCGGAGTGGCCGAGGAGGGCTTGAACACGGTGCAGTCACCGGCGGCCAGCACCGGAGCCAGCTTCCAGGCGGCCATCAGGAAGGGGAAGTTCCAGGGCACGATCTGCCCTACTATGCCTATGGGCTCGCGCAGGATAATAGACAGGAAGCTGTTGTTGAGCACTGAGGCCTGACCTTCCTCAGCCAGAATTACTCCGGCAAAGTAGCGGAAATGCTCGGCTGCATAGGGGATATCTACAGCCATGGTTTCGCGCAGCGGCTTGCCGTTGTCGCAGCTTTCGATCAGGGCCAGCTCTGCCGTATGCTCATCTATGACATCGGCGATCTTATTTAAGATCTGCGCCCGCTCCCGGGCGGAAGTTTTGGACCAGGAGACAAAGGCGGCCTGCGCGGCCTTGACGGCAGCATCCACGTCCTCGCGGGAGGCATCGGCAAAATCAGCCAGCTTGTCCTGAGTGGCCGGACAGCAGGAGGTAAGCACAGCTCCGTCAGAGGCCGGCACCCATTGGCCGTTTATGTATAAATCATATACTGGTTTTAATTTCAATGCGACGGGCAGCATGGTGGGACTCCTTATTTTCTAATAGCTTTTCTTCGTAAACAATGCTCAGTTTAAGGAAAAATGCTGCCTAAGTGTTCAAATATAAGAATTATTATCAAGCAAACAAGACATTCTTTGATGCCTATCACAAAACAGCTGCACAAAAGGAATTACTCTACTTTCGGGATTCATTTTGTCCAGTAAGCCCGCTTCCAGCAAGTGGGTTG
>CAYRIZ010000086.1:0-3899 GCA_964424565.1 uncultured Enterobacterales bacterium
ACCCCTGCAGCTTCAATGCTGTTAAGCCCGCCGCGCTGTGCGGTATCGGCTGCAGCCGCCTTGATCAGCACAGTGAGTTTGCCCTGCGCGGCTGCCCGGTTGGAGGGAGAGATCTGCAGCTGATTGAACACCCCTTCCACATTGCCCTCGAGGGCTGATTGAGTATAGGCCACGGCAGTGGCGGCTGCCGCCTGTTCATTGCGGCTGCAGGCGGAGATCAGCAAAGCCGCCAGGCTGAACAAAAGCACCGCGGCTGTAGTTTTAAATAGACGCATAATAAACCTTATTGTTGTAGGATTTTCCTCGGGAAAACTGCAGCCTGCAGCTCAGGCAGGCCGGCCAGGCCCTGATAGTGCCCCCGGCATGATCATGATAATACAAAAAACCCGGACCTCTTCCCTGCTACTGCCGCAGTCGGGGCTCTGCTGCCGCCTCCACTTGAAAAAGAAGACTGCTGCGCGGATCTTCCATGAATTTCTGCGGATAAAGGTAGCGGCCGCGAAACAGGGGCACCTGAAGATCTTCGAAAACCAGCGGCCCCGGCTCGAAATAAGGGCTTAAGGCCCGCAGGATAAGCGTGGAGCAGTACAGGGCATTTTCTCTGCCGTCGAGCACAAAGGGCTCGCCCAGCATACTGTACAAATACAGCCCTATCTCCTGCCGCTGCTCGGCAGTCAAAGGATAACGCCGTACCGCCAGACGCACGGCGCGGCCGGCAAAGTCCGGCAGAGAAGAGACTATAACCTGATGGTGTCTGGCGGGATCGGGATCATCGGCGGCGGCGGCATGAATGATGACCACCTGCGGACTTACTGCCGCCACCATGCCGCTGTGGGAATAGTCCCCGCCGGAGAGGCGACTGATGATCTCACTGTCCGCCCCTATGCCCTGGCGCAGCAGCACATCGCCTACACTAAGCGGCGGACAGGACTGCAGCTGCGACAGGAGGATATGGCGGGAAAGGGGACGGCTGTCCCGGCAGAGCAGCAGACAGCAGGCAGTGCAGACTGCCAGGGTAAAAAAGGCGGCCCTAAGCCGCCTGCAGCCTGCAAAACATGCACTCAATTTACGGACGGGTTTTGACCTGTACTCCGGACTCGGTGGCATAGAGCACCACATCTGCGCCGCGGCGGGCAAACAGACCTACGGTAACCACACCGGGTATGGCATTGATGTCCCTTTCGGTGGCAGCCGGATCGGGGATCATGAAGTCATGCACATCGAGGATCTCACAGCCATTGTCGGTGATACAGCCCTCCCGCAGCACCGGTCTGCCGCCCAGAGCAGTCAGGGCCCGGGCTACCTGACCGCGGCCCATGGGGATCACTTCCACCGGCAGCGGGAATTTGCCCAGAGTAGTGACCAGCTTGGACTGATCGACAATGCAGATGAACTTCTCTGCCATGGAAGCCAGGATCTTTTCGCGGGTCAGGCAGGCGCCGCCGCCTTTGATCATGTCAAAGCTGTCATTGACTTCATCGGCTCCGTCAATATAAACCCCGTAGGGCTCACACTCATTGGGATCGAGCACGCGTATGCCTATATCCTGCAGCATCTGCGTGGTTTTGTTCGATGAGCTGACAGCTGCATCAACCTTGATGTGATTGTCATGAATGGCCTGAATAAACTTCACCACAGTGGAGCCGGAGCCTACGCCCAGAATGCCGTCTTTGGGGATGTAGTTCAGGGCCTCCAGAGCCACCATCTGCTTTAACTCGTCCTGAGTCATGTTCAACACTCCTTTACCTTCAATTGATTAAACCGTGATGCGGGCAAAGCGGCGTTTGCCTACCTGCCACACATGAGTACCCTGCGGCACAGGATCCTTGACATCAGCAATCACCTCTCCGTCGCATCTGACGGCCCGCTGTCTGATCATGCGCATGCCCTCGGAGGTGGTGGCGCACAGCCCGGCTTCCTTGAGCAGGGCCGGAATGCCTACAGGATCGTGCACCGTCAGCTCAGGCATGTCCTCAGGCAGGGCGCCCCTGGTAAACTGATTGATAAAGCCCTGCACGGCGGCATCGGCAGCCTCGGCGCCGTGATAGCGGGCGGTGATCTCGCGGCCCAGCTCAATCTTGGCATCGCGCGGATTTAAGGTGCCGGCGGCACAGCGCTGCTTGAGATCATTGATTTCATCCACGCTCCTGGCTGACAGCAGATCGAAATAGCTCCACATCAGTTCATCGGACAGCGACATGATCTTGCCGAACATCTCCTGCGGGGCTTCATCCACGCCTATATAGTTGTGGGCGGACTTGGACATCTTCTTGACGCCGTCGAGACCTACCAGCAGCGGCATCATCAGCACCACCTGCGGCTCCTGACCGGCATCCTTCTGCAGCTCACGTCCCATCAGCAGATTGAATTTCTGATCGGTGCCGCCCAGCTCCACATCGGCCTTCAGGGCCACGGAATCCCAGCCCTGGAACAGGGGATAGAGGAACTCGTGTATGGCTATGGGCTGACCGCTCTGGTAGCGCTTGGTAAAATCATCGCGCTCGAGCATGCGGGCTACGGTAAGCTTGGAGGCCAGGCGGATCACGCCGTCGGCACCGAGTTTGCCCAGCCACTCTGAATTGTAGCGGATTTCAGTTTTTTCCTTATCCAGCACCTTGAAGGCCTGAACAGCATAAGTCTCGGCATTGCGCATGATCTCCTCACGCGACAGCTGCGGACGGGTGGCATTCTTGCCGGTGGGATCGCCCACCGAGGCGGTAAAGTCGCCTATGATCAGCACTACCTTGTGGCCCAGATCCTGAAAGGCGCGCAACTTGTTCAATATTACCGTGTGGCCTAAATGAATGTCAGGAGCAGTAGGATCCATGCCCAGCTTGACTATGAGCTGGCGGCCGCTTGCAAGTTTCTGCTTTAATTCAGCAGTAGGAATAATCTCCTGCGTACCGCGGACAATTTCGCGCAGTGCTGCTTCTACATCAGCCATTAAATTCTCCTAAATTAATCATGCAGCACGTAGGCTGCAGCTTCATGCTAAGTTTCTGCATTGTAATACACAAATGCCCTCAAATCAGCGTGGCGGCCAGAGCGCGGGCACACTGCTGCAGCAGATCCAAAATCTGCAGAAAAGGCAGGGCAGCAAACTGCCGGCTGCTGCCGCAGACACTGACTGCCGCCTCAGCCAGGCCGTCGGCATTGAGCACCGGCACGGCACAGCAGATCAGGCCGCCGCGATCCTCTGCCGTATCGGCGGCATAGCCCCGGGTCCTGATTTGCTGCAGTTCCTCCTGCAGCTCTGCAGCAGAGGGCGGTGTTTGGGCGGTATACTGGGCAAAAGGCTGCTGCAGACTGATGATGCGCCGGGCCAGCTCAGGCGCGCAGAAGGCCAGCAGCACCCGGCCCAAGGCTGTGCTGTATACAGGCAGAATGCCGTCTGCGCTGCCGCGCACCACTACCAAACTGGGTGAGCCTTCAGCGGTGAGGGCATATCTGGCCTGCAGTCCCTCAATAATCCCCAGATGACAGGTAAGACCGCTCTTATCGTGCAGCTGCTGCAGCAGCGGCCCGGCAATTTCAGGCAGATTAAGGTCGGCGCGGGCGCGGCAGCCCAGACGAAACAGCTTCAGTCCCAGGCAGAAGCTGTCCTGCTGCCGGCGCAGCAGACCATGTCTGACCATAGAGGAAAGCAGGCGGGAAAGAGAAGCGGCAGGCAGACCAAGCTGCTGCTGCAGTGCGGCGCGGTCGGCGGAACCATGCTGCTCCAGATAACAGAGCACCGCCATGGCCTGATCGAGGGCCGGTACTGCCGTGAACAGCCCTTCTTGTGATTTAGGCATTTAAGCCTCTGAAAATAAAAAAACCGCATTTAAGCGGCGTATTCAGTGGATGGTGCCCAGGGCGGGACTCGAACCCGCACTCTCGCGAACTACCCCCTCAAAGTA
>CAYRIZ010000087.1:0-3744 GCA_964424565.1 uncultured Enterobacterales bacterium
AACCCCTTGCTGGAAGTGGGTTTAACCGGGAAATTTAATCCCGAAAGTCGAGTAATAGTGTTGTTACCTATAATCTCCATTGGCACATACGGACGGCGCTCCGAGCTGACACGGGGGATGACGATGGCAGAATTAGGGTTGTTCTGTTCCCTGAATGACCATGGCTTAACTCTTAATTTGTAGGCATCTCCAGTTTTCACTGAGTTCTCCCTGAATCTCCTGCAAGCTTCAACATGCTGCATAATCCCGGGGATGGCTTCCCACTTTGCGCGGTCTTCCTCTTTCAGCCAAAGACAGAAACGCCAGGTGCCGTTGATGATTTCCTCACTGCCTTTAAATTTTTTGATAAAGGGTTCAGCTTCAGGATAAGCCTCCAGCAGTTTTTTCTGCTCCTGGCGGGACAAGATTAAATTGCCGCCGTCAGCTGGCTGATTTCCACGCAAGAGATTGAGCGGTGCATTAATGCGCTGTGATTTCTTTTGGACAATAATGGGGTTGGCGGATGGTGTCAGGTAGGGGGAAATGCCTTCGGCCAGGTTTCTGCTGATGTGGTCTTTTTCCCGGTAAAAAAGATATTTCCGCAGTCGCTCCTGATAGGAGAAACCTACTATTACACAAGAGACTGTCGCTGACTTGACGCCTGCATTTTCCCACGTAAAGGTAGGCCAGGCAAAATTAATCTTAATGCCACGTTTGAGCAGCAGGTCCCAGAGAATGCCAGGCTGTACTCCCTGACAGATGGAGTTGGTGGCCACAAATGCCGCTTCAGTCTGCCTGTTGGCCGCCATGTAATCCGAGGCTTTGACAAACCAGGCGGTCACAAAATCCACCAGGCCTGTTTTGGCCTTGGGCGGGTAAACACTTCTCAGCCACTCTTTCTGCTCGGCTGAGGTATAGGTGGTACCACCAAAAGGCGGATTGCCCAGAAGGTAACTGCATTCCTCCGCCGGCAGCACCGTATTCCAGTCAGTGGTCAGGGCATTGGTGCAGACTATGGTGGCTGAGGTGGTAAGCGGAATGGAGGGCACATTGATGCCAAATTTTTGGGCTGTTTCCTGATTCATTACATGCTGCATCAGCCACATGGACAGGTGGGCAATCTCAGCCGGCCAGTCCTCAATCTCAATGCCGTAGAACTGATTGATGTTGACCTTGATGGCATCGGCAAGCACCACAAAGCCGTCGGTAAACAGCTCGTCCAGTACTTTGTTTTCCAGGCGGCGCAGCTGTCTGTAGGCTATGATCAAAAAATTGCCGCAGCCGCAGGCGGGATCCATAAACTTCAGGGAGGCCAGCTTATCCTGAAAGGCCATCAGGGCCCGGCGCCGGCTGGCAGTAGCGTGTTTGGCCTTAATCTGCTCAAATTCATCATTCAGCTTATCCATGAAGAGCGGATTGATGACCTTGAGGATGTTCTCCTCGCTGGTGTAGTGGGCACCGAGCTCCCGGCGTTTGTGCTCATCCATGGCATTTTGGAACATGGCTCCGAAAATGGCCGGGGAAATCTCCTGCCAGCGCAGCCGGCCGCAGTCAATCAGCTGGGCGCGGGTAGCCAGATTAAATTCAGGGATATAGGAGGCGTCACGGAACAGCCCGCCGTTGACATAGGGAAAAGCCATGATTTCCCGGGCTATAGGACGACCTATCTGAGCTCTTAATTCTTCCGGGGTGTTGAGTACCTCAAACAGATCGGTGAAAAATTGTCCGGCACTGCGGCCCTGTTTGTCGGTCAGGCGGGTAAAGGCCTCGGTGAACTGATTGGGCGCAAAAATGCCTGTATCCTCGGCAAAAAGACAGAACAGCACCCGGCGGATGAAATCATGCAGAGCGTGGACGGCTGGTTTGTTCTCTTTTTCCTCTGCCTGCTCATCTGTCCCGGTGAGTTTGTTGTATACCTGCAAATCTTCCAGCAGCCTGGTCAATCTGCTGCAGGCGCGGGCGTCTGCCTCTGCTCCTTCAACCTTTGGAGCACGCTGATAGGTGCCAGTCAGAGGCAGCAGGGTGGAGTAGTAGGATGGCAGCTGCGACAGCGGAAAGGAATTGCATATATCTTCTACTACATCATAGATGCACAGCATCCCGGGACTGGCGCAGATAATAAACTGCAGCTTGGCTTTGGGATTGTTGAACTCCGGCTGCTGTCTTACGAGATCTACTGCCTCACGCACATCCTCATCATGGCAGAGAAAGCGGAAATAAGCCCGGTTGGGCACCAGCACATCGCTGCGCATGGTACCGGGCGCCCGCACCTGACCATGCGGGAAAAAGGTGGGATCACTTCTGAGGGCGCGGTTAATGGAAGAAGAGGCTGTGCCGTAGATCTGCATCAGACCGGAGAAAAAGGCATCGCAGTCCCAGTGCTGCTGCAGCTGTTCGGCCAGATCTGCTGCCCTGGAAATAATAAGGGATTCTTTCATGATGAGTGCCGCTGTGTGGGTGTGGACAAATCGAAATCGATTGTATCATCAGCTCAGCCGCCAAAATAGTTGACGATATCGAGAAAAATGAGGTCCTTTTCAGAATTTGGTTGATGACCAATTTTGAGAAGAAACTAAAGGAAGGGGGGAGAAGGGGGGGGGGGGACGACATAATTTTGGGGACCACATCTGCATCTGCAGCAGAAGAACGCAGCGGTGCCGCCCCCAAAGACTGCAGGATCGCGTACATCATCCTGCAGTAAGTGACAGATTTATCAGTCCGAGGTTAGAAGCTGTAGCGTCCGCCCATAGACACCGTATAGGTATCGCTGAACGAAGCGCCCATGACCTTCTCTGCCTCCACAAACAGGTAGGCGTTCTTGGTCGGAGCCAGGCTCAGACCGAAACCAACGTCATACCAGGTATCATCATTGTGATAGGTATAGGACATTGAACCGCTGAGGTTGGTAATTCCGATATCCTGATCACCCAGCCACTCATGCATGACGTCGGTACGCAGATAAGCAGTTACCGGCGAACCTGCCACCTCAAAGTCGCGGCCCAGTCTCACACCGGCACGGCTAATCAGGCTGTTGACATCATCAAGATTGACTTTGACACCCTGAGAGGAGGTGTAATCATCATCAGTCATGTAGGAGTACTGCAGCTGTACCTGCGGCTCAGCAAACCAGCCATCAGTGATTACGAACTTCCAGCCGAACTCACCGGACAGAGACAGCACATCACTGCTGAAATCTCCGCTGTCAGCAAGGCCGGTACCGGATTCGATGACAGTATAGTCAGTCTTCAGATGGTCATACTTGAAGACGAAATCGGCATAAGGACCGTCATGGCCTATATAGGTGGCATACAGCCAGGCACCATAGCGGTTGGAATTGCCGTCACCATCGATGCCGCGGAAGTCATGACTGCTGTGCATGTAATCCAGCGCAGCACCCACGTGCCAGTCACCGCTGCTAACTGCCAGCTTATGGTCATAACCAACATTGATCATGATGTTTTCTGAACTGAACTGGCCGGTCTTGCCTATGGAGTCGTGTCTCAGACGTACCCAGACACCCTGCTCTGCATTGGGATCAACAAAGCGGGCTTCACCCATGCGCTTGTTCAGGGTATCAAGGTAAATACCGCTGAAGTAGTGAGCTCTGGCTGCGTAAAGCGCTGCCTTACCGAAATCACCCAGGACTGGAGTGACTGCAGGTTCTTCGTTGTCGGTTTCGTCGTCGGTGTCATCACCGTCGTCGGTGTCATCACCGTCGTCGGTGTCATCGCCGTCGTCGGTGTCATCGCCGTCGTCGGTGTCATC
>CAYRIZ010000088.1:0-3212 GCA_964424565.1 uncultured Enterobacterales bacterium
AAATGATACAAAAAATGGCAGCTGAAAATTCTTAAAATCTGCTGCCCAATGTCAGCTGATTAATTCCCGCCTGCTGATCTCTTCACAGCTTGCCTTTTCTGCCGCCCGGTCCGGGCTCTTTTTTATTGACATGCAAAATTTGGAACCGGAGCCAAGAAATTGACAAAAAATCACAGTAAAAACTTGTGAGCTGCAGGGCGTTATCTTAGAATTTGTGCAGTGCCGCCGGTGCTCCCTTACGGAATATCAGCGGTTCTGCTGCAGTTGATGTTTTGGTGGGAAACTTGGTATTACCTCGGCAAAAGTACACAACTTTCAACCTGAGCCCCCAAGGTGGTGGTCTCCTGCCCCGCGGCAGCCACCCCGCACAGGTACAGGCTGCCCTGCAGCACAAAAACCGGCAGGACGCGGACGGCTGCGGCTGCCAGGAACTTTTTTCGGCGCCGTCATCCTTTCTTGATGGGAAGAAAGGCAGTTACTACTAGGAGCACATATGACACGAGCCGAATTAATAGAGAGGCTGGTAGATAAGTACAAGGGCCTCAATCCCAGGCTGGTTGATCAGAGCGTACGGGAGATTTTGGAAGCCATGATCGAAAGCCTGTCGGACGGTAAAAGGGTGGAACTGCGGGGCTTTGGAACTTTTGAGATCGCCGTGCATCCGCCCAGACAGGCCCACAATCCGCGCACCGGGGAAAAAGTTTACCTGGGCGAACGCCGTATGGTCCGTTTCAGAGCCGGCGGCAGTCTGCGCGAAAAAGTGAATGCCTCCATGAAATCGTCACAGAGCTGATCCGCCCTCTTATGCTGCCGCATAGTGATGTGCTATGATAAGGGCAGCTTTTTTGAGGTATCAGTCATGCTTAAGTTCTGGCTTTATATCCTGGTTTTAATTCTGGTCTGCATCCTGGGACTGTCTATAGGTTCGGCCAATGACAGTGTAGTGACCTTTGATTTTCTGATCATCAAGACCGAGCTGTCTCTGGCTATGGTGCTGGTGGTGGGTGTGGTCATAGGCGTGCTGATTGGTCTGTACATCTCCTCCTTACTCTGCCTGAAAATGTGGCTCAAAGCCCGCCGCGGCAGAGCCGAACTCAAAAAGCAGCTGCAGCAGCTGCAGCAGCAAACCCGGGAACTTAAGCATCAGGAAGCCTGATTTTTTAGATGATAGAGCTGCTTTTTCTGCTGCTTCCGCTGGCTGCGGCCTACGGCTATTATATGGGCCGCTCTTCAGTCAAGAACAAGCGTGAAGACAGCAAATCACATCAAAATCACAATTACATCCGCGGGGTCGAGTATCTGCTCAACAATGAGCGGGAACTGGCCATGGATCGTTTCATTGCCTACTTAAACGAGGCCGACCCTTCCTTTGAGAGCAATCTGGCTCTGGGCAATCTCTTCCGCAAGCGCGGCGAGGTGGACAAGGCCATAGCCATGCACTCCTCCATAGCCTCCAATCCCAGACTGGATGTCAGCGAGCATGAGCTGGCCAAGCTGGAGCTGGGCCGGGATTTTATTTCCGCAGGTCTCCTCGACCGCGCCGAAAATATACTGCTGGAGCTGGTGGAGATCCCCAGACAGCGTACCGATGCCGCCAGACTGCTGGTCAAACTCTTTGAGCAGGAGCGCGACTACAGACAGGCCATAGAAACGGCATTAAGATACCGCGATGCCTTGGGCTCCTCGGTAAACTCTCAGCTGTCGCAGTACTACTGTGAAGTGGCAGCCTCAGATGTAGTCCTGGGCGATTTGGACAAAGCCCGGGCCGGGTTTACCCATGCCCTGGATATTTTCCCGGATTCCATACGCGCCAGGCTGGGACTGGCCGATCTGCTGGTGCGGCAGAACAAACTGGAGGAAGCCTATCGCCTGGTCAAGGAAGTCAGCGTGCTGCGCGAGGATACAGGGTTGCTCTGCCTTGATTTCATCATGCGCTGTTTCCCCAACAAAGCCGATCCCAATCTGCGCTTTGCCTTAGATGATCTGGTGCGCCGGACCAAATCAGCCGAGGCCATGGTGATGCTGACCGAGGTGGTGGAACTCTCCTCGGGGCGTGATGATGCCGAGCTGATGCTGCTGAATTTTGTCAAGGAAAAGCCCAATTTAAAACTCTTTTCCGCTTTGATGCGCCTGCGTTCCCGGGAAAGCGGCCTGGCCGCCAATGAGGCCATACTGCAGCTCAAGAGCCTGGTGGATGCGCAGATTGCCTCCCATCACCGCTATGCCTGCCACCGCTGCGGTTTTCAGTCGCGGATGCTGTTCTGGCAGTGCCCTTCCTGCCGCCGCTGGGATACCATGAAGCCCATTGTCGGCCTTGACGGAGATTAATATGTCCAACCCCCGTGTCATTACTGCATTGGATTTTCCCGATGCAGAGCAGGCGCTGGCCTGCGCCGCCCGCCTCAGACCCGATCTTTGTGCCCTGAAGGTAGGCAAGGAACTGTTTACTTCAGCAGGTCCCCAGCTGGTGGAAAAACTGCAGCAGCAGGGCTTTAAGATCTTTTTGGATCTCAAGTTCCACGATATTCCCAATACCACAGCCAAAGCCGTGGCTGCCGCCGCCCGGCTGGGTGTGTGGATGGTCAATGTGCACTGTCAGGGCGGCCGGGCCATGATGGAAGCTGCAGCCAATGCCTTAAGCGCCTTTAATGAGCGTCCCATACTCATAGGCGTGACCGTGCTGACTTCCCTGGATCAGGCAGCCTTAAGCGATCTGGGCATACATGACAGGATTGAAGATCTGGTGCTGCGCTATGCCTCTCTGGCCCGCGAGTGCGGCCTGGACGGCGTGGTTTCCTCCGCCCGCGAGGCTTCCTTGATCAAGCAGCATATTGCCCAGCCCTTCGTCAATGTCACCCCCGGCATCAGACCGGCAGGAGCTGCCCTGGGCGATCAAAAGAGGGTGCTTACCCCGGCAGCTGCCCTGCAGGCCGGAGCTGATTATCTGGTAATAGGCCGGCCCATTACTCAGGCAGCCGATCCGGTGGCTGCTCTGCAGAGCATTAATGCCGAGATTGCCGATTTCATATAACCTGCCAGGAAGAGAAGATCGGCAGATCATAAACCTCAAAAAATAAGGGCAGCTGCAAAACTGCGGCTGCCGGATCGAAAACTGCCGTCTGCAGCCCCGGGGGGGGGCCGCAGACTGAGTTTAAAGTGCTAAGTTTATTGGTAGCATACGAACAGACTTGCACCAGCAGCCATGTTATGGA
>CAYRIZ010000089.1:0-2948 GCA_964424565.1 uncultured Enterobacterales bacterium
AAAAGTCAGATTGAGCTGCAAAAAGGGCCATCAACAAAATTCTGAGAAGGACCTAAATAATTACAACATATGTTTATTATTAACACAATCTGTTTTCTGCTCTGTAGTAATGCATTTATGCACTAATTTTGATTTTTGATGACTTTTATTATACCAATAACAACATAGGTTAATACGTGTATATATCAGGTCTATAATATTATTTCAAATATATCTCATTGTTATTTAGTAACAATATTTTACCACACCTGGAAAAATAACAGATGCCTTCACCCGGATGGATCTTCATTACTGAACTGTACAGCTGGGGAAGAAATGTCAGAAAAGCGCCACCTCCAGTACGCTGTCATCAGACCGAAAAAGGACAGGAAAGCTCGTAAGGCAGAGGGGAAAACTGTATAAGAAAAAGCTCAGTCGGCCTGTGAACGTGAGGGCCCAGAACCTGAGCTATTTGCTGTACACACAAATAATGTGGATTTTAGGTATCTAACGCTGTTTGAGCAGATCGCGAATCTCAGCGAGCAGCTCAATTTCGCGCTCCCGGGCATCGGTTGCTGCAGTTGTGGGCGGCTGTGCTGCTGCAGCCTCTGCATTATCCTTTTGCGGCGGCTCCCCGCTTTTTTCTGCAGCAGCTGCCTTGGTTTGTTGTTCTGCCTCCGGAGTATCGCTGCTGTCCTCTGTAAACTCCATGGCCTTTTTGAGCCGGAGCAGGATCTTCAGGGCAATGAAGATGCACCAGGCGATCAGCGTAAAATCGATCACCGACTGCACAAAGGCACCCCAGTGCAGCACCACGGCATTTTCCCCGTCGGCCGCCGGCCTTAATGTCAGGCTCAGCTCCTTGATATTGATGCTGCCTACAATCAGGCTCAGGCAGGGCATGAGCACGTCATCCACCAGGGAGGACACTATTTTGGAGAAGGCCGTGCCTATGATTACACCGGCTGCCATATCCACTACCGAGCCTTTGACTGCAAAGTTCTTAAATTCATTGAGCAGTGCCCGGCCTCTTTGAGAAATGCGCATATACTTTACCCAGCTGATTGAGGCAGTCCGTAGCCCCTTTACTGCTTAAAACGGCTGCGGGAATCGATTTTACGCAGCTCCCACTTGATGCCGCCGTAAGTGAGGAACAGCCGATCCCTCTCCTGCTCCGCCTCGGCCTTATCCAGGAAATTCTTGAACCAGACTTTTTGCTGCCCGTCGTATCTAAAGCCCTGGGCCTTGAGTTCATCCTTGATGCCGTAAGATGATTTCCAGGCAAACAGGCGGTATTCCACCTTAAGGGCACTGTCCAGCAGCATATCAAAGGCTTCAGGCTCTATATAGAGCAGCCACAGCAGAGCCACACAGTCTATAAAGGCCCGGTGCGGATCATAGAACCAGCCGCGGGTCATATTCAGATAATCAAGCTTTTTGCCATGACTGCCCAGGATTTCCCATTTGATTCCTGTATAGGAACAGGCCCAGGCGGCATTTTGCAGCATAGGAAAGCGCTGATCGACAAAGGGCCGGTCAAATCTGGCATTATGGGCGATGATCAGCGTTTTGCCGCCTAAAAACTGGGCGCAGATTTCATCGTCCAGACGCTGCCCCTGCACCATGGCATCGGAGATGCCGGTCAGCGCCTGAATTTCAGCCGGGACAGGCATGCCAGGATCTTCAAATCCATTGTAGAGGCGGTCAATGGACAGCAGTACCCGGCGGTTGAATGAATAGGAGCACTGCAGGAGCCCCAGCTCAATAATGCGATCCGCGCCTACCGTAAGTCCCGTAGTTTCAACATCCAAAAACACGCAGTGCCTGATGTCGTCATCAGGACGCGGATCCTGCAGTTTGAGGGGCAGATTGTTCAGGGCGCCCTTCACCGTCAGCGGGATGCGCTCCAGCAGTCTGAAATCCTGCGGTCTTTTCCTGATGTCATCCAGGCGCTGCAGCGGAAATTCACTCTTGGGCATGATGGGCATGACCGGTTCTCCTTAATTAATCTCCATAGTTTGTCGTTGTTGATTGATTTATGCCTGCTCCATCCCGGCCGTGGCCGCAAAATAGGTCACCACCCCGCCTGAGAGATCGTAGACTTCCGCAAAACCGTGCTGCTGCAGAATACGGCAGGCATTCCAGGCGCCTATGCCTACCACACAGGTCACCACCACAAGCTTGTCCCGCGGAATTTCGGCCAGCCGCTGGCGCAGCTGCCCGCGCGGGATGTTCACAAAGCCTTCTATATGCCGCTGTGCATACTGCCACGGCTCGCGTACATCAAGCTTGAAGGCGTCTTTGAATTTGCTGTTCAGCTCATCGAAACGGGCGAGCTTGACCAGACCCGATCTGACATTTTCCAGCACACAGCCGGCATAATTGATGCCGTCGCGGGCTGAGCTGAAGGGAGGAGCATAAAGCTGCTCATGAAAGGCCAAATCATCTATGCTGCCGTGCATGGCCATATAGGCGCTGATCACCTCCAGGCGCTTGACGGTCTCAGCCCCCACGCCCTGGGCGCCCAGGATCTCAAAGCTCTTTGGATCATAGATCAACTTGAGATGACAGGCTCTGGCGTCGGGGTAATAGCCGGCATGCTGTGTGGGATGCAGCCACACGGCGGCACAGGCCCGGCCCTGCTGTCTGAGAGCCCGCTCGGACAGTCCCACAAAGGAGACCTCCTGCGAGAAGACCTTTACGGCCCCGGCTCCCCTGCTGCCGCGGTAGGCAGGCAGCTGCAGATCAAGCCCCAGGTGCGTGCGGGCTAGATGGGCCGTCAATACCCGGGCCTGTTTTACGGCCGGACCGGCCAGAGCCACGCTGGTACTGCCGCCCAAAATGGGATCGGGGATCTCCACGGCATCTCCCAGGGCATAGATCAGCGGATCGCAGGTCTGCATGAACTCATTGGTTTTAATAACCTAAAATCCGGGCTGTTTGTAGTGTAACCACTGAACAGCCTGGAC
>CAYRIZ010000090.1:0-2354 GCA_964424565.1 uncultured Enterobacterales bacterium
TGAAGATTGTGAGGGGGAGCTCATATCAAGTTGAGATCAAATCGGGAAATTAAGGCGGTCGGATCATCGGGCAGGAGGTCAGTGAGCAGATCAGAAAAGACTTAGCTGAAGCGCTTGGTCAAATTGAGCCCTGCCCTGTGCTCTCGGTATATTTCCTGCGGGTTCCGGCAGCCTGCAGGCAGGTAATTGTCCTGTGCGCGGAAGCACAGCCTGGCTCGCGTCCTTTCATGTACAGGGGCGGAGCCTACATGCGTACTGCAGGTGTAACCAGGGTGATGCCGCGGGAGGTTTACAGGCATTTGTTGATGCAGCCCGGTGGAAAGTGGCAATGGGATGCTCAGCCCAACCCTGAGCTGCAGATCAGTGATCTTGACAGCAATGCCATCATGGGCGTGGTCCGCATTGGCGTTTCATGCGGCCGTCTTCCGGAACAGACTGCTTTTCTGCAGTTGCCTGAAATTTTGGAAAAATTTAATCTGCAGCGTTCCGGAGTGCTGTGCAATGCTGCTGCAGTTTTATTCGGCCACAACCTCGACATGGTATATCCGCAGTGTCTGTTGCGTATGGCCAGATTTAGGGGAACTACCAGAGAAGAATTTTTTGACAATCAGCGTGTTCACGGCAATGTTTTTCAGCTGCTCGACGCTGCCATGAGTTTTTTCTTCAAGCACCTGTCGCTGTCCGGAAAGGTGGTCGGCCTGTATCGTCAGGAGAGACTTACTATTCCTTACAAAGCCTTGAGAGAATGCTGTATTAATGCCTTTTGCCACAGATCTTATCTGCTGCCTGGAGGCTCCACTGGAATTGCCATCTATGACGACAGAGTTGAGATAGAAAATATAGGGGCATTTCCTCCGCAAATAACGCCGGATACTCTGTTTACTCAGCACAACTCAGTACCTGCCAACCCTCTGATTGCCGATGTCCTGTATAAAAGCGGGCTGCTGGAAAACTGGGGGCGGGGAATTGCTCTGATCATTGATGAATGCCGTGAGGCCAAGATCCCAGATCCTGAATTTCACTCTAATGGCAATTTGGTGCGGGTGGTATTTCGTTATCAGCGCATAGTGGCAGGTGCAGGTTCTGCATCTTCTGCAGACCATCAGCTGGCACAATTGCTGCCTGAGCAGTATGCAATACACAGAAGGATAAGATTAGTTGTTGTCGCTGTAGGGCATAGTCAGGTTTCAGCCAGGGGCCTGATGGCTAAGATGGGGTTGAGAGACAGGAAAAATTTCATCAGCAATTACCTGCGGCCGGCAATGGCGGCCGGGATCATTGAGGCAACGTACAAAGAAAACTGCAATCATCCCAAACAGCAGTATCAGCTGACCAGCAGGGGAGCTGCACTGCTGAAAAGTATTGAAGCAGACAGTGGCAGTGCAGACTGAACTGAAACAGCAGCGCTGCCCTCCCCAGGCTGTGGATTGTACCCCCAAAGCCCGGGTGAGCAGCTCTAATGGATCTCTGTGTTGCAAAATGTCGCTCTCACGCTCCGGGCCCGGAGCTCGGTCTTAGGCACTGCTATCGGCACCGCTGCTGAACGTAATCTGCTCTCTGCTTGGGATCTGCTGCCGCAGGAGCCGGCAGACTATATAAAGGATACGGCAGGGGGCATCATTTCTCTCTGTCAATGCCACGCCCTCAGGCAGCACAGTACAGGGGATAGGGACTTCTCTTCTTTCATCCGGCCTCATTCCTGCCGCCGGCCCGGGGTTACCTCAGGCGGCTGCACCGCCGGGGACGGGTTGGCGGGCCCAATCACTGCACTGTAGCCGGCTGTGGTTTTTAGTTTTTCTAAAAGCCGCAGCAGCATCTTGATATCTTCCCTGCAAAACCACCGCCTTTTAAGATCCTCCAGTCAGCCTGGCCGGCCTGAGCCTGTCGTCTGCAGTGACTGAAAGTGCGTCCCGGCTGGGGATTTACAGAACAGACTGCAGGCCAAAGCCGCAGCTTAAGGGTAAGGGAAAGACCCAGGTCTTTCTCATAGCTCCTGGGCAGGTCGCGGCTGACGGTACGTGATTTCGTTTTAACTGCGGGAGGTAAAAATGTGGTATCTGATGTCTGCTGCATTTGCAGCCGGTATGCTGCTGCCTGTACAGACGGCGGCCAATGCCAGGATGCGGCATACGGCAGGAACTGCGGTAGTGGTCACGCTGATCTCCTTTGTAGTGTCTCTGCTGATGCTGACCTTGTTCTCCATAGCTGCCGGCATACCGATCCTGCCTGAAGATCGGCAGATTGCTGCTGTGCCCTGGTGGGGCTGGAGCGGGGGATTGATCGCGCTGTTCACCATTACCTGACATTGGGCAGCAGATTTTAAGAATTTTCTAAAATGAACTTTTCAGCACCCC
>CAYRIZ010000091.1:0-2052 GCA_964424565.1 uncultured Enterobacterales bacterium
GCAAAAGTCAGATTGAGCTGCAAAAAGGGCCATCAACAAAATTCTGAGAAGGACCCGGATTTTTTGCCCCGGGGCATGGCATTTGCCCCCTGTTTGTGGAAAAATACAGGCAATTTTCATACTCAGACCACTGCCGCCCGCCCGGGAAAAGACTGCCCGCGGCAGGCAGAATCTGCCGCAGATCGGGGAAACCACACCGCCCCGGCACATGCCGCCGTCTTCTTCCCCCTAAGGTCAGCACTGCCCTGCCTGCGGAGATATCAAGAGGAAAAATCAGGGATTTGAACATCAGCAAGCGGGGATGGGCAGCAGATCACGCCCGTCCTGCAGCAGCAAAGTAAGCCTGCCGGCAGATCCTGCGGGCAGAGCACCACAGGAGGGAACACATGATCACCGCATGTCAGTTGAACGATGACGACACCCTGTCCTTGACGGTCATCAAGGCCGGTGCCCCTCTGCCCTCTGATGTGATTTGGCTGGACGTGATACAGCCTGATGATGAAGAGCGCACCTGGCTGGAAAAGCTCTATGTGGAAGACGTGCCGGAGGAAGATGAGATGGATGACATCGAAAGCTCCTCGCGTTTCCGCATCGGCCCCGACGGCGTACATATACTCTCCCTGTTCCCGCAGCGGCTGGCCAGTGAAACCCGCGGCGTCAACATGTCCTTTACCATGCGCAAGAATCTGCTGATTTCCTTCCGCGAGGAGGACGTGTCCATAGTACGCCTGCTGCGCTACTACATCCGCAACAACAAGGCCGATATACGCTCCTCCCTGGACATATTGCTGATGCTGCAGGATTTAAAAGTGGATCAGCTCTCCGATTTGATTGAGGATGCCTACAGCACCCTCGATGAAACGGCCGATCAAATCATCAATGAAGATCGGGTGGAGGAAACCCTGCGCGAGCTGGTCAATCAGGAGGAATTAAACGGGCAGATCCTGCAGGCCCTCTACGATACCAGAAGAGCCCTGCGTTTTATCAAGAAGACCTTTGAGACCACACTGGACGACAGGCAGAACCGCAGCCTCGATGAAGTGCTCAACGATATTGAATCCATTCTGCCGCATACTCAGTTTCTGGCTGCCAAGATCAACTTTCAGCTGGAAGCCTCCATGGGTTACACCAATCACAAGCAGAACAAGATCATCAAGATCTTCTCCGTGGCGGCCGTGGTCTTCATGCCGCCTACCTGGATTGCCAGCCTCTACGGCATGAACTTCAAGCATATGCCCGAGCTCGACTGGGAGTGGGGTTACCCCCTCTCCATAGGCATCATGTTCCTGTCGGCCATGTGCACCTATCTCTTCTTCAGAAAGAAAGGCTGGCTGTAGCCTGGCGTACCTAGGAGAGCTCAGGAGATCAGTCCCTGCTCCCGGCTGCGTTTTAAAATTTCCAAAAAGGCAGTGATGCTGTCGTCGGTAAAATTGTCCTGCAGCTGCAGCAGCTCTTCTGCCTGCAGGTACATGATGCCTGAGACCTCCTCAGGCTGACGTACCGTGATCCCATCACCCAGCGCCAGAAACAAATAGGCAAATAAAAAGGAATGCGGATTATGCCGCGGATAATCTATGCGCAGGGTGCCCAGGCTGTGAAAAGCCAGGCGGCCGGCCTCAAGACCCACTTCCTCGCTCAGCTCGCGCCTGGCCGAGAGCAGAGGATCTTCTCCGGCCTGCACCACTCCGCCTATACAGGCATCCAGCAGTCCAGGGGCATAATCCTTGCTTAAAGTGCGCACCTCAATTAAAAAGCGGCCTTCGGGATTGCGGCAGGCTATATAGGAAGCGCGGTGCGGCAGTCTCTCCCGGCGCATGGTACTGCGCAGGGCTGTTCTCACCACTTCATTGCTTTCATTGACTATATCCACCAGTTCCTCAGCCATAGGCAGCTCCTCTTTTTCCCCAAGCCTGTATTCATATTCATTCAGTGCGCATCATAGCACGCCGTCCGGGGCGCGGAAAAATACAGCATCAGGCCAGGGGAGAAGAGAGATAAACTGACATTGGGCAGCAGATTTTAAGAATTTTCAGCTGCCATTTTTTGTATCAT
>CAYRIZ010000092.1:0-1903 GCA_964424565.1 uncultured Enterobacterales bacterium
AAAGTCAGATTGAGCTGCAAAAAGGGTCATCAACAAAATTCTGAGAAGGACCCAAGCTTTCATATCAACCTCGTAATTTCCTTATAGACACATATACGCACACTTACGTATGCGTTTTTTTGAGATCGGGATGACTTTGCAGCCTCCCTTTCTGCCGCCTTTTTCACTCCCAGCCTGCGCCGGGAAGATTTGACGGCTTGTTAGTTATCTTTTAGTTATCTTAAAGAGCAGAGTTCTGCTCAGAATTTGGTTGCCGGGCCATGGTGCCCCCCGGCTCTGGTGGACAGACATCAGAAAAACGCTGGGTCTTTCCTGTCTGAACTTAGTGTATTTTTTATCACAGAATAAAGTATATTTTTACCTAAGAAAATACGGCAGGCAGGAAAATGAGAAGCCGCTGCGGCGCATGTTCGTCTGCCATGGCGCCCGGGCTCGTCTGCAGGAGAATCACTAGACTAGACCAAGCCTGGAGATCAGCCGTATTTGACAAATAACCCCGCAGGTCACTGCTGACCGATGCGGGGCAACTGCATCTTAAAATACAGACTTGTCTGCCTGCTCTAGTACATAGGACTGATCAGCCCTGCCTTACTCGGCAGATACAGCGACAGCCACGGTACCAGCGTCACTATGACCAGCGCCACGATCAGCGCAAAGAAGAATGGCAGCAGCTTGGTAAATACTGATTCAATAGTTTCTCCAGCCACCCGGCATCCGGTAAACAAAATTGGTCCTACCGGAGGAGTAATGGCGCCCAGCGACAGATTGAAGATCATCATCACACCAAAATGTACAGGATGAACTCCCAGCTGCACCGCCACCGGCAGGAAGATGGGGGTAAAGATCAGTACTGCCGGAGAAGGATCCATAACGCAGCCTACCAGCAGCATAATGACCATCATGCCCATCAGCACCATCCAGGGAGTATCGGCAAAACCGATCAGGGCGGAGGCAATCATGTTGGGGATCTTCACATAGGCCAGCACCCAGCCCAGTATGGCCGAGACACCGATCAGGAAGACTATGAGGGCGGTGGTCTTGGCCGTGTTCAGCAGCATGGCCGGAATATCCTTCAGGTGGAAGGAACGATAGAAACTGGCCAATATGGCTGAATAAACCACAGCCACGCACGAGGCTTCAGTAGGGGTGAACCAGCCTGAGATAATACCGCCGATAATGATCAGGATCAGCAATACCGCCGGTATAGCTTCAATGATGATTTGTATGCGCAAATTCCAACCGCTTACCGGCTGTGACTTGTATTTGAGCTTCCAGGCATAGAAGGCAGACACTATGATGACCGCCAGTCCCCACAGAATGCCCGGCAAATAACCGGCCACGAACAGGGCTGCCACAGAAACACCGCCTGAGGCCAGGGAGTAAATAATGAAAATATTGGAAGGAGGAATAATCATTCCTGAAGGCGCCGACGCTATGTTCACTGAAGCCGACAGGCGTGGCTCATAGCCTTCTTTTTTCTCCACCGGCAGCATCACTGAACCTATGGCGGCAGCGGCAGCCACACCTGAGCCGGAAATAGCACCGAACATCATGTTGGCCACAGTATTGGTATGCAGCAGCGCACCCGGGATGAAGCCGATGAATACCTTGGCCAGATTGACCAGTTTCTGCGCAATACCTCCGGTGTTCATGATATTACCGGCCAGCACAAAGAAAGGAATGGCAATCAGGGCAAAGCTGTTCATGCCTGAGTATATACGGGTAGCTGAGACCAGAGTGGCTCTGGGGCCCAGTACCACGGCCATGGATAAGGCAGATCCTATACAAATGCTCGTACCTATAGGGCAGCCGATGATGAGCAGTATGGGAGTCAGCACCAAAAGATAAATCTCTACTTTCGGTTTTCAAAATTGACCGCAAACCCGCTTCCAGCAAGGGGTTT